>NZ_JBSFEV010000016.1:0-173577 GCF_053594615.1 Streptomyces sp. NPDC001858
CCGTGAATGTTTTCCCGTAATCGGGACGACACCACGAGAGCGGAACAGCCAGGCGGAATAAGCCCGGCCGTTCACAGCGTCCTCGCTGTGTTTTACTTCAAAGGAACCTCATCCTCAGCTATCACTGCCGGGGACGGGGTATCAACATATCTGGCGTTGATTTTTGGCACGCTGTTGAGTTCTCAAGGAACGGACGCTTCCTTTGTACTTACCCGAGCTTCACTCAGGCTTTCCTCCGGGCAGTTTCCCTTCGGTCTTGCGTTCCAGACTCTATCAGGGTTTTTCCGGCCTTCTGACCACCGTCCTGCAGGCATGCAGAAGATGATCCAAAGATAGGATCTGACAAGTTGGATGCTGCTCGGCAAGCGCGCTTGTTCGCGTCGCTCACCCTCAAGCAGGAGCACGACTGTACACGGGGCCACGGAGTCGCTGCAAATCGATTAGGCTAGTGGTCTAGACCATGGATCGGGAGCTCTCGTGCGGAAGCGGTACTTCGTATGACATACCCTGCTGCACAGTGCGCCGTCCTGGACAGGCAGTAACGGCCCATATACATCTCCACCCCCGGGAGGCTTCCCATGACCACCGTGACGTCCCCTCTTGCAGGACGCGCCATCGGGCTGGCAGCGGTGCCGGATCCGGTCTTCTCCGGAGCCATGGTCGGCCCGGGCACAGCGATCGACCCGGTGCGTGAGCCTTCCGAGGCCGTCGCCCCCGTGGACGGAGTCATCGTCTCCCTCCATCCGCACGCTTTCGTCGTGGTGGACGCCGACGGGCATGGAGTGCTCACCCATCTCGGGATCGACACCGTGCAGCTCAACGGCGAGGGCTTCGAGCTGCTCGTGAACAAGGGCGACACCGTCACGCGTGGGCAGAGCATCGTGCGGTGGAACCCGGGCGCAGTCGAGGAGGCCGGCAAGTCCCCGGTGTGCCCGATCGTCGCACTGGAGGCCACGGCTGATTCTCTCGGTGAACTCCGTGAAGATGGCGACGTGAAGGCCGGCGACGTCCTCTTTTCCTGGCAGTAGTGCCGAGGCCGTCATGTCGACGGCGCAACAGGACAATCACCGCGGCGGCGGGACCCGCCGCACTATCGGAGACGGGTGAAATGGAGACAACGCTGCGAGGCGTCGGTGTCAGTCACGGAGTGGCGATCGGCGAGGTTCGGCACATGGGAACGGCGGTGCTCGAACCGCCTGCCAAGCAGATACCTGCGGAGGACGCGGAGCGCGAGCAGGGGCGCGCCCGCAAAGCTGTGGAGGCCGTGGCAGCCGACCTCATGGCTCGCGGCAATCTGGCGGGGGGTGAAGCCCAGGCAGTGCTCGAAGCGCAGGCCATGATGGCTCAGGACCCCGAGTTGATGGTCGACGTGGACCGGCGTATCGCCGTCGGGAGCACGGCCGAGCGCGCTGTGTACGACGCATTCGCCGCGTACCGGGAGTTGCTGGCCGGAGCAGGCGAGTACCTCGCCGGCCGCGTAGCCGATCTCGACGATGTGCGGAATCGTATCGTCGCCCGTCTGCTGGGTGTTCCGATGCCGGGTGTCCCGGACAGTGACGAGCCCTATGTGCTGGTTGCGCGGGACCTGGCGCCCGCCGACACCGCGCTGCTGGACCCCACGCTGGTGCTCGGTTTCGTGACCGAGGAGGGCGGGCCGACGAGCCACAGTGCGATCCTCGCCCGCGCGCTCGGTGTGCCGGCTGTCGTGGCTCTGCCGGGAGCCGGTGAGCTCGCCGAGGGAACGGTGATCGCCGTCGACGGCAGCACCGGCGACATCTTCGTCAACCCGAGCGACGAGAAGAAGGGCCGGCTGCGCGCAGCGGCCGCGGAGCGCAAGGCGGCGCTGGCCGCCTCGACCGGTCCGGGTGCCACTGCGGACGGTCACAAGGTGCCGCTGCTCGCGAACATCGGCGGACCCGCCGATGTGCCTGCGGCCGTCGAGGCCGGCGCTGAGGGCGTCGGGCTCTTCCGGACCGAGTTCCTCTTTCTCGACGACAGCAAGCATGCCCCGTCCGAGGAGAAGCAGGTCGAGGCCTACCGCCAGGTGCTCGAGGCCTTCCCCGAGGGACGAGTCGTCGTGCGGGTGCTGGACGCGGGTGCGGACAAGCCTCTGGACTTCCTGACTCCGGCCGACGAGCCCAACCCGGCGCTGGGTGTGCGTGGGCTTCGGACGCTGCTGGACCACCCCGACGTCCTGCGGACCCAGTTGACGGCGCTGGCGAAGGCCGTCGAGGGGCTGCCGGTCTACCTCGAGGTGATGGCGCCGATGGTGGCGGACCGCGCCGACGCGAAGGCGTTCGCGGACGCGTGCCGTGAGGCGGGCCTGCAGGCGAAGTTCGGCGCGATGGTGGAGATTCCGTCGGCCGCTCTGCGGGCTCGTTCGATCCTGCAGGAGGTGGAGTTCCTGTCGCTGGGCACGAACGACCTCGCGCAGTACACCTTCGCCGCCGACCGGCAGGTGGGTGCGGTGTCCCGGCTGCAGGATCCGTGGCAGCCCGCGCTGCTGGACCTCGTCGCCGTGTCCGCCGAGGCGGCCAAGGCCGAGGGCAAGAGCTGCGGTGTCTGTGGTGAGGCCGCTGCCGATCCGCTGCTCGCGTGTGTGCTGGCGGGTCTGGGTGTCACCTCTCTTTCCATGGGGTCGGCGTCGATCCCCTACGTGCGGGCGTCCCTGGCGAAGTTCACGCTGGCTCAGTGCGAGCGTGCCGCGGCAGCCGCGCGGGCCACGGACAGTGCCGAGGAGGCACGCAACGCGGCGCAGGCCGTGCTGTCCGGCGAGTAGTGGTCGGATCTGGTCGGCGATGAGCCGGTGAGCAGGGGCGCTCCGCCTTCGGGTGGCGCGCCCCTGCTGTATGTGGGCGTTCCGTTTCGTTCAGTGGTGGTGGCCCGGCGGCCGTCCGTCCGGGCCGAGGTCCGGTGGGAAGCAGTAGTCCACGCCGGACTCGGGTGAGATGAGGTCGCCGGATTCGACGTCGGTGCAATAGGCGTCGAAGACCTCCCCGGCGGTCAGGGGTTCGAGGCCTTCTCCGCGCAGACGCCACCCGTAGATCCGGTCGGGGGTGTCGGGAGCGCTGGTGCGCATGACCAGGCCGCCCGGACTTTGCGTGGCGAGTCCCAGGGCGAGGACGGTGGTGAACTCGAGTGCTTCGGCCTCGTCGAGTTGTGTGGCGCCGTCGGCCTCTTCGTCCGCGTGGAGCACGGCGACGAGCGTTTCGGGTGTGCCGGTGACGCTGCAGACGAGATGCCGGTTGCCGGGTGATGCCGTGTCGAGGATGCGGGCGACGAGATCCGATGCGCGTGTGAAGGCCGCGCGGCCGATGTCCTCCCCGCAGGTGGCGCAGGCGCCGAGGCGGGCCAGCAGGGTGGCCGCGTACTCCCAGGTCGCCTGTCGGACGGCTTCATCGACGAGGGCGGGCAGGAGGTCGGTGAGGGGCTGGCCCTCGTAGGGGATGGTGGGGCCGGTGGTGGCGAGTTCGGCCGTGAAGCGGGTGCGGTTGGCGGGGATGTCGGGGTCGAGGCCCTTGGTGGTGCAGTACTCGGCGTACTCCTGCGGGTCGAAGAGCGCCACGGTGGTGTGGCTGCCCTGCAGTGCGCGTGTCCGCAGGAGGTCTTCGACCTGCTGGAGGTACGTCGGGTGATCGTCGAAGGTGAAGGTGCGGTAGCGCCGCATGGCACGGAAGTCGTGTTCGTCGGTGAGCAGGCCGATGGTGCCGGCGATTTCACGGCGCAGGACGCGTCGCATCGTTCGGCGGTCGATGTGTGCCATGTTTTCCCCCTGTGTGCACAGTCGATCAATGCTCACTCACAGTAATCGACGGCACTGACAATCGGGGGCTCGCCAGTCGACCTCCAACCCTGTCGCGGCGAAACGTGCAGGTCACGACCATAGTGCTATCGAGGACGAGCCCGCCGAAAGCGCCGGCGCGATCGCCTTGGTGACTGTGAGTGCGGGCTCAGGACCGCTTGCGGGCGAGGTCCTCGTAGAAGTGCAGGAGGTTCAGGTTGTCGATGGAGCCGGGGTTGACGGCCTTTTCCAGTGGGGTGCCCTGGAGGAGGCGTTTGACGGGGACCTCGATCCGTTTGCCGGTGAGGGTGTGCGGGACTCCGGGTACCTCGATGACCTCGTCGGGGATGTGGCGCGGCGAGAGCTGTTCGCGGATGGCCTGTTTGATGCGGGCGAGGAGTGCCTCGTCGAGGACCGCTCCGGGGGCGAGGTGCACGAAGAGGGGCATCCAGTAGCCGCCGTCGGCCTGTTCGATGCCGATGACCAGGGATTCCTTGATCTCGGGGAGCCGTTCGACGACCTCGTAGATGTCGGCGGAGCCCATGCGCACGCCTTGGCGGTTGAGCGTGGAGTCGGAGCGGCCGTGGATGACGACGGAGCCCCGTGAGGTGATGGTGATCCAGTCGCCGTGGCGCCATACGCCGGGGTAGGTGTCGAAGTAGCTGTCGTGGTAGCGGCTGCCGTCGGGGTCGTTCCAGAAGCGGACCGGCATGGAAGGCATGGGGTTGGTGACGACGAGTTCGCCGACCTCGTCGATCAGGGGGCGGCCGCTCGGGTCCCAGGACTGCAGGTCGGTGCCGAGGCCGGCGGCCTGGAGTTCGCCGGTGTGGACCGGGAGCGTCGGGACGGCTCCGGCGAAGCAGGAGCACACGTCCGTGCCGCCACTGACGGAGGCGATCCACAGGTCGTCGCGTACCTCGTCGTGCAGCCAGCGGAAGCCGTCGGGCGGGAGGGGGGAGCCTGTGGTGGCGACGCACTGGATCTGCGAGAGGTCGTAGTCGCGGGCGGGGTGCACCTCGGCCTTGCGGCAGGCCATGACGTAGGCCGCCGAGGTGCCGTAGAGGGTGGCGCCGGTGCGTTCGGCGACGCGCCACTGTGCGCCCGTGTCGGGGTAGCCGGGGCTGCCGTCGTAGAGAACGATCGTCGTGCCGGTCAGGAGGCCGGAGACGAGGAAGTTCCACATCATCCAGCCGGTCGAGGTGTACCAGAAGAAACGATCCTCGGGGCCCAGGTCGCAGTGCAGTCCGAGCTGCTTGAGGTGCTCGACCAGGATGCCGCCCTGGGACTGCACGATGGCCTTGGGCAGGCCGGTGGTACCGGAGGAGTAGAGCACCCAGAGCGGGTGGTCGAAGGGGACCTGTTCGAAGACGGGCTCCTGGTCCGCGGCCGTCAGGGCCGCCCAGTCCAGGGCGCCCTCGGGCGGCTCCGTGCCCAGGAGGGGGATGTGGACCACGGCACGGAGCGTGGGCAGTTCGGCGCGCAGTTCGGCGACGACGTCCCGGCGGTCGTGCTCCTTACCGCCGTAGCGGTAGCCGTCGACGGTGAACAGGACGACGGGTTCGACCTGCTGGAAGCGGTCGAGGACGCTGCGGGCGCCGAAATCGGGGGCGCAGGAGGTCCAGACGCCGCCAACGGCGGCCGTGGCGAGGAGGGCTACGACGGCCTGTGGGATGTTCGGGAGGTAGCCGCTGATCCGGTCCCCGCGGCGGACGCCGAGGGCGCGCAGTTCGGCGGCGAGGGAGCCGACCTGGCGGCGCAGCTCGGACCAGGAGACCGGGCTCGGCTCATGGATCTCGTCGACATACAGCAGGGCGGGTTCGGCCGGGCGGGTGGCGGCCGCGCGCAGGGCGTGCTCGGCGTAGTTCAGCGTCGCGCCGGGGAACCACTGGGCGCCGGGCATGGCGCGGTCGCCCAGCACGCGCGCGTAGGGCGTCAAGAACCGTACGTCGAACCATTCCGTGACGGCTTGCCAGAACGTGTCCAGCTCGTCGACGGACCAGCGGTGCAGCGCCGGATAGCCGCCTTCGGAGGGGGCTCCGTGGTGTTCGGCCGCCCAGGTCTGGAACTTCGTCACCTGGGCCTGGGCGATGCGCTGTGCATCTGGCCGCCAGAGCGGCTCGGGGTTCACGGTCGGCATGGGGCGGCTCCCGGACTCTGCGCGTCGTGTGCGTCGCCCGCGCACGAGCTGGGGTGGTGCGCGTGACGCGGCTGACACGGACGATGCCATGTGATCGACTTCTGCACCAGGGTGGGCTCCGCACGGTCCGTGTCGTGAAGATGTGGTCCCGCCACAGGTGAACGGCAGTTGAACGACCCGCGCGCGTGGCGCGGTCAGTGACAGGGTGAACAGCATGGACGGTCGTGACCTGGTGCGTTCGATGAAGGCGGTCGGTTCTGCGGGGACGGCCCAGGGTCTGCGCACCGTGAGGTCCGCATGGCGCAGGAGGCGTGCGGACGCGTCCGGGTTGCCGGTGCGGGGTCCCGAGCGGGCGCGGGTGCCGGGTCCGGTGCAGGAGGCGGAGCCGGGACCCGGCGGGGGGACGCTTCGGTTCAGCCGCTCGGAGCTGAGGATCCATGTCGCGGTGAACGGGGCCGTGTTCTGGGGTTGGGACGGTGCGGAGCCGGAGCCGTCGTACGCGTTGGCCGGACGTTGTCCGGAGCCGGATCCCCGGGCGGTGCTGGAGCCGGACAAGGACGGCGGGTGGCGGGTCGTCGCCGAGCGGGTGACGGTTGTGGTCTCCCGGCACGGCGCTGTCGAGGTGTGCACGCCGGGAGGCGTGATGTTGCGCCGTGATCTGCCGCCCCGGTGGTGGGATCCGGAGGACGGGGGCCAGGCGCGCTGGATGCAGCGCTCGGAGGTGGCGGCGGACGCGCGTTTCTTCGGTCTAGGGGGGCGGGCGTCCGGGCCGCGGCTGCGGGACGGGACGTATCGGTTGTGGAACACAGATCCCGGGCACGCGTTCGGTCGTGGTGATGATCCGCTCTATCTGACGATGCCGGTGCAACTGGTGGTGGCCGACGCCGCCACCCATCTGGTGTTCCACGACACGTCCTGGGACGGCACGGTCATGCTGCGCGAGGGCGAGGAGGGAGCCGGCTCGGGGCACGACCGGCCGGGCTCGTGCGAGGTGCGGATGGACGGCGGACCTCTGCGCCGTTGGGTGATCGTGGGCACTCCCGCGCGCGTGCTCCTCGCCTGGGCGTCGCTCACGGGGGCTGCGGCGGTGCCGCCCGTGTGGGCGCTCGGTCATCATCACGCGCGCTGGGGCTTCGGCAGTGAGCAGGAGGTTCGGCGGATCGTGGCGGGCTATCAGGAGCACGGCCTGCCGCTGGACGCGGTCCATCTCGACATCGACCACTACGACGAGCACCAGGTGTTCACCGTCGACCAGGACCGCTTCCCGAAGCTTTCGGTGCTCGCCGACGAGCTGCGGCGGGACGGGATACGTCTGGTGTCGGTCGTCGACCCGGCGGTCAAGGCCGCGTCGGGCAACGCCGTGTACGACGGCGGGGTCGCCGAGGACGCGTTCGTGCGCGATGCGTCGGGACAGGTCGTCGAGGGGGTGGTGTGGCCTGGAGAGGCGGTTTTCCCGGACTTCACGCACGCGCGTGTGCGGCAGTGGTGGGGCGGTCTCTACGCGGAACGGATCGCGGAGGGGTTCTCGGGGTTCTGGCACGACATGAACGAGCCGACGTCGTTCGCGGCGTTCGGGGAGTCGACGTTGCCTCGCTCCGCGCGGCACTCGCTGGAGGGGCGCGGCGGTGATCATCGCGAGGCGCACAACGTGTACGGGCTGTGCATGGCCTGGGCGGCCTACGAGGGCTTGCGGGAGCTGGTTCCGGACCAGCGTCCGTTCGTCTTCTCGCGGTCGGGCTGGGCGGGCCAGCAGCGGTACGGCGGCGCATGGTCCGGGGATGTCGCCACGGGATGGCCGGGTTTGCGGGCGTCCTTGTCCCTGGTGATGGGGCTCGGGCTGTGCGGGGTGCCGTATTCGGGGCCGGACGTGGGCGGTTTCGACGGCAGTCCGTCGCCCGAGCTGTATCTGCGCTGGTTCCAGCTGGGCGCGTACCTGCCGCTGTTCCGCACGCACGCGAGCCTGCGGGCGGGTCGCCGGGAGCCGTGGGAGTTCGGTCCCGAGGTGTTGGAGCACGCGCGTGTGGCGCTCGTCGAGCGGCGGCGGCTGCTGCCGTACTTCGTGACGCTGGCGCAGCTGGCCCGGCGTACCGGCGCCCCTTATGTGCGCCCTTTGTGGTGGGGCGCGCCCCGGAACCGCGCGTTGCGGGATTGCGAGGACGCGTTCCTGCTGGGTGACTGTCTGTTGGTGGCGCCGGTGCTGGACCCGGGCACGGACCGTCGTGCGGTGCAGTTGCCGCGGGGGCTCTGGTACGACACGGCGACGGGGCGGGGGTACCAGGGGCCGGGGCAGGTGCTCGTGGACGCCCCGTTGTCGCGTATTCCGGTGTTCGCGCGTGCCGGCGCCGTCCTGCCCGTGCGGGGCGACGACGGCGGGTTGGAGCTGGAGGTGTGGGCACCGGTCAAGGGGCGGACGGGTGGTGGCCTGGTGGTGCGGGACGCCGGCGACGGCTGGGAGGAGCCGGAGACCGAACGGTACATCGCGCGCTGGCAGGGCTCGCAGGTCGTCGTCGAGCGGGAGGGTGCGGACGGCGTGCACGCACCGTCCTACCCGGTGCGCGTACGCGGGCTCGGCCAGTGGTGAGCTCTGGCCCGTCCGGCGGATCAGGTCGGAAAGGCGGAGGCGTCTGATCGGCGCGAGTGAGCCTACGGACCCGACTCCGCCTCTCCGGCGTGATCCGCAGGCGCGGGCCCTAGATGTAGCGGCCCTCGAAGAACGCCCGCGCGGCAAGCGTGTGCAGGGGGAAGGCGAGTTCCTCCGCCCTGCGCAGGAGGTGCCAGCCCTCGGTCTCGTCCGTGGCGGCGGACTCCGGGAGACGCTCCGCGGGGCACTCCGGCAGGAGCCCGAACAGCAGCAGGTGGCCGTTGGAGGAGCTCATGGCGTCGGCCAGTCGCACATCCCGGGGCGCGGCCTCGATGCCGGTCTCCTCTCTGAGTTCGCGGACGATGGCCTGTCGCCAGTCCTCACCGTCGTCGATGTAGCCGCCGGGCAGTGCGACGCCCCCGCGTGCGGGTTCGATGGTTCGGGTGATGACTACCAGGGCGGTGCCCTTCGTGTCGTAGACGGGCTGGAGCGCGACGGCCACCGGTAGCGGGTTGCGGTATGCCACGGCGGCGCAGGCCGGACAGGTGCGGGGCCAGCCGGTGACGCCCTCCCCGTAGGGCGCTCCGCAACTCGAACAGTGGGAGTCGCGCGCGGAGTTCGAAGTGGAGTGCAGAGTATCGGACACGCGGCGGAGCGTATCCGATCTTGGCGAGGGCGTCGTACGGAGGCTGCTCAGCGGCCGTTTGAGAGGGACTCTACGGAGACTGGGAAGTCGAAGTAGGTGTCGGGGTGGGGCTCGGGCTTGAAGGTGTAGTGCCACCATTCCTCGGCGAGGTTCACGAAGCCGAGGTCCTCCAGGGTGCCTTTGAGGAGCAGCCGGTTGGCCCGTTGCTGCCCTTGCACGCGCGTGTCCAGGGTGTGGGCCAATGTGTCGAAGCAATCGAAGCCGGTGGCCATGTCGACCGAGTTGTCGGGGAAGCGCTGCTCTTGCGGTGCGTAACAGGGAACGAGGGGTTCGCCGGGCACGTAGGGCCTGGTCGGCGTGGCCGGCAGCTTCACGATGGTGAGGTCCATGGTCGAGCCTCGGCTGTGACCGGACTTCTCGGCGATGTAACCGTCCGCGAACAGACGGGTCTTGTCGACGTTCGGATAGAACTCGGCCTTCGTGGTCTCGTCGTTCAGGTCCTCGGCCCAGCGGACGAAGTGGTTCACGGCGCGCTGGGGGCGGTAGCAGTCGTACACCTTGAGCGTGTATCCCTGCCGCAGCAGGGTCGTCTGGGCCTCGTGGAGGGCTTCGGCGGCCGGCCGGGTGAGGAGGCAGACGGGCTGCCGGTAGCCGTCGATGGGTTCGCCGACGAAGTTGTGCGGGGTGAAGTAGCGCATCTGCTGAAGGATGGTCGGGTCCACGGTTCTCAGGGCCACGAAGTCGGCGGGCGCCTCGGGGTCGGTGTGCGCTCGCGCCGTGGCGGAGGCGGTGGTCGCAGTCAGCAGGGCGGCGAGCACGGTGACGAGGCTGCGTACGGCACTGGACAGTCGTGTCATGTCTGCTCCCTGCCCAATTCCGGGCGCGCATGCCACACTCCTGACGACCCGTCAGATGACACACCCGGAGGGAGACCCCTTGTCGCGTACACGTACACCCGTGGTCGCCGGCTGGTTCACCGGGGAGGGCGACGACTTCAGACTGCTCGGGACGCGGTGCTCGGGGTGCCGGGCGGTGTTCTTCCCGCGCGAGGACACGCACTGCCGCAATCCGGGCTGCCAGGGTGGCGAGCTGGAGGAGGTCCCGCTCTCGCAGCGGGGACGCGTCTGGTCGTACACGGACAGCCGGTACCGCCCTCCGTCACCCTATGTGACCGACCCGGAACTTCCGTGGGAACCGTACGCGTTGATCGCTGTGGAGCTGGAGTCCGAGCGGATCGTGGTGCTGGGACAGGCGGTTCCCGGGGTCACCGTCACCGATCTGGCGGTGGGCATGGAGGTGGAGGTCGTACCGGGCGTGCTCGCAGAGGACGCCGAGACGACCTGGACGACCTGGCGATGGCGGCCGACGGGGGTGGCGGGATGACGGCAGAGGTGGCGGTGCTCGGCGCGGGAATGCATCCGTGGGGCAAGTGGGGTCGCGGCTTCGTCGAGTACGGGGTGAAGGCGGCGCGCGCGGCCCTCGCGGACGGGGGTGTGGACTGGCGGGACGTCGATTCGATCGTCGGCGCGGACACGGTGCGTGGCGGCTATCCGGGGTACGTAGCCGGTGCGACGTTCGCGAGAGCGCTGGGGTGGCAGGGAGCCCGGGTCGCGAGTGTGTACGCGGCGTGCGCGTCGGGGGCGCAGGCGATCAACACGGCCCGGGCCCAGATCCTGGCGGGGCTGGCGGACGTGGTGCTGGTGGTGGGGGCCGACTCCGCCCCCAAGGGCTTCTTCCGCCCGGCTGGCGGGGACCGGCCGGACGACCCGGACTGGCTGCGGTTCCGGGTGCTCGGGGCGACCAATCCGACGTACTTCGGGCTGTACGCGCGCAGGCGCATGGCCGTGCACGGGGACACGCCGGAGGACTTCGCGCAGGTCAAGGTGAAGAACGCAGCCATGGGAGCACTGAATCCGAACGCGCGGTACCGCAAGCGCGTGACCGCGGAGGAGGTCGCCGCCTCCGCGGTGGTCTCCGATCCGCTGCGGCTGCTGGACATCTGCGCTACGTCGGACGGCGGTGCGGCGCTGGTGCTGTCCAGCATGGAGTTCGCCCGTCGGCACGGAGCGGTGGATCCGGTGCGGATCAGGGCCGTGTCCACCGTGACGCCGCGCTATCCCAATATGGTGCTGGACCTGCCGGACATCGCGACCGACTCCGCGGCAGGGGCCGATCCGGCCGGAGAACCGTTCCGGGCCTCGATCGCCCGAGCCGCCTACGAGGAGGCGGGCATCGGTCCCGAGGATCTCTCGCTCGCCGAGGTCTACGACCTCTCCACCGCACTGGAGTTGCAGTGGTACGAGGACCTGGGCCTGTGCGGCGACGGTGAGGCCGCCAAGCTGCTCCGGGAGGGCGCGACGGCGCCCGGCGGGCGTATACCGGTCAACGCGAGCGGTGGGCTGGCTTCCTTCGGGGAGGCGGTGCCGGCGCAGGCGATCGCTCAGGTCTGCGAGGTCACCTGGCAGTTGCGGGGGCAGGCGGGCGATCGTCAGATCGCGAACGCGCGCGTGGCCGTCACGGCGAACCAGGGGCTGTTCGGTCATGGGTCGGCGGTGATCGCGGTGCGATGAAGAGCGCGGAGAAGCCTCGCGCGCCTGTGCCCGTCTGTCCTTGCGCCCCTGTGCCCTTGCGCCCTTGACCGAGGACTTGCACTCTCTGCTTCGCCTTCCAACCGGTGGTCAACCTGGCCATCGGAGGGGTCGCAGGGCTGGAAATGCTCGCCCGCCCGGAGGGAGGCGACGTCCTGACCCAGGCCCGACGGGTTGGCGCAGGGGGCACTGTTCGCGCCGCCGAGCCGGTTGCCCGAAGCGAACGCGTATAGCCGTTCCTCGGCCCCGGTTTCGTGTCGGCGACGAGGTCGGGGCCGTCGGTGCGGGAGTTCGTCCGACCGGCGGCGCTGTTGTCGGCGACCGCGTCCGCCGGTCAGGTACGGGCGTTGTTGACCGGGTCACCGAAGGTGTCCGGAGTACTGCTCGTGGACCGCACGGGGGTCCCGGTCCGATCGGTGCATCGCTCGCGGTTCCTGCTGTCGATGTCGGGGCGCTACGGCCACGCCCTGTACGCGGACCGCCCCGCCGCCACGCTCGGCGATCCGCCGCGGACGGTGGGCGTCGACGCGACCGCGTGGGAAGTACTGGATGCGGTCGCGGACGGCGACCGGGACCGCACCTCCGACGACGTGGCCGTGGTCGATCACGACGCGCGGTGCGTGGGCGTCGTCCGGCTCGCGGACCTCGTGCGGGCGCTGGCCGAGAGCCGGGGCGAGGAGGCGGCCGGGCTGAATCCGCTGACGCGGCTGCCCGGTTCGGACGCGATCACCGGGGAGGTGGAGCGCCGGATCGCGGGAGGCTGCGAAGTCATTGCGAGGGGCGAGTTGGGTGGTGGGGCAGGCGGGGCCGGCCGGATATGAGATCCGGCGCGGGTCGCAGCCGATGGCTGCGGGGACCGGGGCGGTGGGTGTGGAGCCGGGGATGGGCTGATCCGGGGCCGACAGCCCTGAGGCCGCTGACGGCCGGTGGCTTCGATGCCGCGAGCGGCTGGAACGGTCGGCAGGCGGTCCGAGGGTCAGTCAGAGGCGTGTGGGGGGCCCGAATTGGTCAGGGACCCGCCTGTGCGGCCAGCGAGTGGCTTCAGCGGCCGCGGTGTCCGGGTGCGGCGGTCGCGATCCTCCGGCTCCTGTACTCCCAACCGTTGTCGTCGGCCTCCTTGACGCTCCCTGGGCGCCGGTGAAAACTTCCCGGTGTCAGCCGACATCGCCGTACATTCTCGGCGTATCCAGGCACGCGCGACACGGGCTGCCCGACGGGAACACCCACTCCCCCAGGGGCGATTCGGCCACGAGCAACGGAGACCTGTTCGTCGGCGAGGTCATCGGTACGACGATCCTCGGCGCGTCTCGCACGCGCGTGTCCCTTTGAGCCACGGCCCGTACCCCGGTCGGCGGGGGTACGGGCCGTGCCAACCGTGCGGGCGGGCGTCTCAGGTGGTGACGGCCTTGCGGCGCTCGGCTCCGTAGTCCATCGCGTGTTGGACGACGCCGACGAGAACGTCTCGGACCGACCTTCGGTCGCGGGCGTCGCACAGCATCACCGGGACGTCGTCGTCGAGGTCGAGGGCCCCGCGTACGTCCTCCTCCGGGTAACGATCCGCGCCCTCGAAGCAGTTGACGGCGATGAGGAAGGGTATGGAGCGTCGTTCGAAGTAGTCGACGGCGGCGAAGCAGTCCTGCAGCCGGCGGGTGTCGGCGAGCACGACGGCGCCGAGCGAGCCCTCGGAGAGCTCGTCCCACATGAACCAGAACCGTTCCTGTCCGGGCGTGCCGAACAGGTAGAGCACGAGGTCCTCACGCAGGGTGATGCGCCCGAAGTCCATGGCGACGGTGGTGGTGTGCTTGCCCTCGACGCCGGTGGTGTCGTCGACCGGCAGGCCGGCCTCGGTGAGGTACTCCTCGGTACGCAGCGGCCTGATCTCGCTGACGGCGCCGACGAGCGTGGTCTTGCCGACGCCGAAGCCGCCGGCCACCAGGATCTTGAGCGTGACCGGCTCGACCGGGGGCTTGCCGCGCTCAGAACGCCCGAAGATCATCGATTGCTTCTCCTGCTTGATGGCTTGACTGGGGGGGTGGTCGGGCGGCGGGCTCCGGAGCTCGGTCCTGCCAGTGTCGAAGACTGGGGTGATCGCGGTGACATGGGGTGGGTGCGTGCCCCCGTGGTACGGATCGCTGACCTCGTGGGCGTCGCCGGGGCCGAGGCGCAATGCCGAACCGCGGCAGCGGACGGTCTCTTTGACGCTGCAGAGGTTGTTGAAGGCCTCAAGCAGAACCGGGTCGGATTTCGTACCCGGATCGGAACTCTGCGTAATCGCCGTGCGTTCCAAGACCAGATGCCCGTCATGGGTCACGGGCACGGCGGCGCGGCCTTCGTACGGGGCGAGGGCCGA
This sequence comes from Streptomyces sp. NPDC001858, assembly GCF_053594615.1. Lineage (NCBI taxonomy): Bacteria > Bacillati > Actinomycetota > Actinomycetes > Kitasatosporales > Streptomycetaceae > Streptomyces > Streptomyces sp. NPDC001858. Next base: position 14,084 of record NZ_JBSFEV010000016.1, read on the forward strand.
CAGGTCAGGAGGTCGAGTGATGGCGGTGGCTTCGATGGAGAGCGCTTCGACGAGCCGGACGTCCGGGCGGCGCGCGACGGTGTCCGTGAAGGCGCCGCCCCGGTTCGCCCAGAACTGCCGGCCGCTCACGTCTTCACCCCGCTTCCGCGCTGCTCACAGCGCTCGGAGGCCGTTGATGACGTCGCGCAGAATACCCTCGTCCGGCAGCTCGGCCGGGGGTACCGGCCGGTTCACGTGGACGAATTCCGCGTCGACGAGGTCACCGACGAGGACCCGTACGACTCCGATGGGCAGGTTGAGTTCGGCGGAGAGCTCGGCCACCGACTGCGGAGCGTCCCGGCACAGATCCACGATGTCCACGTGCTCGGGGGACAGCGAGGAGTCCGCGTCCGGATCGTCGGCGTGGGGCTCGACGACGACCACCGCGATCAGATCGAGGCGGTGCTGGACCGCACTGGTGGTACGGCCGCGCGTCATGGCGTACGGACGGACGACCGGTCCGGCCTCGTCGTCGAACCAGCGACTTCTTCCCTGACCGTCTGTGCTCATGCCATCCCACTACCCGCCTGCGGGCAGATCGGTGCGTGGGGAGGTGCCCAGATGTACGCCGACCCGCTTGACGAGGAGCGTCATCTCGTAGGCCACGAGCCCTACGTCCGAGTCGGCGTCCGAGAGGACGGCGAGGCAGCTGCCGTCACCGGCGGCCGTGACGAACAGAAAGGCGTCGTCGAGCTCGACGACGGTCTGGCGGACGCTGCCGGCCTCGAAATGGCGGCCGACGCCCTTGGCGAGGCTGTGGAATCCGGAGGCGACGGCGGCCAGGTGCTCGCCGTCCTCCCGGGTCAGGTCTCTGGACACCCCCGTCGCAAGGCCGTCGCCGGAGAGGACTACCGCCTTGCGGATGCTGGCGACGCGGTCGACGAGTTCGTCGAGGAGCCAGTTCAGCTCGCCGTTGCCGGTGGTGCTTTCGCCAGTCGCCTTCGGTGCGGTCATCGACCGTCCCCCTTGTTCGTTCCTTGTGGTGCTGTGCCGCTGTGGGCGTCATCGCCCGCGGCGTTCTCTACACGGCCGCGCTGCCAGCCGCGCTGGAGCGAGGCCATCCGGCTGCGTACCTCGTCGGCGTCCCGGTCTGCGGGGTCGGCTCGGTTCTCGGTGCGCGGAGCCGGGCCCTGTCTCAGCTGTGGGGCCAGGTTCGCCTGCCGCACGCGCCGCGGCAGCGCTCCTGTGCCGGAGCCGGTGTCATGAGCCGCGCTTCCCTGGCTCCGGGCGCCGGCTCCTGCCGGGGCGGACGCGGTGTCGGCGCGCTCGGCTGGGTCGATCGGACCGCCGGGGCGGGCCGCGGTCTGCCGCGTGCGCCGTGGGAGGACGGGGGGCTGAGCAGGCTGTTCCGCACCGCGGCCGGGCTGCTCCGGACCCGGCAGCGCGGGGCGCTCGATCGCGCCGCCGCTGTGGGGTATCTGGGCGGCCATGCCGCGGCGGCGGGACGGCAGAGGCGCCGGCCCTTCGGTCTCCATGCCGCGGGGTCCGGGCCGGGCCGGGGGCTCCGCGTCCGTCTCCGCACGCCGGAGCCGCTGTTCCGGGACCGGGCGACCGTGCGAACTGACCAGCTTGGGGGCGCGGCGGCCGGGCAGCAGCGGGACAGGGGCTTCGGGGTCGTCGGTGCCGGACCCGCCGGGTTCGCCGGGGCTGTCGGACAGCCTGCGGTGCGGGTCGATGGTGCCTGCGGCCGGTTCGTCCTCGGGGCCGCGGGTGAGGGAGCGGCGGGGGCGGAAGAGGCCGCCGTGGTCGTCGTCTTCCTCGTCCAGGGTGGCCGGGAAGCCACCGAGGGCGTCCAGGCCGACGGGGGCCTCCAGCTCGACCGGACCGTCGAGCAGCGTGGCGGGCACTCCGGGAAGCTGGACCGAGGCCGGGGAGAGTGCGGGCCTGCGCGCCTCCGTCGACTCGGCGTCCTTCGGAGGGCGGGGGCGGTCGAGGCGGAATCCGATGCCGTTGGTGTCGGGGACGTCGTCGGTCAGCAGGGCGTCGGGGATGAAGACGATGGCGGTCGTCCCGCCGTACGGGGAGGGCTGGAGAGAGACGCGGACGTTCTGCCGCTGGGCGAGTCGGCTGACGACGAAGAGCCCGAGGCGGTCGGTGTCGGACAGTTCGAATTCCGGGGTCTCGGCGAGCCGGAGGTTGGCTTCCAGGAGGGCTTCGGGCGCCATGCCGAGGCCGCGGTCGTGGATCTCGAGGGTGAAGCCGTTGGCGACCCGGTCGCCGAACACCTGGACGGCGGTGTGCGGCGGGGAGAACACGGTGGCGTTCTCCAGGAGTTCGGCCACCAGGTGGGTGAGGTCGGCGACGGCCGGGCCGGTGGCCGCGAGGCGTGGCAGGCGGCGGACCTCGATGCGTTCGTAGTCCTCGACCTCGGCGACCGCGGCGCGCACGATGTCCATGAGCTGGACGGGTTTGCGCCACTGCCGGGAGGGAGCGGCGCCGGAGAGGATCACCAGGCCCTCGGCGTGTCGGCGCATGCGGGTGGTGAGGTGGTCGAGGCGGAAGAGGTCGGCGAGCTCCTCGGTGTCCTCGGTGCGGCGTTCCATGGTGTCGAGCAGGGTGAGCTGCTTGTGCAGCAGAACCTGGCTGCGGCGGGCGAGGTTGACGAACACCTCGGAGACTCCGGAGCGCAGCTCGGCCTGTTTGACGGCGGCTTCGACGGCGGCGCGCTGGAGGGTGTTGAGGGCCTGGCCGACCTCGCCCATCTCGTTCTTGTCGTATTCCAGCAGCGGCACTTCGGTCTCGACGTCGACCTGCTCGCCGGCGGACAGCCGGCGCATGACGCTCGGCAGCCGGACGCCGGACGCCTCGTGGGCCTCCAGCCGCAGCTGGCGCAGATCGCGGATGAGGCCGCGGCCGATGCGTACGGACAGGACGAGGGAGACGAGCAGGGCTATCAGGCCGAAGACGCCCGCGAAGATGGCCTGGACGATGACCTCGATCGCCACCGGCCGGACGCGGTTCTGATAGCGGTCGTTGGCCTGTTGGTCCAATGCGCCGAGCTCGTCGAGGACGTTTCCGGCCGCGGTGTCCCAATTTTTGGCGCTGGCGCCCCGGGGGAGGTCGCCGGGCGTGGCGGCGACGACGGCCTGTTCGACCGTGCGCAGCGGGGCGGTGGTGGCGTTCTTCCAGAAGCTCTCGTAGCGTTCGCGTTCCGCGGTGGGCAGCTGGGCGAGGCTGATCTCGTAGACCACCTCCCGCTGGGCCGCGAGATCGGAGACGTCGCGGATCTCCTCGCTGCTGAGGCGGCCCACGACCAGGGCGGACCCGAGCAGCGCGTCCTCCTGGGACAGCAGCTCACGGGCGCGGGCGACGCTGACGAGCGCTCGGTACTGCTTGTCCATCTCCACGCTGTCGACCACGTCCAGCCTGGCCAGCAGGGCGTAGCACGGGTCGATCAACTGCGTGTAGAGGTCGAGGGCCTGGGCTCGGGTGACGGTGCCTTCCTCGACACTGCGGCGCAGGGAGTCGACGCCCTCGAAGGCGTCGAGCACGGCGGTCAGGCCCTCGCCGTCGTCCTGGTCGAGGACGTCGCGTACATCGGGGTCCTGGGCGTTGCCGCGGATCTCGGCGAGCGCCTCGTCGGTGGCGGTCCGGGTGCTGCGCAGTGCGGAGAGTGCGTCGGAGGCACGAGGGTCGGCGAGGTAGACCAGGGTCTGGCGGCGTTCCTGCTGGACGACGCGGACGGTGTCCTCGATGGGGTAGCCGACGTTCTCGACCAGGGACGACACGGTGAACAGGCGGCCCGCCTCGCGTCCTGTGAGTACCGTGGCGAAGCCCCAGATGACGGTCAGAGACACCAGCGGCACGAGAAGCAGCGCCACGATCTTCCGGCGGATGGACTTCCCGCGAAAGCGCATGGCCTCCCCCAGCTCGAACCCCCACCGGTGGGGGGTACGCATGTGCGTCAACAAACGGCGTGAGCCTACTACCGACACACAGTTAACTCGAAGAGCTGTCCGGAAGCTGAACCTCCGTACCGAGGGCGAGACATGGTGTGTTGTCCGGGCAATGCGGGAGGTTCCCTCCCTGATTCCGGTCGGCCGGGCCCGGCCGGAACCGATCGGCCGTGCAAACGAGTTGGCCAGAATTTTTCGCAACTTGGGAATCTTCGGGGCACGTCGTTCGTCCTACTCATTGGGAATTGGGGGCGGAATCGGCCACACGAGCCGTATGCCGCACCTGGGCGGCGTAAATCAGCGCAAGCCGGGCAGCCACTGGGGAGCCGGGTCTTCGACCCGGAGGCAAGCGGTCTGTCGGCGGTGGGGAGTGACACGGTGATGGGCACGGCGGAGCGGCGCGGGGCACCCGAGGAGGGTGCAACGGCGCGCGGTACAGCGTTGCGGGATCCCGAGGCAGCTGAACGCGGCATTCCTGGGAACGGGCACGTGACAGCGGAGCGGCGCGACCTTCCGGCGGTCAGGCGCGAGTCGCCCGGCCGCGCCGTCCCGGCAGCCTCGGGCGCCGTCGCAGCCACGCGGGAAGGCGTCCGGCGCAGCGGTGACACCGGCGTCGGCGGTGCCTCCGTGAAAGGACGGGAGCGGGCGGCCTACCGGCCGTTGTGGGTGGAGGAGCCCGCGCGCCGACGGCGGATGCCCGACCCGGTGCGCACGGCGGCCGTACGAGCGGTGCTCATCATCGCCGTGACGCTGATTCAGGCGATGGTCGCCTTCCTGTGCACCCTGGCCGGGTCCTGGCTGGCCTTCCCCATGGTGATCAGCAGTGTGGTCAGCACGGTGCTGGCCACGTGGGGCGCGCTCGACATCTGGGTGACGCGGCAGGTGTGGAATCAGCGCAACGGTGTGGTGTCGACGCCGAGCAGCACCGCGCGGTCGCTGCGCCGCGAGCGCCGCCGGGCGCGACGGCAGGCGCGGGCCACCGAGCGGACGCACGAGCGGATACGCACGCAGGGCACCGGACAGCTGTCCCACTCCTGAGGTGGATCGACGGCTCCTGAAGCGAGTCACGGGACCGCGCCACCGCGCGCGGTGCGGTCCCCTCGCTTCCTGGGCCGGGCTCGCCCGTCTCCTCCCCGTGGTGGGGAGAGGCGGGCGCCGTCCACCTCGTCGAGCTGGTCGGGGCGGGCGACCCGGATCGGCCGGGGCTATGCCGGTCGCTTGAACATCCGGGTCGCCGTGATCTCGCTGTGCACCTGGGCCGCGTCGCCTTCGGCGGCCGGCGCCGGCTGCGGCAGGCCCGGCCGGAGGTGTTCCTCGACGCTGATGTACTTCAGGCCCGCGCGGAGGTCGGCGTCGTTGCGCAGCCGGATGACCAGCGGGAACTCCGCCAGCGCCGTCGTGTCGAACAGGCCGGTGGTGTAGAGGAGCTGCACACCCAGGGCGTCCGAGACCGCGCGCTGGAGTTCCAGCAGATAGGTCGCGTTGGCACGCCCGATGGGGTTGTCGAGGAACAGTGTGCCGGCGTAGCGGTGCTTGTCCCGGCCCCGGTCGTTGCTCCTGAGCGCAGCCATCGTGCAGTACAGGGCGATGGCCGCGGTGAGCAGCTGGCCGCCGGAGAACACGTCGCCCATCTGGCCGACGGGGACGCGCTCGGCGCGCAGGACGGCGTCCGGTTTGAGGATCTCGACGGCGACGCCCTTGGGCTGGAGAGCCGCGCCGACGCCGCGCAGCAGCAGCGACATGCCGTCGCGCCGCAAGTCGGAGTTCTTCTTCACGGCCGCCCGGGTCGCCTCGTCGATGACCTCGCCGAGGCGCTCGGTGAGAGTGGCCTGATCGGGCTCCTCGAAGCGGATGCGCAGGAATTCCTGCCCGGACCACTCTCCGAGGCCCTCGGGCAGCCGGGAGAGCCGCTGGGCCGAGCGCAGGGTGGCGAGCGCGGACTCCACGAGGCCCCGCAGCCGGTCCACGATCGAGTCCCTGTTGCGCTCCAGCTGGGCCAACTCGTCGGTGAGGACACGGAGTCGGGGCGCGAAGGCGTCGGCCCACTTCTGGGCGTGCTCCGGCAGCGCAGAGGCGGGCAGCTCGCGGATCTGCTGGCGGGCCGGGGTGCGGACCTGCTCGTAGCGGGTGGAGTTGGCGTGCCGTACGAGGATGTCTCCGGCCTCGCGCACGGCCGACTCCGCGGCGGACAGGTCGGCGGCGCAGCCGCGCAGTGAGCGGCGGGCCTCGGCGGCCGACTGGCGGGCCTCCTCCAGGGTGCCGGGGTAGGGCTCCGGCTCCTCCTGCTCGTCCTCGGGCGGGTGCTCACGCAGCAGGTCGCGGAGCATCGCGGCGATCTCGTCGAAGCCGCCGGCCGCGTCCTCGGCGGCGCGGTGGGCGGCCAGGAGTTCGGCGTGGGCGTCGCGGGCCTGGCTCAACGCGTCGGTGCGGGAGGCGAGTTCGGCGGTCGCCGTGCGCAGCAGGGCCTGGGCGTGTTCGGCGTCGCGCGGCTGGAGCTCCTCGGTCAGCTCGGTGTGGGCCTCGCCGTCCTCGGGCGCGTGCCGCTCGGCCTCGCCGCGCAGCCGTCCGAGCTGCTCGCTCGAGGTGGAGACGCGGGTCTCCAGGAGCTGCACCAGCTCCTCCGCGCGCGCGGCGGCGGCCTGCCGGGAGGGCCCGTCGGAGCCGTCGGGCGACTGCAGCAGCAGTTCCGCGCGGGTGCGGACCTTGTTGCTGAGCCGGTCGAGTTCGGTGCGGGCCCCGCTCTCGTCACTCTCGGCGCGGGCCTGCTCGGCGCGCAGATCGGCGCCGACGCCGACCTTCTCGTACAGCTGGGAGGCTGCCCGGTAGGCCTCGCGGAGGGCAGGCAGGGAGGACTGGGCGGCGTCTGCGGCCTGCGCCGGCACGTCGTCGGGGGCTCCGGCGATCTCGGCACGTTCGGCGCGCAGCGCACGCGCGGTGCGGCGGGCGTCGTCGGCGGCTCGCTGGGCGCCGCGCCGGTCCTCGTCGGCGGCGCGGGCGCGCTCCAGGCAGGACTGGGCGCGGGCCTCCGACTCGGCGGCCTCGTCGGCGAGTTCACGTACCTTGACCTGCCAGCCGGCGCGCTCGCGCAGCCGGAAGGCGAGCCCGGCGAGGGCGTCGGCGGCACGCCGGGCCTTCTGCGCGGCCTCCTGGCGCTCGTCACGCAGCTGGGCGGCTTCGGCGGCGGTCTCGTCGGCCTCCGCGCGCACGGTGCGGGCCTCGGCCAGCTCGGCCTCGGACTCCTCGGCGAAGGCGCGCGCCTCCCCGGCGGCCTGGGCCAGTTCGGCGAGCCGCCCGGCCGGACAGCCGGTACGCCAGGAAGCGAGCCGCGCCGCCAGCTCACGGTCCTTGCCGAGCCGCGCGGCGAGCCGGCGGATGTCCTCGTCCCGTTCGGTCGCCCGGGCGCGCAGCGCCTGCCGTTCGTCGTCGGCGGCGCGCTCGTCGTGCATGGCGGGGTTCGGCGGGACGAGGAAGACGTCGTCGCTGTGAGCATGGGCCGGTGGTGTCGGTGCGAGCAGGGCGGCGGCCGTGCCGACGGCGACGGCCGAGCGCGGCAGGAGCGCGGCGTCGCCGAGCGCCTCACGCGCGCGTGCGTGCGAGTCGGGATCGGTGATGATCACGCCGTCGACGAGTTCGGGCCGGGCGGCGAGCACGCGCGCGTGGTCGGCGGGGTCGACGGCCTGGGCGAGGTAGCGCCAGCCGGGCAGCGCGGGGATGCCGTGCTCGCCGAGGAACTCGACGGTGGCCAGCACGTCCGGGCCGGGCGGCAGCAGTCCGCCGTCGCCGAGCGCGCCGAGGATGCGGGAGTCGTCGGCGGCGGCGGTGCGCAGCTCGAAGAGCTGCCGTTCGGCGGAGGAGACGGCGTCGTCGAGGAGTTCGCGCAGGTCGTCGGCGCAGCGGTCCAGGTCCTCGGGGGTCAGCGAGGGGCCGTCCTGCGGTTCGCCGTCCTGCCGGGGCTGCGGAATCGGCCGCCGCGCGCCGCCGCCGGTCAGCCCGAGGAGCTCCGCGAGGCGCTCCTCGCCGGCCAGGGACTCGGCGAGCCGCCGCTCGGCGTCGTAGGACCGTCGCCCGGCCGTCGCGGCGTCCGCGGCCCGGGCCGCGGTGAGTTCGGCGCGGGACTCGGCGGAGGCGGCCTCGCGCGCGTGCTCGCCGGCCCGGCGTGAGGCCTCGCGGGCGGTGTCCCAGGCGGCGACGGCCGTCTTCTCGGCGTCGCTGGCGGCGAGGGCCGCGCGGGCGGGGTCCGCGTCGGGTGCGCTGTCGTCGAGCCAGCCCGCGCGGACGGCCTCGGCGGTCTCCTGCTCGACCTCGGAGAGGCGTTGGCGCAGGTGTCCGACCTCGCTGCGCGCGCGCTGGGCGTCGGTGGCGGCGGAGGTCGCGTCCCGGTGCGCGGACTCGCCGACCTCCTGGAGTGCCGCCGAGCGCTCCTCCTCCTCGTTGGCCAGGGTCTCGGCGCGCTCCGCGGCCGCGTGCAGGGCCCGGACGAGATCGACGGCGGCCCTGGCGCGGGCGGCGAGCGCGGGAGCGGCGTCGCGCTCGGCCTCCTGGATCGCGGCGGAGACGCGCGCGACGCGGTCCGCGGCGGCGCGGTGGCGCAGCACGGCCTCGGCAGCCTGCCAGGCGGCGTGCAGGGTGCGGGCGTCGGCGAGTTCGCGCTTCTGCGCGGCGGCGGACTTCTCCGCGGCGGCGAGCGCCAGTGAGGCATGCCGGAAGGCGAGTTCGGCGGCGATCAGCGCGCTGCGCTCGCGTGCGCTCTCGGAGTGGGTGACGGCGTAGGCGGCGGCCGTGACGCGCTGGGCGAGGTCACCGGCCCGTGTCTTCTCCTGCCCGCCTCGCGCGGTGAGCCGTCGTGCCAGCGCGCGGGTGCGGCGCTCGGCGCCGGCGTGTACGTCACGCGCGCGTGAGCGGGCCTCGGCGGCCTCGACGATCCGCCCGAGGAGGTCCACCGACCCGGCGGTGAAGTCCCGTTCGGCGATCAGCTCGGCGCGGCGGCCCAGCTTGTTGCCGAAGCCGCTGACCAGGTCGGCGAGCCCGTCGGTGTCGCGGGTGTCGGTCACCGCGCGCAGCAGCAGGTCGGTGAAGTCGGAGTCCTTCTTGACCGCGAAGAGGCCGGCGGCCTCGCCCTCGTCGGCGTTCATCTCCCGCTGGTAGCGGAAGAGTTCGGGGTCGAGGCCGAGTTCGGTGAGGTGCTCGACCCAGCGGTCGTGGATCTCCTCCCAGTGCACCTCCAGGTGCGGATACGCCTTCCCCGCCTCGGTGATGGCGTCCCGGAACCCCTTCATGGTGCGCCGCCGCCCGTGCGCCCCGGAGGCGCCCTCGACGGGCGGGCGCACGGCGGTGGACTCGGCGACGGGCAGGTTGTCCAGGCTCAGCCCGGGCCCGGGGCGGAACGAGTACCAGGCTTCCGCGAACTTCCGTGGGTCGTTGGACACCTGGCGTCCGCGCCACTCGCTCGCCTTGCCGACGACGACGCACTCACCGGTGAGCACGTGCTGCCACTCCAGCGCCACGTGCCCGCAGTCGTCGGCGAGCAGGAACTTGCGCAGCACGCCGGAGCTGGCGCCGCCGAGGGTGTTGCGGTGTCCCGGCAGCATCACGGAGAAGATCAGCTTGAGCAGGACGGACTTGCCGCCGCCGTTCTCCAGGAAGAGCACGCCCGCGGGCGCGGGCCGGCGCGGCGGGCCGACGGGCTCCTCTTCGAAGAACTCCGCCTGTGTGGGGGCGGGGTCGGGCACGATGTCGCCCACACCCCGCAGGTCAAGCACGGTGTCGGCGTAGCGCGCACCGGCAGGCCCGATGGAGTAGAGGCGGACCCGGGACAGCTCGTACATGGCGGACTCTCGTAAGTCTTCGGTCTTCGGTCTTCGACAGATCGGGGGGCGTGGAGGGAGGAGCCTTGGGGCTCTACGAGTGGAAGGGCAGGCTGGCGTCGGACACCAGTTCCAGGTCGTCGGTCTCCTCGGCGGGCAACAGGGTCGGCGCGCCGTCGGTGACCGGGACGACGCCCAGCTCCAGCAGCTCAGCCATGGCGGCGCTGCCGGCCATGTCGCGCACCTGGAGCTGGTAGCGGGCGGTCGTCCGGTAGGTGCCGCCGTTGTCGTCGCCGGTCCGCTGCAGGAATCCGGAGTCGGTGAGGAAGGCGACGGCCTTGCCGACGATGCCGGTCGTCGAACCGGCGAGTCTGCGCGCGTCCTTGGTCGCGCCGGTGGCGCTGCGTCTGGTCCAGATCCGCCAGGCGGCCTCCAGGCCGGGCGCGTCGGTCGCGGGGTCGGTGTTCTCGCCCTGTTCCTCCGCCCGCTCCTCCAGCCGACGGCAGGCCTGGCGCACGAAGGCGTCGACTCCGTTGACGCTGACCCGCCCGATGTATCCGTCGTCGGCCAGGTCCTCGGGCCGGGGGAAGGCCATCGCGGCGACGGCGAGATGGGCGAGCCCGTGCAGGAACCGGTCGCCGCCGTCGGCGGACGTGCGACGCGCGTAGTCCCCCATCCGCACGGCGAACACCGAGTCCTCGGCAGCGGTCACCGCCATCCCCGCGCGCGGGGACACCTCCAGCACGATCAGGCCGAGCCCGGCGGCGACCGCGTCGGCGAGCCGGGCGAACGCCGGGTCCTCCCGGTGGCGCCGCAGCAGTTCCGCGTACTCCTGGTCCCGCGCGGGCTGCAGTTTGGGCTGCAGCCCGAAGGCGACGAGCCGCGCCGCGTCGGCGGCGTCGGCGGGGGTGACGGGGGCGTGCGCCGCCGGGGCGGCGACCTCCGTGTCACTCCACTCGACGTGCTCGGTCACGGCTTCGGCTCCTTGCTGCTCACGCGCTCGTTGCTGCTCATGTGCTCTTTGATGCTCACGTGCTCTTCGTTGGTCTCACGCTCGTCGCTGCTCGCGCGCTCGTTGCCGATCGCACGCTCGTTCGTTCGGTTTCCGGTGCCGCTCATGCCGCCTCCGTGCGGTCGGCCGCCATCCCCGCGGCGTCCAGCAGGGCGGTGCCGACGATGAGGTCGGCTCCGCCGAACTCGGGGTCGTCCAGCTCCGTGCCGTCGTCCACGGCGAACACCAGCTTCTGCTCGCCCTGCCGGTAGGCGGTGCCGACCGCCGGGCTGGCCGCGTGCACCGCCAACAGGGCCACCAGGTACGGCAGATCCGCGTCCCGTCTGCGCGCCTCGGCGAGGAGCCCGGACAGTCGGCGCGGCGCGTCGGCCGGCAGATCCAGCAGTTCCGTCGCCGCGGCCAGTTGCTCCTCGCTGAACCGGCTGTCGTCCGGCGTCGCGATGAGGTCCGGCTCCGGCATCTCCGCGCCCAGGTGCTCGCGCTCCACGGGCGGGGTCAGCAGCAGGTCGACGAGGTCGCCCACCCGCACGGACACCGGTGTGCGCAGCCCGGTCCCGCGCGCGAAGAAGGCGTCGGTGACCCGGACCGCCTGCTCCAGGGGCAGCGGCAGCACGGGCGCGACGAGATGTCCGTAGAGGTCGATCCCGGACGAGGTCATCGGCGTGGCGAAGGCCTGCCGGTCCTGTTCGGCGCGGAACAGCGGGCCGGCCTCCAGCAGCCGGGACTGCAGCTGCGTGTGCCGGCGGATGCAGTCCTTGACGATGTCGACGAGCTCGGCGGCGCGCCGCTTGTTCTCCGCGTCCTCGATCTCGTCCCGTGCCTTGCGGATGTTGGTGAGGATCGCGTTCTCGTGGCGGTAGCGGTCGGCGACGTGGTCGAGGGCCTCGGCGATCATGTCGGGCACCGCGTTGAGCCAGTCCACCGCGCGCACATTGCGCCGGGTCGCCTCCAGGGCGCGGCGCAGCGTCTCCGAGTACTGCACGGTCCGGTAGCGGGCCTGCTCGGCGGCCAGCTGGGCGTCGGCGAGGCGGCCGCGCCGGATGAGCACTTCGAGCTTGACCTCGGCGGCGATCTGCGCGCTGGTCACATCGGTGTCGAGGGCGCCGACGAGGACGTTGACCGCCTCGTCGGTCGTCCGGAGGTAGACCACGCCGCCGTAGCCGGGGACTTCCTCGATCAGCTTGAAGTCGTAGTCGCGGCGCACATAGGTGCCGTCCGGCGCGAAGGTGCCGTACGCGGCGCGGAAGCCGCGGTCGACGCTGCCGACGTTGATCAGGTTCTCCAGGACCCAGCGGGCCACCCGCTCGTGCTCGGCGACGGACCGCTGCGGGGCCTGTGCGGCGATGCGCGGCAGGAGACGGGCCACTATCTGGTCGTGGTCGGCGCCGGTGTCGAAGTCCATGTTGAGCGTGACGAGGTCGATGGCGGCGAGGGCGATCTCCGCCATGCCGTAGACCGAGTACTCACCCGCGAGATTGGCTTTGCGCACGTCGAGGTCGTGGATCGGCGCGGTGCAGGCGAGCGCGCGCAGCCGCCGCGCCAGGCCCTCGTCGGCGGCCGGGCCCAGAGCGGGTCGCGGCCCCGCGCTGAGCTGGGGCGGAACACGGTCCGTCGAAGCAGGCGAAGTCACGGTGCACAGACTAGGTCCTCGGTCTGACATCGACCCAAACGACGCCTATCGCCTCCGGCGGTCGGACAGGCCACCACCAGGTGTTCTTCGGGCTCGCGCCGCTACGGGGCGCTGTCGCCCTCGACCCTTCCCCGGTAGGCGTCGACCACGCGTTCGAGCGAGTCGGCCAGGTAGACGACCAGCAGCCGTTCGGCCTCCTTCGCGTCCCGCGCCTCCAGGGCCTGGAGGATCTGGCGGTTCCGCTGCAGGTACGGCTCGTGCAGTCGACGCGGATCGTCGACGACGTGGAAGGCGAGGCGCAGCTCGGCGAAGACACTGTTCATCAGCTCGGCGGTGCGGACGCTTCCGGCCAGGGCGACCAGTTCCCGGTGGAAGTGGATGTTGGCGGTGCCCAGTCCTTTCCAGTCATTCTCGACGGCCGCCAGCTGTCCCTCCGTGACGGCCGCCCGAAGGCCCTCCAGCGGGTAGGGCGGCTCGCCCAGCCCCCGCACGACGGCGCACTCGACGAGCGTGCGCGTGCGGTAGATGTCCTCGACGTCCTCGACGGTCAGGACCCGGACGAACACCCCGCGGTTCAACTCGTGGACCAGCAGGCGCTCATGGGTGAGCAGCCGGAACGCCTCGCGCAGCGTGTTGCGGGAGACCCCGAGCGCCCCGCCGATGCTGTCCTCCGACAGCCGTGTCCCCGGCGGGAAGTAGCCCTCGGCGATGCGGCTTCTGAGGATGTCCGAAACCCGTTCGGCCGTGCTTGTACGGCCCAGGAGGGCGCGGTCGTCGGCCAGTCCCGCCAGCTGCTCTGCCATGCCCGGAATTCAACCGCAGACACGAGAACGAAACAACACGGGTATTGAAGGATCGTTCAACGATCCTCTACCTTCCTTTCCATGGCAGCGCCGCGTCCCCACCACGGCGACCCGCCTCCCGCACGGCACGGCTCAGTCCCAGCACCCTCCGTCATCCCCCAGCGAGGTGCCCCATGAGCACAACCCGTCCACCGAAGGCCCCCACCACCGAGGTACGCCCAGGGACGGCCGGACCCGCCCCCGACGACGGCGCGCTGGCCTGGCTGCGCGCCCTCGGTCCGCGCGGCCGCCGCGCCTTCGCCGGCGCCTTCGGCGGCTACGCCCTCGACTCCTACGACTACTTCACGCTGCCGTTGAGCATGGTCGCGCTGGCGGCGTACTTCGGTCTGGACAGCGGCCAGACCGGCCTGTTCACCACCGTCACCCTGGTCGCCTCCGCGGTCGGCGGCGCCGTCGCGGGCGTCCTGGCGGACCGGATCGGCCGGGTCAAGGCCCTGATGATCACGGTGATCACGTACGCCGTCTTCACCGTCGCCTGCGGCTTCGCGCCCAACTACGAGACCCTGTTGGTCTTCCGCTCGCTGCAGGGCCTCGGCTTCGGCGGCGAGTGGGCGGTCGGCGCGATCCTGGTCGCCGAGTACTCCAGCGCGAAGCACCGGGGGCGCACGCTCGGCGCGATCCAGAGCTCGTGGGCCGTCGGCTGGGGCCTCGCGGCGCTCGTGTACACGCTGGTCTTCTCGTTCTTCGGCGACGACGTGGCCTGGCGCGTGATGTTCTGGACGGGCGCCCTGCCCGCGCTGCTCGTCGTCTGGATGCGGCGCCGGGTGCAGGACGCGCCGGAGGCCACGGCGGCACGGCGGCAGAACGCCGAGAAGGGCTCGTTCCCGGCGATCTTCAAGGGTCCGCTGCTGCGCACGACGCTCTTCACGGGCCTGCTCTCCACGGGTGTGCAGGGCGGCTACTACACCCTGGCGACCTGGGTGCCGACGTACCTGAAGTCGGAGCGCGGTCTGTCGGTGGTCGGCACCGGCGGCTATCTGACCTTCCTGATCTCGGGCGCCTTCCTCGGCTACCTGACCGGCGGCTATCTCACCGACCGGCTGGGCCGGCGCCGCAACATCTGGCTGTTCGCCCTGCTGTCGGCGGTGTGCATCCTGGCGTACGCGAACATCCCGAGCGGCGCGGACACCCTGCTGCTCGTGCTCGGTTTCCCGCTCGGGTTCTGCATGTCGGCGATCTTCAGCGGCTTCGGCTCCTACCTCAGCGAGCTGTATCCCACTGCCCTGCGCGGCACCGGACAGGGCTTCACCTACAACACCGGCCGCGCCGTGGGCGCCGTCTTCCCCACCACGGTCGGTTTCCTGGCCGACAGCTGGGGTGTGGGCGGCGCGCTGGTCTTCGGTGCGATCGGGTACGCGATCGCCGCCCTCGCGCTGCTGGGACTGCCGGAGACGCGCGGCAAGGAGCTGCTGTGAACCGTCCGATCCTCACTCAGGACCGCCGTCCCCCTCTCCTTCGCACGGAGGACGGCCGTCCTCCTCGCGGCGCGGACCGTCCCGTCACCGTCGTCGACGAGCACGCGTACGCGTGGAGCCCCGCCATGGCCCGGTCCCGCTTCCGGGCGGGTCTGGCGGGCCCCACGGCCGGGGTCGCGGCGGGCCACACCCAGGTCAATCTGATCTCGGTGCCCGCGGACTGGGCGTACGACATGCTGCTGTTCTGCCAGCGCAATCCGAAGCCCTGTCCCGTCCTCGACGTCACCGACGCCGGCTCCTGGACGACGGTCCTGGCCGAGGGCGCCGACCTGCGCACCGATCTGCCGCGCTACCGGGTCTGGCAGGACGGCGAGCTGGTGGCCGAGCCGACGGACGCGCGCGCGTACTGGCGTGACGACCTGGTGTCGTTCCTCATCGGCTGCAGCTTCACCTTCGAGTGGGCGCTGTCCGGAGCCGGCGTCCCGATCCGGCACCTGGAGCAGGGGCGCAACGTCCCGATGTATGTGACGAGCCGTCAGTGCCGGCCCGCGGGGCGGCTGCACGGCCCGCTGGTGGTGTCCATGCGTCCGGTGCCGCCGCAGCACCTCGCGGCGGCGATCCGGGAGAGCAGTCTGCTCCCGGCGGTGCACGGCAGCCCCGTACACTGCGGCGATCCGTCGGGACTGGGCATCGACGGCCTCGGACGGCCCGACTTCGGCGACGCCGTGGACGCCGCGCCGGACGACATCCCGGTGTTCTGGGCCTGTGGAGTGACCCCGCAGGCCGCGGTGACGGCCTCGCGCCCGCCGTTCGCCCTCACCCACGCCCCGGGACAGATGTTCCTCACCGACGCCCGCGACGAGCAGTACCGCGTGGCCTGAAAAGGAGGTACGAAGGAACCATGACCGCGACGACCGCGACGACCGCGATCGATCTGAACGCCGACCTCGGCGAGGGCTTCGGGCACTGGCGGCTGACCGACGACGAGGGATTGCTGTCCGTCGTCACCAGCGCCAACGTGGCCTGTGGCTTCCACGCCGGGGACGCGCCCACCATGCGGCGGGTGTGCGAGCTGGCGGCCGGGCGCGGCGTGGCGATCGGCGCCCAGGTCTCCTATCGGGACCTGGCCGGATTCGGGCGGCGCGCCATGGACGTGCCCGCGGCCGAACTGGCCGCCGAGGTGGCGTACCAGATCGGCGCCCTGGAGGTGTTCGCCCGGGCGGCGGGCGCGCGCGTGGCATACGTGAAGCCGCACGGCGCGCTCTACAACCGGATCGTGCACGACGCGGAACAGGCCGCCGCGGTGGTCGACGGGGTGCTCCTGGCCGGCGCCGCGCTGCCCGTGCTCGGGCTGCCGGGCTCGCGCCTGCTGGAGCTGGCCCGTAAGGCGGGGCTGCGGGCCGTCCCGGAGGCCTTCGCGGACCGGGCGTACACCGACGAGGGCACGCTCGTGCCGCGTGCCCAGGCCGGAGCCGTGGTCGCCGACCCGGACGCCGTCGTGGCACGGTCGGTGGGCCTGGCCCGCCTCGGCCGGGTCACCTCCCGCACGGGGTCCTCCGTCGAGGTACGCGCGCGTTCCCTGTGTCTGCACGGCGACACGCCCGGCGCGGTGGAGCTGGCCCGCAGGGTCCGGCGCGGGCTGGAGGAAGCGGGCGTGCGGGTGGAGGCCTTCGCATGAGCATCCGTGTCCTGCCCGTGGGCGACGACGCCCTGCTCGTCGAGGTGGCGTCGGGCGCGGAGGCCGAGGCCCTGCACGCCGAGCTGCTGAGGCGCCGGACGGCGGGCCTGCTCGGCGCGCGCGAGATCGTCCCGGCGGCGCGCACCGTCCTCCTGGACGGCCTGACGGACCCCGACCGGCTGGCGGCCGAGCTCGCCGCCTCCGTCGTGCCGCCCGTTCCCCCGCGCGTGCAGGACGTGGTGGAGATCCCGGTGCGTTACGACGGCCCCGACCTGGCCGAGGTCGCCGCGCACTGGGGCGTCGCGGAACAGGAGGTGGCCCGCATCCACTCGGCCGCCGAGTTCCGGGTCGCGTTCTGCGGGTTCGCGCCCGGCTTCGGCTATCTGACCGGCCTGCCCGAGCGCTACGACGTCCCGCGCCGGGCCGCCCCGCGCACCGCCGTGCCGGCCGGTTCGGTGGCGCTGGCGGGGCCGTACACGGGCGTGTACCCACGCTCGTCGCCGGGGGGCTGGCAGCTGATCGGTACGACGGAGGCGGTGCTGTGGGACCACGCGCGCGTGCCGGCCGCACTGCTGTCGCCGGGGACGCGCGTGCGCTTCGTTCCGACGGAACCGGCGACGGCGGCGGACCCGGTGAAGACGACGGCGCCCGCATGAGCGAACGCGCACTCTGCGTCGTCCGCGCCGGAGCGCTCACCACCGTGCAGGACCGGGGCCGCGCCGGGCACGCGCATCTCGGGGTGCCGCGTTCCGGTGCGCTCGACGCGCCCGCTGCCGCCCTGGTCAACCGGCTGGTGGGCAACCCGCCCGACGCGGCCGTCCTGGAGACGACGCTCAACGGCTGCGCCCTCAGGCCGCGTTCCGACATGACCGTGGCGGTCGGGGGCGCGCCCTGCCGGGTCACCGTGAACGGCCGCCCCGCCGCCTGGGGCGCACCCGTGCGCGTGCCGGCCGGGGCGGTGCTGGACGTCGGACCGGCCGTCCGCGGGGTACGCGCGTACGTGGCCGTGGCCGGGGGGATCGTCGTCGAGCCGGTCCTCGGCAGCCGGTCCACGGACCTGCTCTCCGGTCTCGGACCCGCGCCGCTCGCAGTCGGTGCCGTTCTCCCCCTGGGGGAAGAGCCCGCCGGGGCTCACACACGTGTGGACGTCGCCCCGCAGCCGGCGCCCCCGGCCGAACTCGTCCTGCGGGTGACGCTCGGCCCACGCGACGACTGGTTCACCCCGGACGCGGTGCGCGCTTTCACCTCGCGGACGTTCCTCGTGTCCTCGGCGAGCAACCGCATCGGGCTGCGCACCGACGGGCCCGCCCTGGAGCGAGCGGTGGGCGGGGAACTCGCCAGCGAGGGCATGGTCCTGGGGGCCGTACAGGTCCCGCCGGCCGGCCGGCCGGTGGTCTTCCTCGCCGACCACCCGACCACCGGGGGCTACCCGGTGATCGGGGTCGTGCGCGCGGCCGACCTGCCGGCCGCCGCCCAGGCGGTGCCGGGGACACCGGTCCGCTTCGTGGCCGTACGCCGACGGTGACACCGATGCAGAGGGTGCCGCCGACTCAGCCGATGCAGCCCGTGCTCGCTCACGCCGCGTCCGGCTGCCGCTCCGCCCCCGACAGCGCGGCGAGTGCGGCGGAGACGGCCGCGGATGCCCGCAGGTCGAGCCGCGCGCTCGTCCCGCGCGCGCGGTGACGCATCTCGTCGGCGGCCAGCGTGAGCAGTTGCGGAAGCAGGTCGGTGCACCGCCGGGCCACCCAGCCGGTGCCCGCCGTCGCGATCCACCACAGGCTCGCCGACGTCGTGGGCGCCGGGAACTCGGGCTCGGGCGAGGGCGCGGGCCCGGTCGCCAGGCCCGCCTCCGCCAGCAGCGCGTGGAAGCGCACCGCCAGTTGCCGGTGCCCCCGTTCGCCGGGATGGAGCCGGTCCGCGCTCCATATGGCCCGGTCCGTCAGCCAGGCGCCCTCGGAGGCGTGCAGATGGACGGCGCCGTAACGCTCGGAGAGCGCGTGGACGACGGCGTTGACCGCGCGCTGCCGGCGGGCCAGCGGGCGCGCGAGGGCCCCGGGCAGCCCCAGCGTGCCGCCCGGGTCGGGCAGACACGCGGTGAGCAGGACCGCGCCCTGCCCGGCGAAGGCGGCGTACACCGTGTCCAGCCGCGCGGCCACGGTGTGGATGTCGAAGGTGCAGCGCAGGGTGTCGTTGACGCCGACGACGACGGAGACGACGTCGGGCCGCAGCTCCAGGCCGGCCGGTAGCTGCCGTTCCAGGACGTCCCGCGTCTGCGCCCCGCTGACCGCGAGGTTGGTGAACTCGACGGCCTGCGCGGCGTGCTCGGGCTGCACAGGCTCCGTGGCGAGGCCCTCGGCGAGCAGTGCGGCCCAGCCGCGCCAGCCCTCGCCGACGGGGTCCCCCACGCCCTCGGTGAGCGAGTCACCGAGGGCGACGAAGCGGACGGGTCTCATCCGAGGCCTCCGGACACAACGCGCGCCAGCGGCACCACAGGGGCCGCAGGGGCCACAGGAGCCACAGGAGCCACAGGAGTCGACAGCGTCGCGTCGTGGGCCGCGAGGAACGCGTCGACCGCCGTCCCCCAGCCGAAGCACTCCGCACGCGCGCGTGCCGCCTCCCGGCGTGCCGCCGCAGGGCGCTCCAGGAGGTGCTCCACGGCCTCCGCGAACGCCTCGCCACCGTCGGCCGCGGTGGCCCCGGCGGCCCCGATCACCTCGGGAAGGGCCGAGGAGGCGCTCGCGACGACGGGGGTCCCGCAGGCCATGGCCTCCAGGGCGGCGAGGCCGAACGTCTCCGCGGGACCCGGCGCCAGGCAGACGTCGGCCGAGGCCTGCAAGGCCCCCAGCGCACCGCGGTCGGCGACATGCCCGAGGAACGTCACGGGCAGCCCGCGCTCGCGCGCCCGCTGCTCCAGCCGCGGCCGCAACGGCCCGTCCCCGGCGACGACCAGCACCGCCCGCGCACCGCGCCGCAGCAACGCCTCCAGGGCGTCCAGCGCGGTGCCGGGCCGCTTCTCCACGGAGAGGCGGGTGCACATCACCAGCAGGGTCTCGTCCACGCGCGCGTGCCGGGCGCGCAGCCCTTCGTCCCGCAGGGCGGGGTGCCGTTCGACGAGGTCGACGCCGAGCGGCGCCCGCACCACGTTGCGCGCCCCGATCCGCACGAACTCCCGCTCGGCGAACTCCGTGGTGCACACCACGCGCGCGTACGTGTGGGCGGTACGGAGGTTGAGCGAGTCGGCGGCGCGCCGGGCCGCTCCTTCCGGCACGCCCCAGGTGCGCAGGACGCCGTCGGCGGTCTCGTGGGAGACCATCACGGCGGGCACCCGGGCCCGCCGGGCCCACTTGCCGGTCCAGCGCAGCGTCGTCCGGTCGGAGACCTCCAGCCGGTCGGGGGCGAGCTCCTCCAGCAGCCGGGCGACCCGCCGCTTGTCGGCGAGCACGCGGTAGCCGCCGGTGCCGGGCAGCAGCGGACCCGGCAGGGTGATGACCCGGCCCTGCTCGGTCTCCCGGTCGCTCGTCCGCTCGCCGGGCACGATCAGGACCGAGTCGTGGCCGGCCGCGCGGTAGCCCTTGCCGAGCTCGCGCAGGGCGGTGCGCAGGCCGCCCGAGGCGGGGGCGACGAAGTTGGCGAGGCGCACGATCCGCAGCGGCCCGGAGCACGCGCCCGAAACGTTCCTGCCGCTCACCTCGCTCACGTCGCGCACGCCACTCGCCTCGCTCACGTCAGTCACATCGCGCACGTCGGTCACATCGGTCACGGCGTTCCCCTTGCTCAAGCCGTTCGTGACGCTGATACCGCTCATGCCGCTCATGCCGCCACCACCAGCCGGCGTGCGGCGAGCACGTCCTCGTAGTGGCCGATGAGCCGGTCGCCGACGGCGGCCCAGGTGCGGCCCTCGACCGCGGCCCGCCCGGCGGCGGCGTAGGCGCTCCGCCGCGCGGGGTCGGCGGCCAGTGCCGCCACCGCGTCGCGCACGGCGGCGGCGTCGCGCGGCGGGAAGAGCAGCCCGGTGCGCCCGTGGTCGACCAGGTCCAGGGGGCCGCCCGCGGCGGGCGCGATCACCGGCACGCCGCTGGCCATGGCCTCCTGCACGGTCTGGCAGAACGTCTCGAAGGGGCCCGTGTGCACGAACACGTCGAGCGAGGCGAAGATCCGGGCGAGTTCGTCGCCGGTGCGCTTGCCCAGGAAGACCGCGCCCGGCAGGGCGTCCTCCAGTCCGGGCCGGCTGGGCCCGTCGCCCACCACCACGACCCGGACGCCGTCCAGCGCGCAGGCTCCGGCCAGGAGCTCGACCTGCTTCTCGGGGGCGAGCCGGCCGACGTAGCCGACGATCAGCTCGCCGTTCGGTGCGAGGGTGCGGCGCAGTGCCTCGTCTCGGTGGTGGGGGCGGAAACGCGCGGTGTCCACGCCGCGCGGCCACAGCTTCACCCGGGGCACGCCGTGCGTGTCCAGGTCGTGCCGGGCCGCGCTGGAGGGGGCGAGGGTGAGGTCGGCGGCGGCGTGGACGGACCGTAGCCGGCGCCAGGCCGCGGCCTCGCCGGCGCCCACGTAGGTGCGGGCGTAGCCGCCCAGGTCGGTCTGGTAGACGGCGACGGCGGGGATGCCGAGCCGGGCGGCCACCGCCATGCCTCGGACGCCGAGGATGAACGGGCTGGCCAGATGGACGATCTCGGCGCCGTGCTCGGCGATGGCGGCGGCGACGCGTCGGCTGGGGAGGGCGACGCGGACCTGGGGATAGCCGGGGAGCGGGAGGGAGGGGATGCGGATGACGGGGCAGGGCGCTTCGGCGTCCGGCCCGGTCCCGGCGGCGGTGGCCGGGGCGACGACGACGGGGGCGTGACCGCGATCGACGAGGTGTCGGGCGGTCTGGAAGGCGCAATGGGCCACGCCGTTCACGTCGGGGGGAAAGGATTCGGTCACGATGACGACACGCATACCCGTGTTGTCGCCGCCCTGGACGTGCCCGCGTCAAAGTGGATCTTTCCGAACGACAAACGTCCCATGAGCGTTGCGCTGCGCAGTCGGTGCGGACCGGTCCGGACCGCGCAGGCCGGACGCCGTCCATGACCGTCCGCCCCACCGGCCACTCGGTGTTCATGAACAGGCGCAGGCCCCCGCCAGGCTCCCCTCGGGCGGCGGCCTGCGTCGTGTTCACATGGCGGACGCCGCGTCCGGTCCGATCCGGCTCCGTACGGCCGTCTGGACCTCGGCCTCCTCGGCCGGGTCGGCGGCGAGCCGGCGCAGGCGTTCCACGACCCGGGCGTCGCCGGTCTCGGCGTGCCGGGCGGCGATCTCGCGGGTGCCCTCCTCGCAGTCCCAGAGGCATTCGACGGCGAAGCCGGCGGCGTAGGAGGGGTCGGTGGCGGCGAGTGCGCGGGCGCAGCGCCCGCGCAGATGGGACGAGGCCGTCTCGCGGTAGATATGGCGCAGCACGGGCGCCGCGCAGACGATGCCGAGCCGGCCGGCGCCGTCGACGAGGGTCCATAGCGTCGGCGCGTCGCAGCCCTCGCCGCGTACGGCCTCGCGCAGGGCGCCGAGGACCAGGTCGCTGTCGCGGGTGCCGCCCCGGCAGGCGAGCATGCGGCCGGCGGCGGCGCCGAGGGCGTCGGGCCGGTGGGCCCAGCCGCGGGCCCGGTCGACGGCGGCGACGCTGCGCATGCGCTCGAAGGCGTCGACGGCGGCCTCGACGACCGGCGTCGGTCCTGTCGCGGCGGCCTGTTCGATCAGGAGCAGGGCGTCGGGATCATTGGCGTCGGCGAGGTAGCGCAGGGCGGTGCAGCGGGCTCCCTCGGTGCCGTCCTGGGCCGCCCGGAGGATCTCGGGGCGGTCCTCGGGTCCGGCGACGGCGGAGAGGCAGCGGGCGGCCGGGACATGGAGCGCGGCTCCGCGTTCGATGCCCTGTTGGGCCCACTCGAACACGGCCTGCACGCTCCAGCCCGGACGGGGTCCGCCGGGGCTCAGCTGCCGTTGCCAGCGGTCGAAACAGCCGGCCTCCTGAGCGGCACGCACACGCGTGGAGACGTGGTCGCGTGGATCCTCGGCCCACAGTCGCCAGGGCCGTGGTTCGAAGGCGTCCCGGACGACGGCGGCCAGTTCGGCCTCGCCCTCGGGGTCGGTGGCGAACCGGGCGAGCACCGGCGCGGCCAGGGCGCGCAGGCCGGCGTCGTCGTCCCGCAGGGCGAGCTCGTCCAGTGCCCAGGCCCAGTTGGAGCCTGAGGCGGCGTATCTGCGCAGCAGGTCGAGGGCGTCCCGCCTGCCGTAGGAGGCGAGGTGGCCGAGGACGGCCAGGGCGAGGCCCGTGCGTGACTCCTCGGTGTCGAAGACGTCCTCGACGTCGAAGAGGTGGGCCTCGATCTCGTCCAGCTCGCCGCTGAGGTCGAGGTAGAGGCGGGCGTAGTAAAGGGAGCGGTTCTCCACCTGCCAGTCGTGGCGGGGGTCCCGCAGCACACAGTGGTTCAGCGCCGCGAGCGCCTCGGCTCGCGGGGCGGTGAGCGCGTGCAGCGTGCCGTCGCCGCGGCCCCTCTGGAGCAGGCCGAGCAGCGTACCGCTGGGCGCTATGACCGGATCGAACATGGGAAACAGCCTCACATCAAGCGTCGACGCAACCGGGGACGTGCATTACCTGGCCGCGTGACAACGCGTCGGGGCGCCCGCCGTTTCCTGCTTGCTGTAGACCATTTTCCTCTGCCTCTCGTCGGTGGCCCATGCGGACCGCATCACGGCCCGCGCGGTGCGGCAACACCTGCCCAGCCATCGCGTCCGTGAATCACGACGTCATGATGACCCGGCTGTTCTACCTGCCGCGACCGAAATTTCCGGCGGCCTTGTACCGCCTCCCCCGTGGTCGTTGTTCTACCTGGTCAGGAACTTCTTTGACCTGCTCAGGACACGTCGGCTCAGTGCGCGCCTAAGAGCTCCAGCAGCTCGGTCTTGCCGAACATACGGGCCGTGTCGACGGCCGACGGCGTGCCCTGTGAGGGGTCGACGCCGGCCTCGAGCAGGGCCTTGACGACTTCGGTCTCACCCTTGAAGACGGCCCCGGCGAGCGGGGTCTGGCCTCGGTCGTTGATCCGGTCGGCCTCGGCGCCGCGGGCCAGCAGGGCCCGGACCGCGTCGGCGTGGCCGTGGTAGGCGGCGAGCATCACGAGCGAGTCGCCGCGGTCGTTGGTGAGGTTGGCCGGAACGCCCGCGTCGACGTACGCCACGAGCTCCTCGGTCTGCCCCTGACGGGCCAGATCGAAGATCTTGGTCGCCAGCTCCACGACCTCGGGGTCGGGGGCTTCAGTCATCGGCCGGACCGCCTCTCGCTACAACCGTTCAGGTGAATCGCCAGCGTACTGGCTCGTCGGACACATGGCCGGTACGGCCGTCGGCAAAGATCACGGACGGCCCCTTTCGACGCAGTTCTCCTGCTCAGACACCCTCTGGACCGTCCGCCAGCTGGGGGAAATCAGACGTTTTTCACCCAGTTGCACCTTTTATCGTATGGATACATCCTGTGAGCCTGGAAGTACTCATGGTGACTGTCCCCACGCGAACCAGGAGAACCCAAATGATCCTGTCCATGTCAGGCGTAGTCCTGCTCGGCATCATCGTCTTCCTCTTCTTCCGCAAGGACGGGCTCAAGGCGTCCCACGCCGTGGTCTCGGCCCTCTTCGGGTTCTACATGGCCAGCACGGCCATCGCCCCGAGCATCAAGGCCGGCGGCGAGAGCCTGGCCAGCCTTCTCGGCGGCATCAAGTTCTGACGCCGCACGTCCCGCCCGTACGCACCTCCAGGAGACAGCAGTGGCCCGGCGCCCCCTCCCCAGCATCCTGAGCACAGGCAGCGCACAGATCGCCCGGAGTCGGGAGCTGGCCCGGACGGCGGCCGACAGTGCCACCGATGTCCTCCATCCGCTGATCACGATCACCCGCGGACTGCGCCGGCTGGCCTCGGCCGGGCGGCGCAGATGGGCCGAGACGCCCAAGGACAAGCGCGGGCCGCTGCTGTTCCTGGCGGCCTCGGTCATCCTGGTCGTCGTACTGGTGCCGTACGGTCCGCTGCTCGCCGTCATCACCCTGATGGCGGCGGCGGCCTGGCAGGGCAGGGACCGCACCCCACCGGTTCCCGAAGGCCCTGACGAATCGCAGATCCAGCGACTCCAGGTGCTGTACGAGGCCCTGGTCCCGTACTTCTCCACGGCGGACGACCCTTCTCCCCTGTACGCCCACGGCGGCGACTGGGAGAAGGTCTTCCCCGAGCAGGGGTTCGACGACTCGGGCCGAGTCGCCCACCTGGTGATCCGCTACCCGGCCTACTTCCCGGACGGCGAGGCCGGCCCCCGCGCGCGGATCGAGCAGTTGCTCGCCGCGAAGTCCGGCCGCGGCCGGGAGTACCTCTTCGCCTGGGACGAGGAGGGCAACGAGCTCACGGTCAGCGTCCTGCCCGCCCTTCCCACCGACCTCTGCGCCCAGCGCTTCGTCACCGCCCCCGGCGAGACGGTCCTGGGCTTCACCGACCCCTCCCGGGTCCAGCGGACGCTCCCGCTGGCCTACGGCGAGGACCGGCGCGACGTCCCACCGGTCGTCTGGCGCACCGGCGTCCGCTCCACCGAGCCGCATCTGCTGGCGGTCGGCCAGCCCGGCAGCGGCACATCGACCCTGCTGCGCTCCATCGCCCTGCAAGCCCTGCACCACGGTGACGTCATCGTCGTCGAGGGCGGCGGCACGGGCGAGTACGCGTGCCTCACCGGCCGGGACGGCGTACTGGGCGTCGAGGTCGGGCTGGCCGGGGCGCTGACCGCCCTGGAGTGGGCGGCCGGTGAGACCGAACGCCGGCTCATCGCCGCCAACCGGGCCCGCCAGGCGGGCCACCCGCCGCCGGAGGACACCAAGCGGCCGCTGTGGATCCTCCTCGACCGCGCCACCACGTTCACCCATCTGGCCGAGGCGGACGGCCGCAAGGACCCGCAGTCCCTCCTCCAGGTGCCGCTCCGGCACGGCCGCGCGGCGGCGGTCACGGTCGTCGTGGCCGAACAGTTCGACACCATGGACTCCCTGAGCGACGCGGTACGGCAGCACACGCGCGCGCGTGTCGTGCTGGGCCCGGCGACGACCGCCCAGGTGGAAACGGTCCTCGGCGCGCCCCCGCACACCACTCCCGTCGACCAGGTCCCGCCGGGCCGCGGCTACGCCCGGCTGGGATCCGGCCCGGTGCACCGCCTCCAGGTACCGGCGACCCCGGACCCCTACGACGACGCGACGAGCGCCGCCCACCGCCAGGCCGTCCTGGACCTCCTGCCCCCACGCTCCGCCCCGGCCGAAACCAAGACCCTGCCGCCACCGACGAAGGCCGAGCCCGCGGCGACCCCGGTCACGGAGGCAGCGGCAGCAGACCAGGTCCCGACCCCAGGCGGCTGACCGGGCCAACCGCCCACCACAACCGGGCGACCGGACCGCCCTCACCCGCGAACACCTGGCACACCCATCTGGCAACCGCAGAGCCCCAGCCAGGGACACAGCCGCCGCACAGCAGGCGCCGACACCAGCCGAGCGAACCGGGCCCACCAGGCACCACAGGCGGACCGCCAAGACCGCCGCACCCGCGAGCACCCCACCGACCCGTCGGCCAACCGCAGGGCAGCGGCCATTGACACAGCCGTCGAACAGCAGATACCGGCATCAAGCGAGTGACCGGGGCCACCGGGCACCACGGGCCGGGCGATCGGACCGCCGTCAGCCTCGGGGGCGTCGTGGAGCCGTCGGCGAGGGCAGGCGGACGGTCAGGCCCGCCGGTATGAGGGCCCTCGCCTCGCCTGCCCCCGACGGCGGTCCGCCTCGCTACGCGACGAATGTGCGGGGGCCCTCGCCGCCCGCCGTGCCGCCGCTCTCGACGATGCGGGCGGCGGCGGCCAGCCGGGCGGCGGCCTCCTCCGCGACCGCGCCTCCCACGGTGAACGGCAGCCGCACATATCCCTCGAAAGCGCCGTCGACCCCGAACCGGGGTCCGGACGGCACGCGCAGGCCCACCCGCTCCCCCGCCTCGGCGAGCCGCGATCCGGAGAGGCCGCCGGCCCGGACCCACAGGGTCAGTCCGCCCTTGGGCACCGCGTACTCCCACTCCGGCAGCTCCCGGCGCACCGCCGCGACGAGGTCGTCCCGGTTCCCGCGGGCCTGGCTGCGCCGCAGTTCGACGGCCTGCGCCCAACCGCCGGTGCTGAACAGCCAGTTCACCGCCAGCTGTTCCAGCACGGGCGTGCCCATGTCGGCGTAGGCGCGGGCCGCGACCAGGCTGCGGATGACGTCCGGGGCCGCCCGCACCCAGCCGATGCGCATCCCGGCCCAGAACGCCTTGCTGGCCGACCCGACCGTGATCACCGTCGACCCCGCGGGATCGAAGCCGCACACGGGCCGCGGCATCTCGACGTCGTCGTCGAGCCACAGCTCGGTCATGGTCTCGTCGGCGACCAGCACGGTCCCGGCGGAGCGGGCCGCCTCGACGAGCCGGCGCCGCTGGTCCTCGTCGGCGAGCGCGCCGGTCGGGTTGTGGAAGTCGGCGACGACGTAGGCGATGCGCGGAGCGGCGTCGCGCAGGACCTGGCGCCAGCGGTCCATGTCCCAGCCGGCGAGCCCGTCGGCCATCGCGACGGGCACCAGACGGGCGCCCGCCTCGCGCATCAGCTGAAGGATGTTGGCGTAGGACGGCGACTCGACGGCGATGCGCTCGCCGCGCCCGCCGAACAGATGGCAGATGGCGTCGATGGCCCCCATCGCCCCGGTCGTCACCATGATCTGCTCGGGCATGGTCGCGATCCCGCGCGCGGTGTACCGCTCGGCGATCATCGCCCGCAGCGCGGGCAGCCCCGCCGGATAGTCGCCGTGCGTGTGGGCGTACGGCGGCAGCTCCTCCAGCGCGCCCTGCACGGCACGGGTGAGCCAGGGCTCCGGCGCGGGCAGGGCCGCGCAGCCCAGGTCGATCATCGAGCCGAGGGCCTCGGGCGGCAGGGGCTCCAGGCCGCGCGCCGGCACCGGGTTGCCCGCCGGAACGGCCGTCCAGCTGCCCGCGCCGCGCCGGGACTCCAGGAAGCCCTCCGCGCGCAGCGCCTCATAGGCGGCGGCGACGGTCGTACGGCTCACGGACAGGGCGAGGGCGAGTTCGCGTTCGGCGGGCAGCCGGGCGGCGACCGGGACGCGGCCTTCCAGCACCAGCAGCCGGACGCCGTCGGCGAGCGCGCGGTAGGCGGGCGGACGGCGCGTGCCCGGGCCCGCCGGGCGGTCCTGCTGGGACTTGAGCAGTCGCGCGAGCTGTGCGGCCCCCACCGCAGAGGTCCACTGCGCCATGCAGATCAGTCCACCTTCCCCGAATTGGCCATGGATGACGTTCTCTTCCAAGCCACAGAGTGTCATGAGTCAGGCCACTACCACCACCAGGGGAACCCGTTGTCCGAGTCGCCACCCCGAGACCGCCGCCTCACCCGTCGGCTGCTCCAGCTCTACGTCGGTCTCGCGCTGTACGGCGCCAGCTCCGCCCTCCTCGTGGAGGCGGGGCTGGGCCTGGAGCCCTGGGGCGTGCTGCACCAGGGGCTCGCCGAGCTGACCGGACTGACCATCGGCGTGGTGTCGATCGTCGTCGGCGCGGCGGTGCTGCTGCTGTGGATCCCGTTGCGTCAGCGCCCCGGCCTGGGCACCGTCTCCAACGTCTTCGTCGTCGGCCTCGCGATGGACGGCACGCTCGCGTGGGTCCCGCAGGCCGACGCCCTGGCCGTTCAGGTGCCCCTGCTGCTGGCCGGGATCGTCCTGAACGGGGTGGCCACCGGCCTCTACATCGCGGCCCGTTTCGGTCCGGGCCCGCGCGACGGGCTGATGACGGGGCTGCACCGGCGCACCGGGCGTTCGATCCGGCTGATGCGGACCGCGGTGGAGGTGGCGGTCGTGGTGACCGGGTTCGCCCTCGGCGGCACCATCGGAGTCGGCACGCTGCTCTACGCGGTGGCGATCGGTCCGCTCGCCCAGCTGTTCCTTCGGGTGTTCGCCGTTCCCGCGGCATCCGGCGGCAGCACGGTCGTTGCCGTCGGGACACCCCAGGGAGCAATACTTCGTCCGTGACCACCGTGATACGCCACCCGTACCTCGACCATCCCGGGCCCATTCCGTTCGCGCACCGCGGCGGGGCCGCGGACGGCCTGGAGAACACCGTGGCGCAGTTCCGGCGCGCCGTCGAGGCGGGCTACCGCTACCTCGAGACCGATGTGCACGCCACGCGGGACGGCAAGCTCGTCGCCTTCCACGACGCGACGCTGGACCGGCTGACCGACGGCGCGGGCCGCATCGCCGACCTCCCGTGGTCGGACGTGCGCCACGCGCGCGTGGCGGGGAAGGAGCCGGTGCCGCTCTTCGAGGAGCTGCTGGAGGCCTTCCCCGAGGTGCGGTGGAACGTCGACCTCAAGGCGGAGCCCGCCCTGCACCCGCTGCTCAAGCTGATCGCGTCGAAGAACGCGTGGGACCGCGTCTGCGTCGGCTCGTTCTCGGAGGCCCGGGTCGTGCGCGCCCAGCGGCTGGGCGGGCCGCGCCTGGCGACCTCGTACGGCACCCGGGGCGTGCTCAACCTGCGGCTGCGGTCCTGGGGCGTGCCGGCGGCGCTGCGCCGCTCGGCGGTCGCCGCGCAGGTGCCCGAGGCCCAATCGGGCATCCCGGTCGTGGACCGGCACTTCGTCCGCGCCGCCCACGCGCGCGGGCTGCATGTGCACGTGTGGACGATCAACGACGCGGATCGGATGCATCGGCTCCTGGACCTGGAAGTCGATGGCATCATGACCGATCACATCGACACGTTGCGCAAGGTCATGGAGGACCGGGGCGTCTGGGTCTGACCTCGGGCCCGCCCCCGCGCGCGGTTGCGGGAGCGGGAAGCGAGGGCGCGGGTGGGCATCGACACCGTGCGGACGACGGCGTCCGACGAGGCCGCCGAGCGGCGGCGCGAGCAGCGCGGCTGGTACTTCTACGACTGGGCGTGCTCCGTCTACTCGACGAGTGTGCTCACCGTGTTCCTCGGCCCGTATCTGACGTCGGTCGCCAAGCATGCGGCGGATGCCGACGGCTATGTGCACCCCTTGGGCATCCCGGTCCGCGCGGGGTCGTTCTTCGCGTACTCGGTGTCCCTGTCGGTGATCGTGGCCGTCCTGGTGATGCCCCTGGTGGGCGCGGCCGCCGACCGCACCGGCCGTAAGAAGCCGCTGCTGGGCGCGGCCGCCTATGTGGGCGCCGCGGCCACCGCCGGCATGTTCTTCCTGGGCGGCGACCGCTATCTGCTCGGCGGCGCGCTGCTGATCGTGGCGAACGCGGCCCAGTCGGTGTCGATGATGCTCTACAACTCCTACCTGCCGCAGATCGCCTCGCCCGAGGAGCGCGACGCGGTCTCGTCGCGGGGCTGGGCGTTCGGCTACGCGGCGGGCTCGCTGGTGCTGGTCGTCAATCTGGTGCTCTATCTCGCCCACGACTCCTTCGGCGTCTCCGAGTCGACGGCCGTGCGGATCTGTCTGGCCTCCGCCGGGCTGTGGTGGGGCGGCTTCACGCTCGTCCCGCTGCTGCGGCTGCGCGACCGTCCGGCCGCCGCCCGAGCGGAAGGCGCGGAAGGCAAGGAGACGGCGACGGCTCCGGGGCTGCGCCAGCTCGCGGCGACGGTCCGCGACATGCGCCGCCACCCGCTGACCCTCGCCTTCCTCCTCGCGTACCTCGTCTACAACGACGGCATCCAGACCGTGATCTCCCAGGCCTCGGTCTACGGCTCCGAGGAGCTCGGCCTCAGCCAGTCCACGCTGATCGGCGCCGTCCTGCTGGTGCAGGTGCTCGCCGTCGTGGGCGCGCTGAGCATGGGACGCCTGGCCAGGGCGTACGGCGCGAAGCGGACGATCCTCGGCTCCCTGGTGGCCTGGACGCTGACGCTGGGCGCCGGGTACTTCCTGCCGGCCGGGGCGCCGGTGGGCTTCTTCCTGCTGGCGGCCGCGATCGGACTGGTCCTCGGCGGCAGCCAGGCCCTCTCGCGCTCCCTCTTCTCCCATCTCGTCCCGCCCGGCAAGGAGGCCGAGTACTTCTCCGCGTACGAGATGAGCGACCGCGGCATGAGCTGGCTCGGCCCGCTGCTGTTCGGGATCACCTACCAGGTCACCGGCAGCTATCGGGACGCGATCATCTCCCTGGTGGTCTTCTTCGTCATCGGGTTCCTGCTGCTCGCGCGGGTCCCCGTGCGGCGGGCGATCGAGGCCGTGGGGAATCCCGTCCCCGAGAGGATTTAGCACTCAAGGCGAAAGGGCGGTAGTGTACGCGTTTGGCCTGCCAGGCGTACCGTTACTGCGCGTCAAAGATGCCGAAACGCTGGGTGACATCTCCTTTCAGATGTGACAAACCGGACGCCGGTGGGTACTGCACTGGTTGACAAGGCTGCGGCTACGACGGCGACGCCTGACCCGGAACGGGACTCGGAACGGGAATCTTTACCGCCGACCGGACGTTGACCGGATGACGACGACAGCGACACCTGTCCTGTGGGCGACAAGCCCGGGAGGCACGATTCATGAGTGAGCGAGCTCTTCGCGGCACGCGCCTCGTGGTGACCAGCTACGAGACGGACCGCGGTATCGACCTGGCCCCGCGCCAGGCCGTGGAGTACGCATGCGAGAAGGGACATCGCTTTGAGATGCCCTTCTCGGTCGAGGCGGAGATTCCGCCGGAGTGGGAGTGCAAGGTCTGCGGAGCCCCTGCACTCCTCGTCGACGGCGACGGCCCTGAGGAAAAGAAGGCCAAGCCCGCGCGTACGCATTGGGACATGCTGATGGAGCGGCGGACCCGCGAGGAACTCGAAGAGGTCCTCGAGGAGCGGCTGGCCGTGCTGCGGTCCGGGGCGATGAACCTTGCGGTGCATCCCCGGGACAGCCGCAAATCGGCATAGCCGAAGGCCGGTAAGAAACGCACGCCAATGACCGCGGGCGCCGTACGTGACTTCACGTACGGCGCCCGCGGTCATTGGCGTGTGTGGCCTGGTCGGGCTACCGGTCCTGGGGGCTGCGCCCCCAGACCCCCCTACGGCCCTGAACGGGCCTTGTCCTCAAACGCCGGACGGGCTGGAGGGTGCCGGCCCGCTCAAGAGGGTGCCGGCCCGCGTAGAAAGTTGCTCACTGTTCGTCCCTGATGACCTCGCCCGGGACGATCTTGGCGTCCGGGCGGTGGATTCGGGCCTGTTGGAAGGCGTCGCCGAGGGTGCCGGGGGCGGCCTGGCGGAGCTTGCGTTCGGCGTAGGCGCCGATGGCCTTCTGGACCGGCGGGAGCAGCAGGAGCAGGCCCAGGGCGTCGGAGGCCAGGCCGGGGATCATCAGCAGGAGGCCGCCGAGCATCATGAGGCCGTTGCCGCCGCCGCGGCTGGGGGCAGTGCCGCGCTGCAGTGCCTCGTTCAGGTTCTTGAAGGCCCGTCGGCCCGCCCGCTTGATGACCACCGCGCCGAGCAGGAACCCGGCGAGCAGCAGCAGGAAGACCGTGAAACCGCCGGCCGCGCCCGCGACCACGGTCAGCAGCCAGATCTCCAGCACCAGCCACGCGGCGAGGCCCAGCGGCAGGAACGTGCGCAGACGGGAGCGGCGGGGCTGCTGGGGGGAGGTCGTCGTCGGGTATGCGGGGGTCGGGGCGCCTGTCGTCATACGTCCAGTGTGCCCGGACCCGGCTCAGAACGGGATAAGCGGACCGTCAGCCGTCGCTGTGAGACTTCGCGGGGGTCTCCGGGCGCTCCGGCTGGTCGGCGGCGCGGCCGGTGATCTTGCCGACCCGCTCCCCCACGCCCCAGGCCGTGACCCGCCACAGCGCCTCGACGAGGATGTCGCGGCTCATCTTGGAGTCGCCGTGCTCGCGCTCGACGAAGGTGATGGGCACCTCGACGACGTGGAAGCCGGCCCGGACCGCGCGGCGAGCGAGGTCGACCTGGAAGCAGTAGCCCTGGGAGGCGACCTCCTCGAGTCCGAGGCCCTCCAGGGTCTCGCGGCGGAAGGCGCGGTAGCCGCCCGTGATGTCGCGCAGCGGGAGGTCGAGGGCGAGGCGGGAGTAGAGGCTGCCGCCGCGGGAGATGACCTCGCGGGACTTGGGCCAGTTCACCACGCGGCCGCCCGGCACCCAGCGCGACCCGAGGACCAGGTCGGCGCCCTTGAGCGCGGTGAGCAGGCGCGGGAGTTCCTCGGGCTGGTGGGAACCGTCGGCGTCCATCTCGATCAGCACGCCGTAGCCGTTCTCCAGGCCCCAGCGGAAGCCCGCGAGATAGGCGGCGCCGAGGCCTTCCTTGCCCTTGCGGTGCAGGACCCGGACCTGGTCGTCCCCGACGGCCAGTTCGTCGGCGAGCTTGCCGGTGCCGTCGGGGCTGTTGTCGTCGGCCACGAGGACATGGGCCTCGGGGACGGCCTTGCGTACCCGGCCCACGATGCCCTTGATGTTCTCCGCCTCGTTGTAGGTCGGAATGATCACCAAGGCCGTGCCGAGCGGGCCGAACCGCCTCGCTCGGTCCTGTGCCGCGAGGGTCCCGTCGCCGTCGTTCACTACTGCCCCTTCATGTCCGTACGCAGGGGACCACCATAGTGGCCGCCGCTGAAGCGGACGTGACTGGACGTTCGAATGGTGGTGTCGTCTCCGCGAGGGCGGGGTAAGAATCTGCTTTTGGGCTCGTATGTGCCCGCTCGTATGTGCCCGCTCGTATGTGCAGGCTCGTATCTGCAGGCTCGTATCTGCACACCTACCCCGCACGGGTGCGGGCAAGCCTGCTGCGGATGGGGGCCCGGCGCCCTTCGGGCCGGCCCGGGACCCGCTGGCTGCGGGTCGACCGAAAGCCGTTGTCTACTGAGCGCCCGGGCCCCACCCGGGTCACACCTCCCCGACCGGCCGGAACGTTCCCTCGCTGCGGCGCGGGCGCTGAGCCTGGCTGCCAGTGGCGGTGTGCCGGTGCGGCACACCGTCCCTGACCCAGCGGCGCCGCGGCGAGTGCGCGGATGTTCCCCGGCGGGGCGTCCGGTGGTGGACTCCGCCGAACCTACCGGCCCTGCGCAGTCGGCTGTCAACAGCTGTTCGACCTGCGGCTCTTCGGTCAATGCCCTGGTCAGCGGGGAGGAGACGCAGGTCGTACTACGGCGGGCGGACGGGTGATCTTCGCCGTGCGGCCCCGGGAGATCACTCGCTCGGCCGCACGAACACCGTGCGGCCGCCCACCACCGTGCGCAGGCACAACGGCAGGTCGGCGCCGGGGGTCAGGTCGGGCAGTCCGGGGGTGCCGGAACGGGGGTCGGTGGACCAGCGGGCGACCCGGTCGTCGGGGGCCTGGACGACGAGTTCCTCGGTGCGCCAGACCGCGTAGTCCGCGGGCGCGCCCGGGACCAGGAGGCCCGCGTCGTCGCGGCCGATCGCCCGCCAGCCGCCGCGGGTGTGGGCGGTGAAGGCGGCGCGGACGGAGACGCGTTGTTCGGGGGTGCGGTGGAAGGCGGCGGCGCGGACGGTGCCCCACGGGTCGAGGGGGGTGACCGGACTGTCGGAGCCGAAGGCGAGCGGGACGCCGGCCCGCAGCAGGGCCGCGAAGGGGTTCAGCGTCCGGGCCCGCTCGGCGCCCAGCCGCTGGGCGTACATGCCCTCGTCGCCGCCCCACAGGGCGTCGAAGGCGGGCTGGACCGAGGCGGTGAGGCCGAGTTCGGCGAAGGCGGCGATCGTCTCGGGGGTGAGCATCTCCGCGTGCTCCACGCGGTGGCGGGCGGCGCGGATCCGGGCGAGGCCGACCTTCTCCGCGGCGGCGCGCACGCCTTCGACGACGGCCGTGACGGCGGCGTCGCCGATGGCGTGGAAGCCCGCCTGGAGACCGGCCTCGGTGCAGGCCGTCACATGCGCGGCGACCTCGGCGGCGCCCAGGTAGGCGGTGCCGGTGTGGGCGGCGTCGGTGTAGGGGGCGTGCAGACAGGCGGTGTGGGAGCCGAGGGCGCCGTCGACGAACAGGTCTCCGGCCGCGCCGAGGGCGCCCAGCCGCCGGGCCTTGTCGACGTCCTGCTCGGCCCAGTAGCCGACGACCCGCGGGCCGGGTTCCTCGGCGGCGAGCCGCAGCAGCTCGGTGAAGTCGTCCTCGGAGGAGATCTCCGGCCCGGCGCACTCGTGCACGGAGCCGATGCCGAGGGAGACGGCGTGCGCGAGCGCGGTCCGCTGGGCCTCGGCGCGCTGGGCGGGCGTCACAGCCGCGAACGCGGCGGCGCGGACGGCGTGGTGGGCGTCGCGGGTGAGCGGCTCGCCGTCGGCCCAGCCGACCGCCGTACGGGCGCCGGGCGCGAGTTCGAGCAGGGCTGCGCTCACCACGGCCGAGTGGACGTCGATCCGGCTGAGGTAGAGCGCGCGGCCGCCGGTGGCCTCGTCCAGTTCGGCCTGCCGGGGCGGGCGGCCCTCCGGCCAGCGCGAGGCGTCCCAGCCGTGGCCGAGCAGCACCTTGTCCTGCGGACGGGCCGCGGCGAAGTCCCGTACCAGGGCGAGGGCGGCGGACAGGGAGGGGGCGGCGGACAGGTCGAGTCCGGTCAGCGCGAGGCCGGTGGCGGTGGTGTGCACATGGGCGTCGGTGAACGCCGGGGTGACGAGGGCGCCGTCCAGGTCGACGACTTCGTCGACGCCGTCCGCGAAGGCGTCGGCGGCGCCCTCGGAGCCGACCCAGGCGACCTGGCCGCGCTCGACGACCATCGCGGTCGCGAACGGGTCGGCGGGGCTGTGGACCTCTCCTCGGCGGAGCAGGACGGTGTTCGGCTCGGGGGTGCGCTCGCTCATGGGGAACAGTCTCGCGCCTCGCCCGGGCCGCCCCGGCACGGGGACCCCTCAGATCCGCGGCGGCCGGGCCTCGTAGGGGGTGGACAGCACGACCGTCGTGCGCGTCGACACCCCGGCCAGCGCGCGGAGCCGTCCCAGCAGTTCCTCCAGCTCGTGCGGGGTGGCCACGCGGACCTTGAGGATGTAGTTCTCGTCGCCGGCCACACTGTGGCAGGCCTCGATCTCCGGCACGCCGGCCAGCCGCTCCGCGATGTCGTCGGGGGCGCTGGGGTCGAACGGTTTCACCGAGATGAAGGCGGTCAGGGGCAGCCCGACGGCGTCGGAGTCGACGACGGCCGCATACCCGCGGATGACGCCGCGCTGTTCCAGCCGGCGCACGCGCTGGTGCACGGCCGAGGTGGACAGGCCCGTGGCCTTGCCCAGATCGGTGTAACTCATCCGCCCGTCCTTGACGAGCAGCTGCACGATTTGTCGGTCCAGCTCCTCCATGGCGCAAGAACCTACCGTGCGCGCGAACTCCGCGTATACCTATACAGCCCAGGTCATAGCCGGTTTGTGATGTGCGCGGAGGCCGGCCGCGAGCCCGCTGTGGGTCGCTCGTGAGTCACTGCCGCACCCGGCCGCGCCTGGGCACCTGCAAGTGGCATGTGACGAATGCCACAGCTCTCGTCAAGGCTTCGTGATGCCCTCGTGATTACCGCCGAGACGGGTTGGGAAGTGCTTGCTGTGGTCGAGGCCGCAGTGCCTTCACGGCCCAGCCCGAGGGGGAGAATCCCATGCAGAGTCTTAAGCGCCCTGGTCGCACCGCGCCCAAGCGGCTCCAGTCGGTCGTCGAGCCCGAGCCGGAGGGCGTCGAACCTTTCGACGCCGACGGCTTCGACGGCGATGACGCCGACCACTTCGACGCGTACGACACCTTCGAGATGTACCGGGTGATCTGCCCGGACTGCACGCAGCCCATCGCGCTGCTGGCGGACGAGGAGGTGCTGCCGGAGCACGCGCTGTGCGCCTCGCCGTGGAACCCGTTCGGGCTGACGGTCTGCGCAGGGACCGGGCGCGGGGCCTCCGAGGCGCGGCCCGCGGACGAGTCGTTCGAGCTCCAGGAGCAGGACACCGCGCTGCTGTTGACGCTCCCTCAGGGGCTGGACTGGCGTACCCAGCCCTTCTCGCACGTCGGCGGCCCGGCCTCGCGCCCGATGCGCGTGCCGGCGATGCGCCGCGCGGCCGCCTGAGCACGGCTCCCGCGCTCGTCTCGCCGGCTCAACCCCAGTAGCTGCCCTGCACCATGGCCCGCAGACTGCCGTGGTGCAGGATCAGTGTGTCCGGATCGGCCGGGACGGCGACCTCGCCGAAGTGCACCTGCCGGTAGGCCACCCGCAGCATCACGATCGCCTGCCGCAGCGCGGCGTAGAGCGTGTAGAAGTCCATGTCCCGCGGGGTGTGGCCGGTCAGCCGCGCATAGCGTTCCTCGACGCGTTCCCGGCGCAGGAAGTCGGGCAGTCCGCGCCCGCCGGAGGCGACCGTGAGGTCCTGGAAGAAGCGGTGCAGGTAGAGCGTCCAGCCGAGGTCCACCTCGCGCGGGGCGAGGGCCGCCATCTCCCAGTCGAGGACGGCGACGGGCTCGAAGCCGTCGTAGACGACGTTCCCGATGCGTGCGTCGCCCCAACTCAGCACCGGTGCGCCCGGATCGCGCGGCCAGAGCTGCGCGAGCCGGTCGAACGCGTCCTCGATGAGCGGTGAGCGGGGCAGGCCGTCGACGACCCAGTCGTAGTAGGCGCGTTGGGCCGTGACGTGCCGCCGCAAGACGTCCGCATCTCCGCCTCCGCCTCCGTCTACGTCTCCGTCTCCGGGGAGGGCGAGGAACTTCGCCTGGTCGACGGGAACTTGGTCGTGCAGTCGGGCCAACAGGCCGATGGTGGCCGCCTCCAGGCGTTCGCGCTGCGCGTCGCTCGCCGCGTGCAGCCAATTGCCCTCGTAGGTGTACGGCATGACGTCGGGCGGTACGCGTCCCTCGATCCGTTCCATGACGAAGAACGGTGCGCCGAGCGGGCCGGGGTCCTCCTCCAGCCAGAGCACGCGCGGCACGGGCAGGTCCGTGTGCCGGCCCACCAGACGCATGGTGCGGTACTGGCGGACCATGTCGTACACCGGGAACACCGTGTATGCCGACGGATCGGCGGCCAGTCTCAACGCGCAGCCCCGGAAGGGCAGTTCATGCTCGGCCGGGTGCTCGATGTCGAAGAGAAGGGTCTCGCTGGACATCCCGTTGGAGGCGGGCACGGTGATCGCGCCGGCCCTGGCGCCGGGCAGCCGGGCGGCGAGCCAGGCCGACAGCCGGTCGGCGATCTCCGCCGGGTCCCGGGTGGTGGTGCGGGGACGGGGTGCCGTGGGCATGCTCTCAACTCCCCTGCGGAGCGACCGACTCGAAGCCGGTGAAGCCGCTCGGGTCGTGGCGGCCGAACGAACCGTGCTCGAAGATCCCGTGGCCCTCCCGGCCGTCGAGCCGGAAGCGGGCGGCGTGGTCGGTCACCCCGTACCCGGCCAGGGGGTGCGGGCCGGTCAGGTCGTAGCTGCGGCGGTCGGTCCAGCGGGGGCCGCGCCAGGTGCCGTGCTGCCAGTCGTCGGCGGGGGGATAGCCGGCGCCGACGGCGAGCGGGGAGGAGGTGAGGATCTCCGCCTCCAGTTCCAGCGGCTTGCGG
Organism: Streptomyces sp. NPDC001858; assembly: GCF_053594615.1. Taxonomy (NCBI): domain Bacteria; kingdom Bacillati; phylum Actinomycetota; class Actinomycetes; order Kitasatosporales; family Streptomycetaceae; genus Streptomyces; species Streptomyces sp. NPDC001858. The sequence continues at coordinate 51,914 of NZ_JBSFEV010000016.1, forward strand.
AGGTCCCCCAGCCGGATGAGGGCGCGCTCCGGCTGGCGGGTGCCGGGCCGGTAGGCGATCTCCGCCTGGGGCCAGCCGAGTTGGCGGTCACGGCGGCCGGGGCGGACGAGCGTGGCGTCGTTCAGGGAGCGGTAGCCGTCGGCGTCCTCCTGGGTGATGACCATCAGAAAGCGGTCGTCGAAGCGGACCGGGCACCAGATCCAGTGGAATCCCTCGGTCGGATGGTCCTGGGCGAGCCGCCCGCCCTCCTCGCCCGGCACCGGCCGTACGCCCCAGCTGCGGTCGCGGGTGCCGGTCCACGAGCCGGCCGTCAGCCGGGTCGAGGCGCCGCCCGCGCGCAGCCACCCCACGCACCGCCCCGCCTGCACGAACCGCTTCCCCTCCAGCGTGAGCCGGCCACCGCGCCGCTGCTGGTGGTGCGGCTCCCACAGGGCCGGGAAGTCCGCCGACCAGTGGACCTCGTACGACAGCCCTTCCGGGTCGTCCGGGTCCGCCGCGCAGCTCAGCACGAAGTCCCGCAGCGGGCGCTCGACCCGGATGCGCAGGGGGCCGACCTCCAGCCGCATACGGTCCTCGCCGAGGGCGTCGGAGGCGCGGACCGCGTACAGGCGATCGCCGAGGCGCAGGGTGGCGTAGGCGTCGATCACGCCGAGGTTGGGGTAGACCCCGAGGCCGACGATGAGCAGCGCCCGGCCCTCGTGGTCGAGGACGTGGAAGATGCAGCGGTCGTAGGCGTTCCGGTCCCCGGTCGCGACGTGTTTCATCGACAGGGGCACCTGGTGGACGGGGTACTCGTCGAGCGGCACGGGGCGGTCGTCGCCCATGAGCACACCTCCCTGAGGGCAAGGGATTTGACGGTACGTCAGACGCGGTCCCGCGACCAGATGAAAGTCGGTCCGGAACCGGGGCACTGCCCGAACTCACGCTCGACCACGCCCGCCGGTGACCTGCCCCGCGGCCGCGCGTTGCCCTGGTATGACCCCCACCTATTCGGCTGCGCCCGGGCGTCACCGCCAGCTCTTCACCCCCCTTCACCCGGAACCCGTCCGCCCGGAATCCGTCCGCACTGAGTCCATCCGCACTGAGTCCGTCCGTACCGAACCCGTCCGCGCTGAGTCCCTTCGCGCCGAGGCCGGTCGTGCAGGATCGGTTCCGCTGGCTCCGCCGACCCCTCAGGACCCGCCCATCTACCGCGCGCTGCTGCGCCTGTGGGCCGACCGGGGTCGCACCCTGCCGGGACGCCACGACCCGGAGTGGGCGCGGCTGGCGGCCCCGCAGGTGCGGCCGGGGCAGTTCAGCGGGTCTCCGGACCCAGCAGGTGACGGGCGATGACCATCCGCTGGATCTGGTTCGTCCCCTCGACGATCTGCAGGACCTTGGCCTCGCGCAGGTAGCGCTCGACGGGGAAGTCGGCGGAGTAGCCGTACCCGCCCAGCACCTGCACGGCGTCGACGGTGATCTGCATGGCGGCGTCCGTGCAGTGGAGTTTGGCCATGGCCGCCTGCCGGGCGAAGGGCCGGCCGGCGTCGCGCAGCCGCGCGGCGGCCAGGTACAGGGCCCGGCCCGCCTCGATCCGGGTCGCCATGTCGGCGAGCAGGAAGCGCAGCCCCTGGAAGTCGGCGATCGGCCGCCCGAACTGCCGTCGCCGCCCCGCGTAGGCGACGGCCTCGTCGAGGGCGGCCTGGGCGAGGCCGACCGCGCAGGCGGCGATGCCGAGCCGCCCGGAGTCCAGCGCGGCCAGGGCGATCGCGAAGCCCTGACCCTCGGCGCCGATGCGTAGGTCGTCCGGGACGCGTACGCCGTCGAGGTGGACCTGGGCGGTGGGCGAGCCCTTCAGCCCCATCTTCCGCTCGGGGGCCGCGGCGGTCAGGCCGTCGGCGTCGGCGGGCACCAGGAAGGCCGTGATCCCGCGCGCGCCCTCGCCGCCGGTGCGGGCCATGACGGTGTAGAAGTCGGCGATCCCGCCGTGGGTGATCCAGGCCTTGGTACCGGTGATCACCCAGTCTCCCCGGCCCTCCCGCACGGCCCGGGTCCGCAGCGAGGCCGCGTCCGAGCCGGAGGACGGCTCGGACAGGCAGTACGCGCCGAGCAGCCCGCCGCCGAGCACGGCCGGCAGCCGCGCGGCCCGCTGCTCCCGGGTGCCGTGGGCGGCCAGCGGATAGGCGGCCAGGGTGTGCACGCTCACCCCGAGTCCGACGGTGAGCCGGGCCGCGGCCAGCTCTTCGAGGACCTGGAGGTAGACCTCGTAGGGCTGGTCGCCGCCGCCGTACGCGGAGTCGTAGGGAAGACCGAGCAGCCCTGATGCGGACAGGAGGGTGAACAGCTCGCGCGGGAAGCGTCCGGCGTCCTCCTCCGCGGCGGCCGCCGGGGCGATCTCGCGGCGGGCGATGTCGCGGACCAGCGCCATGAGGTGCCGGGCCTCGGCCGTGGGCAGGACGCGGTCCACCGGGGTCGGCGGGCGGTCGGGCATGGCGGCTTCCTCCTCGCTGGCCGACGCGCGGCTTCGCGCAGCTTCGCACGGGCTTCACGCGGCTTCGCACGGCTTCGCACGGCTTCGCGCTGTGAGTATGCGCGCGGGGCGCCGTCACCGCACGGCCGATCGGTCCGAACCGGCCGACACCGCAGAGTCGATCGGTCCGAGCCGGCCTCACCGCACGGTTGATTGGTCCGAACCATTGACCGAACTGGTCTAGTCCACCTACCGTTTCGGTCCAACGCCTCCCCGCGTTCATGCCGATCGGCGTGCGATCCCCTCCCTGTCCCCTGCGAGGAGACCCCCGATGCACACCCCGCTCCGCTCTCGCGCCCGGTTCCGGACGCTCCTGTCAGCCGCCTGTTGCGCCGCTCTCGGCGCCGCCCTGCTCGCCGGCGCGGGCACCGCCAGCGCCCGCGAGCCCGGCCCCACCAAGGGGCACGCCACCGGTGCGACCGGCTCGGCAGGCTCGAAGGTCGTCGGCTACTTCACCGACTGGGGCATCTACGACCGCCAGTACTACGTCAAGAACATCGAGACGTCCGGCTCCGCGAAGAAGCTCACCCACATCAACTACGCCTTCGGCAACGTCACCGACGGCAAGTGCGCCCTCGGCGACTCCTGGGCGGACACCGACAAGCCGTTCACCGCTACAGAGTCCGTGGACGGCGTCGCCGACACCGCGGACCAGCCGCTCAGCGGCAACTTCAACCAGCTGCGCAAGCTGAAGAAGCTGCACCCGAACCTCAAGGTCGTCTGGTCGTTCGGCGGCTGGAGCTGGTCGGGCGGCTTCGGCGAGGCGGCCAAGGACCCGGCGGCCTTCGCCAGGTCCTGCCACGACCTCGTCGAGAACCCCCGGTGGGCCGACGTCTTCGACGGCATCGACATCGACTGGGAGTACCCGAACGCCTGCGGCCTCACCTGCGACACCAGCGGCCGCGAAGCCTTCCGGGACGTCATGAAGGCGCTGCGCGCCGAGTTCGGCAAGCGGGAGCTGGTCACGGCGGCGATCACCGCGGACGCCACGAGCGGCGGCAGGATCGACGCGGCGGACTACGGCGGCGCGGCCCGGTACGTCGACTGGTACAACCCGATGACGTACGACTACTTCGGCACCTGGGCGGCCACCGGCCCCACGGCGCCGCACTCGCCGCTGACCTCGTACCCCGGCATTCCGCAGCAGGGCTACGACACGGCCGCCACGATCGCCAAGCTGAAGAGCCTGGGCATCCCGGCCCGCAAACTGCTCCTCGGCATCGGCTTCTACGGGCGCGGCTGGACCGGCGTCACACAGACGAAGCCGGGCGGCACGGCCACCGGGCCGGCGGCGGGCACGTACGAGGCGGGCAACGAGGACTACAAGGTGCTCAAGACCAAGTGCCCGGCGACCGGCACGGTCGGCGGCACCGCGTACGCCAAGTGCGGGAACGACTGGTGGAGTTACGACACCCCGGCGACCATCGCCACGAAGATGCGGTACAAGTCGCGGCAGGGCCTGGGCGGCACGTTCTTCTGGGAGCTGAGCGGGGACACCGCGAACGGTGAGCTGATCAAGGCGATCAAGTAGCCCACCGGGCAGGGCACTTGGGGCGGAGGACCACGAGCCTTCGCCTCAAGTGCCGTTGTCCGGCGCGTCAGCCCTCGCGTCAGTCCTCGCGCCGGGCCGACTTCGGCGCGGGGAAGGCGGGGTCGAGTTCCTCGATGGCGCGCATGGAGCCGCCCAGGGTCTTCACGAGCAGGTCGCCCATGACCTCGCGGGAGAGTTCGGGGCGGTCGATCCATGCCAGGGTGGCGCCCTCGACGCTGCACACCCAGGCCAGCAGGCCCATGCGGGGCAGTGGCGGGATGTCGCCTCCGCCGTACGCGCCCTCGGCGATGGTCGCGACGATCGCCGCGCGCACCCCGTCCCGGATGGCGTGCACCTCGGTGTCGAAGCCGACGCCGCCGCTGACGATCGTCCGGTAGGCGGCCTGGTTGTGCTCGGCGTAGCGCAGGTAGCTGTCGATGGTGCGGTGCACCCGGTCCACCTGGGGCAGTTCGTGACCGCTCGCGGCGAAGGTGACCAGATCGGCGACGGAGTCCTGGATGATCGCCAGGTAGTAGCCGCGCTTGGACTGGAAGTAGTAGTAGATCAGCCCTTTGGCGACATGCGCCTGCCGGGCGATGTCGTCCATCGAGAGCGCGTCGTAGGACGTGTCGGCGAACAACTTCCGCCCGATGGAGATGAGTTCGGCGCGACGCGCCAGTGAGCGCTCGGTGCCGCGTGCCCGGGGACGGGCGACTTCGCGCTGTTCACTGATATTCAATTTCGACCCTGGTCTCGGGCAGTCTGCGGGACATCCGCAGTATGTCAGGTCAACCGCGCGTCAGGTCCCACCCGTCACAGCAGTCCGAGCTGGGTGATCAGCATCGCGACGACCGCGACGAGAACCCAGCCCATGATGTGTTCCAGGAGCTTCGGGCCGTCGGTCTCGGGCCCGCCGGTGCGGGTGCGTTCGGCGCTGGCTGTGTGTGCGGTCATACGTCCACCTTGCCACCGCACGAGGCATTTGCGGCGGAGACCTTGCTCACATGGGGACGCCCACCGCGGTGAGGGCTTGGCGCTGGCGCGCGGTCGGGCGCGCCGGGAAGTAGAGGTAGCAGACGCCTCCGGTGCCGGAGACGACGTTGCCGCTCGCGTTGTGGCGCTTGGTCCTGAGCCAGATGTTCTCGAACTCCCGCCGCCGGTACACGCGCCGCACCGCCAGGTCGTCCGCCGAGTAGGGATCGTTGGCGATCACATCGCCCGCCGCTGTGAAGCCGATCACGGTCATCAGATGCCCGGCGGTGCCGTAGCCCGCTCCGGTGAGCTCCTCCTTGAGGAAGGACTGGGACGTCAGGGCCGGGATCCCGGCGGCGATCAGCGTCTCCAGGTCGGTGAGCGAGCCGAGCCGGGTGACCACGCCCTGCAGATCGGCGAAGGTGGCCGCGTAGGCGGCGTTGAACGGCCAGTTGCCGCAGCCGCCGTACTGGTGGTCGTAGGTGTAGCGGGCCGCGTGGCACACCTGCGGGTCGGCGTACGCGGGGTCGACCCACGCCAGCTGCTGGGCGCTGAGCCGCCCGCCCCAGTACTCGACGATCATCTGCGAGGAGGTCGGGCTGCACCAGGCCTCGCCGCCGCTGTCGTACTCGGGGTACTGGCCCTGGTGGATCTCCTGCGAGTAGCGCGGGACGTCCAGCTCGTGCGCGAGGCCGGGCACGGAGGCCGGGACGGTGAAGCGGTCGGGGACGTCGGAGGCCATCGCGCCCAGCCGCCACACGGTCGGGGTGAGCCGCGTGCCGGGGCGGCGGTACAGGGTGAGCCGCAGGCGGTACGAGGCGACGCGCAGGCCCGTCGAGGCATCGTCGATCGCGAGGGTGTCGGTCCACACGGTGCTTCTGCCGTCGGTCTGGCCGTCGACCGAGGTCCGCTTGATGTCCTGGTCGCCGGAGGCCCAGCGGCCCATCACGTACCAGGGGGTGTCCGTGCCGTCGGAGTAGGCGCCCTTCAGCTCGACCTGGAGCCAGGTGCCGGCCGGGGTGCTCGCGTTCCAGGAGGCGATCACCTCCGTCGCGGGGACGGCGAGCGTGTGGCGCGGGGAGGTCCAGGTCGCGTGCTCCCACGCGGCGGTGGCCTTGGTGTGCGGGTCGGTGTAGTCGACGGTGCCGAGCGGGGCGGCGACGGCGACGGCGACCCCCGGCCGGTCGCCCGCGACGGCACGGGCGCCGCGGACGGTGCCGGCGCTCCAGTCGGCGTAGGTGGTCCAGGCGCGGTGGTCGACGGAGCGGGCCGGGGCGGATTCCGCGTCCCCGGCGCCCGCGGCGCTCCCCGTGTCCACGGCGTCGGCGGCGGTCGCGGACGGCGCCGAGCCTCCGGCCAGAGCGGCGGCGACCACGGTGGCGAGGACCGCTCTGCGGGACGGCTGTTCGACTCTGCTTTCGACGCTGCTCATGGGCGTGGACCCCCAAGGTGTCTGCACGGCTGTGCGCCCACTATGGACTCGCCGACCGGCGCTTTCGCCTGTGCCACGCCCACGAGGGCGTCGGGCCTGCGCCAGTCGTGTGGGCCGGCGGCCGTAGACTTTCGCGCCGTACCGACGTCTTCCCGCCCGCTCCCCCGCTCTCCCTTCTCCCCTCCAGACCCCGCCTCTCCCCTCCAGAACCCGTCTCTCCCCTCCAGGACCCGTCATCGACCAGCTCGCCGCCCGGCTCCGCCGCCTGCCCCCGTCCTGCGGGCCGGTGCGGCTGATCGCCGTCGACGGACACGCCGGCTCGGGGAAGTCGACCTTCGCCGGGCGGCTGGCCGGGGCGCTGGGCGGTGCACCGGTGCTGCGCCTCGACGACATCGCCAGCCACGACGAGCTCTTCGCCTGGACCGAGCGCCTGCTCGCCCAGGTGATCGAGCCCTTCGGCCGCGGCGAGAGCGGGCGCTACGCCTCCTACGACTGGCGCGCCCGCCGCTTCGGCCCGGCCAGGACGCTGCCCGCCGCGCCCGTCGTCCTGGTCGAGGGGGTCGGCGCGGGCCGCCGCGCCCTGCGGCCGTTCCTGGCGTGCCTGCTGTGGATGGATGTGCCGGCCGAGGAGGCCTGGACGCGCGGACGGTCGCGGGACGGCGAGGAGCAGCGGGAGTTCTGGGACGGGTGGGTTCCGGCCGAACTCCGCCACTTCGCCGAGGATCCGTCGCGCCCCTATGCGGATCTGCTGGTGCGGCAGTTGCCGCAGGGGTACGAGGTGCTGCCGGGGCCCGTGGGAGACATTGGTCCGCACCAGGATGTCACCCACCGTGAGGGACCACCCGCGATGTGGTGAACCTGTGAAGGCTCCCACATTCGAAGTTCGCCAACTGCCCCAACTCCGCTTGACCGGCGGCCCGTACAGGACTTACGTTCTGAATGTGCGGCAATCGAAGCCGCCCTCAGACGCGAAGCCCCCGGTTGTTCCCCCGTGATCGGGGGCTTCGTTCTGTCCTCAGCCCGTTCGCGGCCCCTTTTCCGGATGCGATACGACGTATTCCGCTCACCCTGGGTCACCGCCCGGTATGCGCCCCGTCCTGCTCCCACCTCGCCAAACGGCCTGTGCGGCACCCTACGGCGGGCCGTGCCCACGCAGGTACGATGCCCTCGGTGCGACCTGGACAGGGCTTGCGCGCACCTGGCAACTCCGGTCCGCGGCACAGCGGTTCGACCAAGGCAGCGGCGAGCGACGGCCCGGCTGTCTACCGACGGGGGCACGGTTCGTGGGGGACGTGATGGACTTCGGAACGCAGGGTCTGGAGGCCCCGGCCGACCTCGCCTGGCTACGCGGCGTGGACGCCTACACCATGGGCGCGTATCCGCAGGCGGAGGAGGAGTTCCGCACCGCGGTGCGGATCGATCCGGGGATGGCCGACGGCTGGCTCGGGCTGCACGCGCTGCGCGTCGACACGACGACCGCGCTGCTGCGGATGTTCCGCCACCGCGAGCGCTTCGGCGAGCAGCGGACCCGGCACCGCCGCACCCTCAACTCCTGGTACTGGCTGGGCTGGTGGGTCCAACCGGTGCTGGAGAGTCCGCGCGATCTGCTCCTCGCACACGCCTCGCACTGGCTGGACGGCCGCCATGTGCCCGAGCTGGACCGCGCGCTCGCCGGGCTCCCGCCCGTGGACACCGACCATCAGGTCCGCTTCCTGCACGCCTGCCGCGCCTACCTCGTCAAGGACTGGGAACAGTTGGTCCGGCACACCGACCCGCTGCTCGACGACGCGCTGCTGGGCATCGAGGCGGGGCTGTTCGGCGGGATGGCCCGGGTGCGACTGGAGATGTACGGACAGGCCGAGCCGCTGCTCTCGGCGGCCCTGATGCGCTGCCGCAGCGAGCAGCCGCAGCGCAAGGAGCTGCGGTACTGGCTGGCCCGGGCGCACGAGGGCACCGGCCGTTCGGCGGCCGCGCTCCCGCTGTACCGGGCGGTGCACCGCGTCGACGCCGCCTTCATGGACACCACGGCCCGGCTCGCCGCGATCGCCGAGGGCGACGGGTACGACGACACGGCCGACTTCGCGGCGATCACGCTCACCGGGGTCGGGCAGGACATGGTGGACGGGCCGGACGGCTTCGACCCGCTGTTCGGCACGGAGGGCCGGGACCTGCGGCTCACCGAGCCGGCCGACCTGCCGCCGGTCGTCCCGCTGCCGTCGGTGACCGACCCCTCGGTGCGCGAGAAGAACCTCGTCGCCTCCGCGCTGCCGGCCGGGCCCACCGACCCCGTGTTACTCGAGGAGGCGCTCCTGGAGCTGGAGCGCATGGTGGGCCTGGAGCCGGTGAAACGCCAGGTCAAGGCCCTGTCGGCACAGCTCAACATGGCTCGGCTGCGGACCGGGCAGGGCCTTCCGGTCCAGCCGCCGAAGCGGCACTTCGTCTTCTCCGGGCCTTCCGGCACCGGCAAGACCACGGTGGCCCGCATCCTGGGCCGCGTCTTCTACGCCCTCGGGCTGCTGGGCGGCGACCATCTCGTGGAGGCCCAGCGCGCCGACCTGGTGGGCGAGTATCTCGGCCAGACGGCCGTGAAGGCCAATGAGCTGATCGACTCCGCGCTGGGCGGTGTGCTCTTCGTCGACGAGGCGTACTCGCTGTCCAACTCCGGCTACGGCAAGGGCGACGCGTACGGCGACGAGGCGTTGCAGGTGCTGCTGAAGCGGGCCGAGGACAACCGCGACCACCTGGTGGTGATCCTGGCCGGCTACCCGGAGGGCATGGACCGGCTGCTGGCCGCGAACCCCGGGCTGTCCTCCCGCTTCACGACCCGCGTCGACTTCCCCTCCTACCGCCCTCTCGAACTCACCTCCATCGGCGAGGTGCTGGCCGCGGAGAACGGTGACGTGTGGGACGAGGAGGCCCTGGACGAGCTGCGCTCGATCGCCGGGCACGTGGTCGACCAGGGGTGGATCGACGAGCTGGGCAACGGACGGTTCCTGCGCACCCTGTACGAGAAGAGCTGCGCCTACCGGGATCTGCGGCTGTCGACCTACCCGGGCGCACTGACCCGGGACGACCTGTCGACCCTGCGGCTGCCGGACCTGATGCAGGCGTACGGCGAGGTCCTCTCGGGGAGGGGCCCGCAGGATCCCTCCCCGATGTGACGGCGCGCCGGGCCCGCCGGACGCCGGCGAGGCGTCAGCTCGCCAGCGCCTCCTCCGGGTCGTCGCTCGCCCTCGGCTCGGTCAGCCGGACCTCCGGGATCTCCCGGTGGGCGGGGTCGGTGACCTCGCCGACCAGCAGCTCCAGCACGTCCTCCAGCGTGACCAGGCCGAGGACCTTGCCGGAGGCGTCGGCGACCTGCGCCAGATGGGTCGCCGCCCGGCGCATGACGGTGAGGGCGTCGTCCAGCGGCAGTTCGGAGCGCAGTGTCGTCATCGGACGCCACACCTGCTGCGGCACCGCCCGCTCGGAGTCCTCCAGGTCGAGGACGTCCTTCACATGCAGATAGCCCATGTAGGCGCCGGTCTCCGCGGCGACCGGGAAGCGGGAGTAGCCGGTGCGGGCGGTCAGCTCGACGATCTCGCCCGGGGTGACCGCCGGGCCGACCGTGACCAGGGACTCGCGCTTCAGCAGCACGTCCGTCACCGGACGGGAGCCGAGCTCCAGCGCGTCCTCCAGCCGTTCCTGCTCCTCGGGGCCGAGCAGACCGGCCTGGCCCGAATCCTCCAGCAGCCGGTTCAGCTGCTCGCTGGTGACGACGGCCGCCACCTCGTCGCGCGGCTCCACGTGGAAGAGCCGCAGGATGCCCTGGGCGCAGGCGCCGAGGGCCACGGTGATCGGCCGGCACAGCCGGGCGAAGGCGACCAGGCCCGGGCTGAGCCACAGCGCGGCCTTCTCGGGGGCCGCCATGGCGAGGTTCTTCGGGACCATCTCGCCGATGACGAGGTGGAAGAAGACCACGGCCGCGAGGGCTATGACATAGCCCAGCGGATGGATCATCCCGTGCGGGAGGTGGATCCACTCGAACAGCGGCTCCAGCAGCTGGGCGACCGTCGGTTCGGCGACCGCGCCCAGGGTGAGGGAGCAGACGGTGATGCCGAACTGGGCCGCCGCCATCATCTGCGGCAGGCGTTCCAGGCCGTGCAGGACCTGGCGGGCCCGCGCGGTGCCCAGGGGCTCGATCTGGCTGCGCCGGACGGAGACGAGCGCGAACTCGGCGCCGACGAAGAAGCCGTTGGTGAGCACGAGCAGCGCGGCGAAGACGAGTTGGAGGGCGCTCATCGGGAGACCTCCACGACCTGGCCGGTGCGCACCAGCCGGACCCGTTCGGCCCGGTAGTGGCCGACCCGGCGCACCGAGAGCCGCCAGCCGGGCAGCTCGGCCCGGTCGCCGACGGCCGGGATGCGCCCGAGCAGGTCGGCGACGAGCCCGGCGACCGTCTCGTACGGTCCCTCGGGGACCTCCAGGCCTATGCGCTGGAGGGTGTCGACGCGGCAGCTGCCGTCCACGTCCCAGGCGGGCCTGCCCTCCTCGGGCGGGGCCGCGGCGAGTTCGGGGGTGTCCTGGCCGTCGTGCTCGTCGCGGACCTCGCCGACGATCTCCTCGACGATGTCCTCCAGGGTGACCACGCCGGCCGTGCCGCCGTATTCGTCGACGACGACGGCGATGGGCTGCTCGCTGCGCAGCCGGGCCAGCAGGGGCTGGACGGGCAGGGTCTCGGGGACCAGCAGGGCCGGACGGGCGATCCGGCCGAGCGGGGTGCGCAGCCGGTCGTGGACGGGGATCGCCAGGGCGTCCTTGAGGTGGACCATGCCGACGATCTCGTCGATCTTCTCGCGGTAGACCGGGAACCGGGACAGGCCGGTGGCCCGGGTCAGGTTGACCACGTCCTCGGCGGTGGCCGACGACTGCAGGGCGCTGACCTTCACCCGCGGGGTCATGACGTGCTGTGCGGTCAGCTCGGCCAGCGACAGGGTCCGCACGAACAGGTCGGCCGTGTCCTGTTCGAGGGCGCCGGCCTGCGCAGAGTGTCGGGCCAGGGACACCAGTTCGCCCGGGGTGCGGGCGGAGGCCAGCTCCTCGGTGGGCTCGACGCCCAGCGCGCGCACCAGCCGGTTGGCGACGGTGTTGAGGGCCGAGATCACCGGCCGGAAGAGGCGGGAGAAGGCGGCCTGCGGGCCGGCGACGAACCGCGCGACCTGCAAGGGCTTGGACACCGCCCAGTTCTTGGGCACGAGCTCGCCGATCACCATCTGCACGGCGGACGCCAGCAGCATGCCGACGACCACGGTGACGCCGGAGACGGCGCCCTCGGGGATGCCGATCGCGGTGAACGGGCCGTTCAGCAGCTCCGCGAGCGCCGGTTCGGCGAGCATGCCGACGACGAGGGAGGTGATGGTGATGCCGAGCTGGGTGCCGGAGAGCTGGAAGGACAGTTCCTTCAGCGACTCGACGACCGTACGGGCTCGTCTGTCGCCGTCGGCGGCGGCCTTCTCGGCCTCCGGGCGTTCGACCGTGACGAGGCCGAACTCGGCGGCGACGAAGAAGCCGTTGGCGAGGATGAGCAGGAACGCGGCTGCCAGGAGCAGCAAGGGGGTGGTCATGTTGCCGCCGCCTCCGAGCTATGTCGGGTGGGGGCGGCGCAGGTACTACAGGACGAACCGTCCATCGCCGGAGAGGGTCACTCCTCGGGTAGCAGGAACCCCTGTGCGCCCGGCAGGGCACAACAGGGACGGAGGCGCAAGGGGAACGCCTCCGTCACCAGATTAATCAAGACAGGGGCTTCAGCGGCAGGGTGGACGGCCCCGAGTCAGCCCTGATCTTGCTCGGGGGCCTTCTCGGGGTCCCGGATCGACCTGGCTTCGGCGAGCGCGCGCAGCGCCCGCGCATCGGCGATGGCCTGCTGTTTGTCGATGCCCGGCTGGATGCCGAGGGCCGGCAGGCTGGTGCCGTCGCTGAGGTTGAGGAACACCCAGGGATCGCCCGGTCGGAGGTTCACCTGGAGGATCTCGGCCCAGGCCAGGCGTCGCCTGGAGGCGATGTTCACGACCGTGACGCCGGAGTCGTCGGCGACGACCCGCACCCGGGCGAGCTGGGCCAGCACCCAGAAGACGAGGGCGCCGGTGAGGATGAAGCTGAGCCGCTCCCCCGGGCCGAGCTGCTCCAGCAGCATGGCCACGGCGGAGATGACGAGCAGGATCACCGCTCCGGCCGTGAGCAGCACCGCACGGGTGCGGCCCGGCCGGAAGGTGACGGGGAGGGTGGGCAGGTCGCCACCCGGGGAATCGGGCATCTTCGCGTAGGTCTCTCGGGGCCTCAGAGGCGGCAGGCGTGGATGGCCGTGGTCAGGATGGCGCGGGCGCCGATGTCGTACAGGTCGTCCATGATCCGCTGGGCCTCCTTGGCGGGGACCATGGCCCGGACGGCGACCCAGCCCTCGTTGTGCAGCGGGGAGACGGTCGGCGACTCCAGGCCCGGGGTCAGCGCGACGGCCTTCTCCAGCTGCTCGACGCGGCAGTCGTAGTCCATCATCACGTACGTCCGGGCGACCAGGACGCCCTGCAGGCGGCGCAGGAACTGCTGGACCTTCGGCTCCTCGGCGTCCGCGCCGGTGCGGCGGATCACGACGGCCTCGGACTTCATGATGGGGTCGCCGAACACCTCCAGACCGGCGTTGCGCAGGGAGGTGCCGGTCTCGACGACGTCCGCGATGACCTCGGCGACGCCCAGCTCGATGGCGGTCTCGACGGCGCCGTCCAGGTGGACGACGGAGGCGTCGATGCCGTTGTCGGCGAGGTGCCCCGCGACGATCCCCTCGTAGGAGGTGGCGACCGTCTTGCCCTTGAGGTCCTCGACTCCGGTCGCCACGCCCGGCTTGGAGGCGAAGCGGAAGGTGGAGCGGGCGAAGCCGAGCGGCAGGATCTCCTCGGCGTCGGCGCCGGAGTCGATCAGCAGATCGCGGCCGGTGACGCCGATGTCGAGGCGGCCTGAGGAGACGTAGATCGCGATGTCGCGGGGGCGGAGGTAGAAGAACTCGACCTCGTTGACCGGGTCGACGATCCGCAGTTCCTTGGACTCCCGGCGCTGCTGGTAGCCGGCCTCATGCAGCATCTCCGCCGCAGGGCCTGACAGGGAACCCTTGTTGGGGACGGCGATGCGCAGCATGAGGTCGGCTTCCTTCGCGTGGAACGTGATGCAGGGATGGGTTTGTCTGGAAAGGGTTCTACAGGTGGGCGTACACGTCGTCCAGCGAGATTCCGCGGGCGACCATCATCACCTGGACGTGGTAGAGCAGCTGCGAGATCTCCTCGGCGGCTGCCTCCTTGCCCTCGTACTCGGCGGCCATCCAGACCTCGGCGGCCTCTTCGACGACCTTCTTGCCGATGGCATGGACGCCCTTCCCGACCAGTTCGGCGGTGCGGGAAGTGGCGGGGTCGCCCGTGGCGGCCTTCTGCTGGAGCTCGACGAAGAGCTCCTCGAACGTCTTATTGGACATGGTGATCCCACCCTAGCCGTTATGTCGGCCGGCCTAGCGCCAGGGTTCGGATACTGAGCGGAGGATGGCCGCGGTCGCCACGGCCGCCGTCACCGCCTCGTGTCCCTTGTCCTCGTTCGAGCCCTCCAGGCCGGCCCGGTCCAGGGCCTGCTCCTCGGTGTCGCAGGTGAGGACGCCCATGCCGACGGGGACGCCGCTCTCCACGGAGACCTGGGTGAGGCCCTGGGTGACGCCCTGGCACACGTACTCGAAGTGCGGGGTGCCGCCGCGGATGACGACTCCGAGGGCGACGATCGCGTCGTAGCCCCGACCGGCCAGCCCCTTGGCGACGACCGGGAGCTCCCAGCTGCCGGGGACCCGCAGGAGGGTCGGCTCGTCGATGCCGAGGTCGTGCAGGGCGCGCAGCGCGCCGTCGACCAGACCGTCCATCACCTTCTCGTGCCACTGTGCCGCGATGACGGCGACCCGCAGGTCACCCACATTGCGTACGGACAGTTCCGGTGCACCCTTGCCGCTCACGTCTCTCCTCTTGCGCTGTCGTTACTGGTGAAGCTGGTGTTACTGGTTGCCGCAGGGGGACACGGGAGCCGTGTCCAGCCAGGGCAGGTCGTGTCCCATCCGGTCCCGCTTGGTGCGCAGGTAGCGGATGTTGTGCTCGCCGGCCTGGACGGGCATCGGCTCGCGCGCGGTGATCTCCAGACCGTGCCGGACGAGGGCGTCGGTCTTCTCGGGGTTGTTCGTCATCAGCCGGACGCTGTGCACGCCGAGGTCCTCCAGGATCTGCGCGCCCGCCCCGTAGTCGCGGGCGTCGGCGGGCAGGCCCAGTTCCAGGTTGGCGTCCAGGGTGTCGTGGCCCTGTTCCTGGAGCTCGTACGCGCGCAGCTTGGACAGCAGGCCGATGCCGCGGCCCTCGTGTCCACGCAGGTAGACCACCACGCCCCGGCCCTCGCTCTGGATGCGCTCCAGGGAGGCGTCGAGCTGGGGGCCGCAGTCGCAGCGCAGGGAGGCGAAGACATCGCCGGTGAGGCACTCGGAGTGGACGCGGACCAGGACGTCCTTGCCGTCGCCGATCTCGCCGTGGACGAGGGCGACGTGCTCGACGCCGTCGACGGTGGAGCGGTAGCCGTAGGCGGTGAACGTGCCGTGGACGGTGGGCAGTCGGGTCTCGGCCTCGCGCCGGACGGTGGGCTCGGAGCTGCGGCGGTAGGCGATCAGGTCCTCGATGGAGATGATCGTCAGGCCGTGCTTGCGGGCGAAGGGGATCAGTTCGGGCAGCCGGAGCATCCGGCCGTCCTCGCCGGCGATCTCGACGATGGCGCCGGCCGGGCGCAGGCCCGCGAGTCGGGCGAGGTCGACGGCGGCCTCGGTGTGGCCGTTGCGGGTCAGGACGCCGCCGGGCTTGGCGCGCAGCGGGAAGATGTGCCCGGGCCGGACGAAGTCCGAGGGCTGGGCCTGGCCGCCGGCCAGCAGTCGCAGCGTGGTGGCGCGGTCGGCGGCCGAGATGCCGGTGGTGACGCCATGGGCGCCGGAGGCGTCGACGGAGACCGTGAACGCCGTCTGCATCGACTCGGTGTTGTCCGCGACCATCTGCGGGAGCTCCAGGCGCTCCAGCTCTTCGCTCTCCATGGGGGCGCAGATCAGGCCGCGGCACTCGCTCATCATGAAGGCGATGATCTCGGGGGTGGCCTTCTCGGCGGCGACCACGAGATCGCCCTCGTTCTCACGGTCCTCGTCGTCGACGACCACGATGGGGCGGCCGGCCGCGATGTCGGCGATCGCCTGCTCGACGGGGTCCAGCGCGAAGTCCTCGATGCCGTCCGTGCTGTAGAGGATCGGTGCGGTACTCATGCCGGCGCTCCTTCCAGAGCGGAGTGCGAAGCCTTGCGGGAGCGGAGCCACCAGTCGCGCATGCCCCACAGGACGAGTGCGCCGTAGATGACGTAGACGAAGCCGGAGAAGGCGTAGCCGTTGGTGAAGTTGAGGGGGACGCCGACGACGTCGACGAGGAGCCAGGCGATCCAGAACTCGACCATTCCGCGAGCCTGGGCGTACATGGCGACGATGGTGCCGACGAAGATGTAGGCGTCCGGCCAGGGGTCCCAGGACAGGGACGGGTAGGCCTTGAAGAGCAGGGCGACGGCGACCGTGCCGACGGCGGCGGCGCCGGCCATGGCGCCGCGCTCGGCCCGGGTGGCGAACCGGGGCGTGATCTCGCCGTCCCCGGACCGCCCCTTGCTCCGGTTCCACTGCCACCAGCCGTACAGCGCGACGACCATGACGACGACCTGCTTGCCGGCGCTGCCGGTCAGCTGGCCGACGAAGGCGCCGAACAGGACGAGTCCGGAGAGGAACTGCACCGGCCAGGTCCACAGGGAGCGGCGCCAGCCGAGGGCGAGGGTGATCAGGCCGAGGAGGTTGCCGATCATGTCCGACCAGAGGATGTGCTGGTCGAGCAGGGTGAACGCCTCGGAGTTCAGCGAGTTCACCGCCCCGCCCCTTGACTGGTGGTCAGCAGCCGCTCGACGTACTTGGCGACGATGTCCACCTCGAGGTTGACCGGGTCGCCGGGCTGCTTGAGGCCGAGCGTGGTCAGGGCGAGGGTGGTGGGGATGAGGCTGACGGTGAAGAAGTCGGGGCCGGCCTCGACGACGGTGAGGCTGATGCCGTCGACGGTGATGGAGCCCTTCTCGACGACGTACCGGGCCAGGTCGGCGGGGAGGGAGATCTTGATGATCTCCCAGTTCTCGGAGGGCTTGCGCTCCAACACCGCGCCGGTGCCGTCGACATGACCCTGCACGATGTGCCCGCCGAGGCGGTCGCCGACCGCGGTGGGGCGTTCGAGGTTGACGCGGGAGCCGACGCCGAGGGCGCCGAGGCTGGAGCGGTTCAGGGTCTCCGCCATGACGTCGGCGGTGAATTCGTCGCCCTCGTGCTCGACGACGGTGAGACACACGCCGTTCACGGCGATGGAGTCGCCGTGCTTCGCGCCGTCGGTCACGACGGGGCCACGCAGCCGGAAGCGGGAAGCATCGCCGAGGTTCTCGACGGCGGTGACCTCACCCAGTTCTTCGACGATTCCGGTGAACACTTCCCGGGTCCTCCTGCCACATAGGGGCACGGACTCCGGGGCCTGTCGAGAGTGACAGCAGGTACGGGCGACGACACCGGGAGCGACGCCGGACAGACCCGCCCCTACGGACGAGCACATTCGGCGGCGCGCACGAATGCCCGCCCGCCGCGCACTGCCTCCCATCCGGACTTTAACCGTCGGTCCAGGAATTTCACCTGGTCAACCGGTCGCTGGAAGCGACCGGGTCGCGGACTATAACCGCCGGTTCGGACTTTCACCGACCCCGGAGTGCGCTGCTTTAGTTACAGGGCCAGTGTGCCACGCCCGATGCTGGTCCATACAGGTGAACCGTGTGGGGTGGCTCACAGAGCGTCAACCCGGGCCCGAACCGAGCCCGAACCGGGGCTGGTTCGCACCTATTGACGTGTTGGTCTAGTCCTTTCTAGGGTCGACGGGTGCGGCCCGGTGGCGGTGACGACGGCCCTTGCCCGCCGCCGGGCTCCTTCGGGTGCGGGCCGCGGTGAAGCCGGGCAGGCTGGACCTCGTAGACGTCGGCGCGGAGTCCGAAGGGGCTGAACGGCATGACCACGATCCTGGTGACCGGAGCCACCGGAACCCTCGGCCGGCTCGTCGTCCCACGGCTGTCGGCCGCCGGGCACGAGGTGCGCGCGCTGAGCCGGCACAGCCGGCCGTACGCCGTGGATCTGCGCGCGGGCGGGGCCGGTCTGGACGCGGCCGTCGCGGGCGTGGACACGATCGTGCACTGCGCGACCACCCAGCGCGGGGGCGACGAACAGGCCGCCGCGAACCTGATCGCCGCGGCGCGGCAGGCCGGGGTGGGGCACCTGCTCTACATCTCGATCGTCGGTGTGGACCGGGTGCCGTTCCCCTACTTCAGGACGAAGTTCGCGGTGGAGCAGCTGGTGGCGGAGTCGGGACTGGGCTGGACCGTGCTGCGCACGACCCAGTTCCACGACCTGCTGGTCCAGGTCTTCCAGTCCCTGGCCAAGGTGCCGGTGATGGTCCTGCCGGCCGGGGTCGGCGACCAGCCGGTGGAGGTCGCCGAGGTCGCGGATCGGCTCGCGGAGCTGGCGGCGGGCGCACCGGCCGGCCGGGTCGACGACATGGCCGGGCCCGAGGTCCGCACGTTCGAGTCGTTGGCCCGCGCGTTCTTGAAGGCGAGCGGCAGGCGGTGCGCGGTGGCGAACGTACCGCTGTGGGGCGCGGTCTACCGGGCCTTTCGCGAGGGCGGCCACCTGGCGCCGGACCGGGCGGTGGGCAAGGGGACCTTCGAGGACTATCTGGCGACGCGCATCCGACGCTGAGCGCTCCGCTGGGGTGCTGCGATGTGCCGCGATGCGCCGTCGTTCCGGTGCGGCGCCGTCGTGGCTGGTCGCGCAGTTCCCCGCGCCCCTTAAGGGCGCTGCCCGCTCGGGCGGTGCCCCGAACAGGTTCTCCTGGGCCGACTCGCGGGCGGTGAGCAGTGCGCCGCGCAGGACCGCGCCATCGTGGCTGGTCGCGCCCGCGCGGCGGAGCCGCACATGTCAGCGCCTCGCGCCCCTTCAGGGCTGTGCCCCGAACAGGTGTTCCTGGGCGGACTCGCGGGCGGTGAGCAGCGCGCCGCGCAGGACCGCGCCGCCGCCGAGCGCGCTGGGGCGCACCTCGGTGGGCAGCGGCGCCAGCTGCCGGAGCCGTCGCGCCACCCGGTCCGCGAGCACCTCGCCGCCGGCCTGCCCGACCTCGCCGCCGAGGACCACACAGCCCGGGTCGAGGACGGCGACGACGGAGGCGACGCCGAGGGCGAGACGGTCGGCGAGGGCGTCGAGGAAGCGACCCGCGGGCGCGGCTGTCCGGGCCAGCGCCTGTCGGACCAGGGCCGCCGCCACCGGCTCGTCGGCGTGCGCGTTCGGGTGCGCGGTCAGGCCGTGTTCCGCCGCGAGTGCGGCGATCGCCGCCGAGCCGGCCAGGGAGTGGAAGCCGCCCTCGCAGTCGGTCGCCGAGGGCAGGCCGCTGGTGCCGGGGACCGGCAGGAAGCCGATCTCGCCGGTGCCGCCGGAGGCCCCGCGGCGCAGCGCGCCGTCCAGGACGACCGCCGCGCCGGTGCCGTGCCCCAGCCACAGCAGGACGAAGGTGTCCCGGTCCCGGGCGGCGCCCTCGCGCTGTTCGGCCAGGGCGGCGAGGTTGGTCTCGTTCTCGACGTTCACGCGCGCGTGGGGCAACCGCTCCTGGAGGGCGGCCACCAGGCGGCGGTGCCACTCGGGCAGGCCGCTGGAGTCGCGCAGTTCGCCGCTCGCGGGGTCGATCAGGCCGGGCGCGCCGATGCCGAGGGTGTGCAGCCGGTCGGCGCCGGCCTCCTTCACCGCCCGCTCGACGAGCGCGACCGCCTGCTCCACGGCCGTCCCGGTGCCCGTGTCGCCGCCGATCGGCGTGGACGCCTCGGCCAGCACCCGGCCGACGAGATCGCAGACGAGCACCGCGACGCCCTCGGTGCGCACATCCAGCGCGGCCAGGTGGGCGCGGTCGGCGACGAGGCCGTAGAGCTTCGCGTTCGGCCCGCGGCGCTGCTCGCCCGTCTCTCCGGCGACCTCGATCAGGCCGGCGGCGGCGAGGCGTTCGACGAGGTCGGCGACGGTGGGCCTGGACAGGCCGGTGAGCTGCTTCAACTGCCCTGCCGTCAACGGGCCTTCCTGCTGCAGCAGCCGTAGGGCGAGCCGGTCGTTGATGGCCCGGGCGGTGCTCGGGGATGCGGGCATGCGCGGAATCCTCCCATGGCCGGCCGGGCGGGGGGCTCCGGAACGTCCTCTATTTATCAGGCAGGGTTCCTGATAGTTTACGACCGCGCCGCGGCCGGGCGGTATCGAGCAGGCAGTGAGGGAGGTCGGCAGAATGAGTGAAGTGGTCTGCGCACCGTCGGAGGCGCGGCGCGCCCGGTACGCCGTGGCGGCCGTGTTCACCGTGCACGGCGCGGTCACCGGTTCGTTCGCCACCCGGGTGCCGTGGATCCAGGACCACGCCGGCGTCTCCACCGGCCAGCTCGGATTCGCCCTGGCCTTCACGGCGTTCGGGGCGGCCTGCGCGATGCCGCTGGCGGGCTCCGTCACCCACCGCTTCGGCA
The DNA here is from genome assembly GCF_053594615.1 of Streptomyces sp. NPDC001858. Taxonomy (NCBI): domain Bacteria; kingdom Bacillati; phylum Actinomycetota; class Actinomycetes; order Kitasatosporales; family Streptomycetaceae; genus Streptomyces; species Streptomyces sp. NPDC001858. The sequence continues at coordinate 72,038 of NZ_JBSFEV010000016.1, forward strand.
GCCGGACGGCCCTGCGCGCACTGCTCGCCCTGTGGACGCTGTCGCTGACCCTGCCCGCCCTCGCCCCGAACCTGCTCACGCTGTGCCTGGCCATGTTCACCTACGGGGCCAGCGCGGGCATGGCCGACGTCGCGATGAACGCCCTCGGCGTCGAGGTGGAGCGGCTGCTCGACCGGTCGATCATGTCGGGGCTGCACGGCATGTGGAGCGCGGGCGCCCTGATCGGCTCGGCCGGCGGGACGCTCGCCGCGCACCTGGGCACGGACGCGCGGCTGCACCATGTGCTGGCGGCGGCCGTCCTCACCGCCCTCGGACTGCTGGCCTGTCGCTGGGTGCTGGATCTGCATCCGGCCGAGGACGAGGAGCCGCCCCCGCGGTTCGCGCTGCCGCCGCGGTCCGCGCTGCTGATCGGTGCGGTCGGGTTCTGCGCGGTGTTCGCGGAGGGCGCGAGTCTGGACTGGTCGGCCGTGTATCTGCGGGACGAGATCGGATCGTCCGCCGGGCTCGCGGCGGCCTGTACGACCGGCTTCATGTTCACGATGGCGGTGGCCCGGATCGCGGGCGACGCGGCGGTGAACCGGTTCGGCGCGGTGCGCACCGTGCGGGCGGGCGGCGTCCTCGCCGTACTGGGCGGGCTGCTGATCGTCGTCGCGGACGACCCGGCGGTGGCGATCGGCGGGTTCGGGCTGATGGGGCTCGGCATCGCGGTCGTCGTGCCGCTCTGCTTCGCCGCGGCGGGGCGCAGCGGGCCGAATCCCAGCCAGGCCATCGCGGGCGTGGCGACGATCACGTACACCTCCGGTCTGATCGCCCCGAGCCTGATCGGCGGGGTGGCGCAGGCGACCAGCCTGGTGGTGTCGTTCGGCGTGGTGACGCTGCTGTCGTGCGGGCTGGTGGCGTTCGCGGGCGTGCTGCGGGGCGCCGAACGGACGAGCGCAAAGGTCGCTCCGGTGGCGGAGGCCGTGCCGGCGCCCCGGCCGTGAGAGCAGCGCGGTAGCGGGGCCGGGCAGGCAGGAGCGGCTACGACGAGGCCAGTTCGTAGGCGTACGACGGGCTGAACTCGCCGGCCGCCCCCTTGCAGCCGTCCGACTCCCCCGGCAGCTTCACCCACAGGTAGGCGTCGATCCGGTCCTCACCGGTGGCGAAGGTGGGGGTTCGGCCGATCTTCCGGCCGTCCGGGTCGCACCACTCGCCGTCGGCGGGCGCGCCGTTGCCGTTGCGGCTGGTGTCGATGACCGCGCCCAGGCCGGGCGAACCGCCGAGGGCGTCCAGGACCCGCCGGTCGTAGGCGGCCTCGGCGGCGGTGTCGTGGAAGTTGGAGACGTTGCTGAAGATCCCGTCGGAGGACGCGGCCGAGGCGGCGCCGGCCTGTTTCAGCAGCGCGGCCTGCGCGGCCGGGGCGTTCCAGCCGGAGTGGCCCGCGTCGTAGTACACCCGTGCCTTCGGGTTCGCGGACTTGAGGACGCGCCCGGCGCGGGCCAGGGCGGCGAAGCGGTCGGCCCGCCCGCCCTCGTCGAGGCAGCCGGACTGGGCGATCGAGTCCGGCTCCAGGACGACCACGGCCTCGCCGGAGCCGAGCCCGGCGGCGAACCGGTCGATCCAGTCGGCGTAAGCGTCGACGTCGGGCGCGCCGCCCTCGGAGGCGCCGCCGCAGTCGCGCTCCGGGATCGCGTACGCCACGAGGACGGGCACCCGGCCCTGGGCGGCGGCGCCCGCGGTGACCGCGCGGACCCGTGCGGTGACCGTGTCGGGGGCGTAGTCGGCGAACCACACGGCCGCCGGCCGGCTCGCGATCCGCGACTCGATCACGTCGGCGCGCGGATCGGCCGGGTTGGCGCGCACCCAGTCGAGGATCTGGGACTCGGTGTGGCGGTAGAGGCTCACGGGCGCGGCGGCCGCCCGGGGGCGGCTCGTGGTGCGGGTGGCCGAGGGCGTCGGCTTCGCCGTCGAGGCGGCGGCCGAAGGGGACGCCGACGCGGGCGGGGAGGGCGGTGGCGAGGGGGACAGGAGCGTCGCGCTCGCCCTCGGGCGGGCCCGCTCAGGGTCGCGTCCGCCGGCTTCGGCGTCGTCGCCGAGCGCGGTCATCGTCCCGGACGCGGCGCCCAGGGCGACCACCGCCGAGGCGACGGCGACCATGACACTGCGTCGGCCGGCCCGCCGCACACGTAAGCCTTGCACCGTGCTGTTCCCCCTCTCGCGCGGGCGGGCTCGTTCCCCCGTTCCGGGGAAGCGTCGGGCCCGCCGGCACGCGGGCCAGCCTAGGGCTGCGAATCTGCCCCCATGCCGCAAACGGAACAGTTCACCTCTCCCGTCGAGACGGGCCTCGACGCGTTCGACGCCGTCGCCATGAGCGTCGACGACGTGCTCGCCCGGATGCGCGCCCTCGACGCGGCCCTGCCCGCGTCGGACGGGGTCGCGGTCTTCAACCGCGTCTATCTCGCGGTGACCGAGGAGGTCGACCGGCGCATCGACAGAGGCCGGTTCACGGACCCGCGGGCCGCGATCACGCTGGACGTTCGCTTCGCGGCGCGCTACCTGGACGCGGTGGACCCGGCGTCGGCCGACCGGCGCGCACCGGCCTGCTGGCGCCCGCTGCTGCAGTTCCGCCGCCATCCCGGCGTACGCCCGCTGCAGTTCGCGCTCTCGGGCATCAACGCGCACATCGGGCACGATCTCGCGCTCGCCGTCGTGGACGCCTGTCGTAGCCTCGGCTGCGAACCGGCCGAGCTGGAGGACGAGTTCGACCGCGTGGGCGATCTCCTCGTCTCGCTGGAGGAGCGCATCCGCGAAGAGCTGATGCCGGGCCCCGATCTGTTGCAGATCGCCGACCCCCTCACCCATCTGCTGGGCGCCTGGAGCCTGGAACGGGCCCGGGACGCGACCTGGACGGCGGCCCGCGCGCTGTGGGCGCTGCGCCGACTGCCGGACGTCGCCGAGGAGTTCACCGACCGGCTCGACACGGCCGTCGGCTTCGCGGGCCGCATGCTGCTCACGCCCCTGTGAGGCCCGTCGGTCAGTCCTCCGGGAGCTCGACCGGGGCAATCTCGTCGTACACGTCCCCCGGGCCCGGGTTCGTCGCGTCGGTCGTGCCGCCGAAGTGGTGCATGACGCCCCAGACCGCGTTCAGCGCGGTCTGCACCGCGCCCTCGGCCCAGCCCGCCGTCCAGGAGATGTCGTCGCCGGCGAGGAAGACGCCCCGCTTGTCGGCGGGCAGCCGGTCCTGCATGAAGTGGGTGAACAGGCGCCGCTGGTAACGGTAGTGGCCGGGCAGGTTCGCCTTGAACGCGCCCATGAAGTAGGGCTCGTTCTCCCAGGAGACGGTCACCGGGTTGCCGATGACGTGCTTCCTGATGTCGACCTTCGGATAGATCTCGCCCAGCGACTTCAGCATGACCTCCATCCGCTCGTTCGCCGACAGCGGCAGCCACTTCAGGCTGTCGTCGCACCAGGTGTAGGAGAGGCAGATGACGGCGGGTTTGTCGGGACCGTCGTCGAGGAGGTAGGTGCCGCGGGTCATACGATCGGTGAGGGTCATCGACATGACGTCCCGGCCCGTCTCCTCGTCCTTGTCCAGCCAGAAAGGCCGGTCCACGGGCACGAAGAGCTTGCTGGACTCCATGTAGTGGGTGCGCTCGATCGCCGTCCAGTGGTCGATCGGGAAGAGCGAGTCGTCGCAGTCGATCTTCGACAGCAGCATCCAGGACTGGGCGGTGAAGACGGCCGCCCGGTAGGTGCGGATGTCGCCGCGCGCGTCCGTCACGGTGATCCGGTCGCCCGCGGTGCGGTGCAGCCGGGTCACGGCCGGGCGGGGCTGCCGGTCGTCGTGCAGGCTCGCGAGCGAGGTCCCCGGCGCCCAGTGGACGATCTTCGCCGGCTCGCGCTCCCAGAGCCGCAGCGGCAGCTGCTGGCTGCCGCCGACGATGCCGCGGTGGTGGTCGTCGGCCTCGGTGTAGACGACGCGGAGGATCTCCAGGATGGAGTTCGGGAAGTCCGTGTCCCAGCCGCCGGTGCCGAAGCCGACCTGGCCGAAGATCTCGCGGTGCCGGAAGGACTTGAAGGCCTCGGAGTCGCAGAGGAAGCCGTAGAAGGTCTGGTTGTCGAGCTTCTCGACGAGCTTGGCCCAGATCTCGCGGATGCGCGGGACGTCCCGCTCCCGCATGGCCTGGTTCATGTCGGAGAAGTCGGCGCCGTCCTCCAGGCACTTGCTCCAGGCCTCGGCGACGTCACGGTAGACCTGCGGGAGGTCCGCGGCCGTCTCGGCGTAGTGCGACTCGCCCTTGAGGTCGACGACCGTCGAAGGGGTCGCCTCCGCGAGGGGGTTGGGGAACGGCTCGGTCCGCAGCTCCACCAGGTCGATGTAGTGCTGGAGCGCGGTCGAGGACGGCGGGAAGCGCATCGCGCCCATCTCGGCGGTCAACGACGGGTCGCAGCCCTCGAAGCCCACCGTCCGCAGCCGGCCGCCGATCCGGTCGGCCTCGTACACGACCGGCTTCAGGCCCATCTTCATCAGCTCGTACGCGGCCACGATGCCGGACAGCCCGCCGCCGATGACGGCCACCTCGGCGCCGTGCTCGGTCGCCGGGATCTGGCCGAGCCCCGCCGGGTGGGCGAGGAAGTCGTCGTACGCGTAGGGGAAGTCCGGGCCGAACATGGTGATCGGCGGCTGCTGCGCGTCTGCGTGCTCGACGGCGTTGGGCACGGTGGACGTCATGGGGCGGGGACTCCTTGCGCGAAAAGTATGCAACGTACGGGGACGGGACTCGGGGGATTTCAGACCAGGGACCCGTAGAGGCCGGGGCGGCGGTCCGTCAGATACGGGTTCGCCTCGCGGGAGGCGGCCAGGGCGACCGGGTCGGCATCGGCGAACACCAGTTCCGCGCCCCGCCCCGCACGGGCCCGGGCGACCCCGTCCGGACCGGCCAGCGTGGAGAGCCCGACGAACTCGAACTCCCCTTCCCGGCCGACCCGGTTGACGTACGCGACGTACAGCTGGTTCTCGAAGGCGCGCACCGGGATCACCGACTCGGCGACGAACTGGAACGGGTGCATCTGAGCCGTCGGCACCACCAGCAGGTCCGTCCCGGCGAGCGCGTGGGCGCGGACGTTCTCCGGGAACTCGACGTCGTAGCAGATCATGAGGCCGACGGTGAGGCCGTTCAGCTCGGCCTGGACGACCGGCTGCTCGCCCGGCGTGAACTGGTCCCGCTCGAAGCAGCCGAAGAGGTGGGTCTTGCGATAGTTCGCGAGGCGGACGCCGTCGGCGGAGATCAGCTGGGCGGAGTTGAAGACGGTCTCGCCGGAGCGCTCCGGGTAGCCGTACGCGAGCGCGAGCCCGTGCCGTCCGGCGATCTCCGCGACCGCGTCCGCCGAGTCCCCGTCGGCGGGCTCGGCGAGGCGGGCGACGTCGTCGCCGATCGCGTAGCCGGTGAGGAACATCTCCGGCGCGACGAGCAGCCCGGCGCCCGTAGCGGCGGCCCGGCCCGCGGCCTCGTCGAGGACCTTGAGGTTCTCGACGACCGATCCGGGGCGGCCGGAGCTCTGGAGCAGGGCGGTGCGCATGCGTGATCCTCACCGGGCGGAAACCGAAGGGCAGAGTGGTTGTGGGGGCCACCTAACGGTACGGGCGCTGCCGACGGCGCATCAAGCGGCACCCGTTGCGCAGTGGTGAACGATTCGTTGCGCGCATGGGCCTGCTCACGGCGATTCATTGCGTCCTCCCGCCTCCGCCCCTCCCCCGGGCCACCGCCGCCGTCACCAGGTACGGCACGGCGCACAGCGCGAAGACCGTGCCGTGCCCGAACGTCGAGCCGAGGCCGCCGTACGCGCCGTACACGGCGATGGTCAGCACCTCGGTGCCCAGGCTGGCGACCGAGGTCAGGGTGGCCCGGCCGGTGCCCTCGATGCGGTGCTGGAGCCGGACGTCGGCCAGGACGGTCGTCAGCTGGAAGCCGCCGAAGGCGAGGCCGACCAGGGCGATGCCGGCGGGGGCTCCGGTCAGCGCGCCGAGGGCCAGGGCGAGCGCGGAGCCCGTGAGCACGGCGGCGAATCCGGCGCGGCCCAGCCGCTCGGCGGGCCCGGCCAGCAGGCTGCCGGCCGTGACCCCGGCCCAGATCAGCATCAGCCAGTAGGGGATGGCGGCCTCGGTCACGCCGGTGTCCCGGACCAGCAGGGGCGTGTACTCGTCGAGGGCGCCCCACACCGCCGTCACGGCCGGGACGAGCAGCAGGGCGCCGCGCACCGAGCGGTCCCGGCGGGCGTCGGCGAGTCCGGTCCGCAGGGTCGCGGCCCAGCGCTCGCCGTCGCCTTTGGGCGGCCGGTGTTCGGGGAAGCGGATCGCGACCGCGGCGCACAGGACGCAGGCCAGCACGCTGGCCGCGCCGACGGCCGGGTAGCCGCCGGCCGCGAAGACCGGCCCGGCCGACCCCATCGCCGCCATCGCGGCCAGGTGGCCCGCCGCGTGGGAGCGGCCCATGACGCGGGCGTACCGGTCCGCCGCGCCGAGCAGCTCCAGCTCCTCGTAGACGAGGGCCTCCAGCGCACCGGAACCGAGCGCTCCGCCGACGCCCCACAGCACGAATCCGGCCGCGAACGCCCAGTACGACGGGAAGAGCACCCACAGCGCGAAGCCGGCCCCGCCCAGCAGCGGGCCCAGCCACAGCAGCAGGCGTCGGGAGACCGCGTCGGCCCAGGCGCCGGAGGGGACCTCCAGGAGGACGCCGGTCAGCGACCACAGCACGAAGAGGGAGGAGATCTGCCCCACCGACAGCCCGGTGTCCGCGAACAGCAGCGCGTACACCGGGTAGAGCAGCACGAACTCGTCGAGGAACGCGTACGCGTACAGCGTGGCGGTCAGTCGACGGACGTCGGGGCGCGCAGTGGATCAATGTCGCCAGGTCATGCCATCGATGTTAGACAACTCCGGCCGCCCCGCCCAGGGCATAGGTGGTGATCACGGCCGCGTGGTCGGACGGCCAGTCGTTGTCCTCGACGTCCGGCCAGGTCCGCGGGACGCCGCTGACGTACGTCCGGGAGTCGAGCACGTGCAGCGCGCCCCGCCGCCCGCCCCGGTGGAGGACGAAGTCGATCCGGTCCTGCGGTTCCGGGCGGCCGCTGCCGTCCTCGTGCTCGGCGTGCACCGGGGACCAGGTGTGGCCGGGGTCCCGTACCGGGTCGGGGTGGGCCGCGCGGTAGGAGTCGGTGAAGCCCGCGTCCTCGACCGCCTTCGTCACCGGCCACTCGACGTCCGGGCGGTCCAGGTGGGAGGGGCTGTTGAAGTCGCCGACGAGGACGACGGGCACGCCGGTGTCCGCGCCGATCCGGTCCAGCGCGTCCCGGAGCTGGGCGAGCCGGACCTGCTCGTGGGCGATCAGGTCGGCGGCCGGCCGCCCGTCGAAGGCCTGCTCGTAGGGGCCGTACGGCGTGTAGTCGAGGTGCGCCGTCCAGACGTCGACCTCGGTGCCGGTGCTGCCGCCTGTGCCGTCGGTGCCGCCCGTGCCGCCGACTTCGATGCGGGCGCCCGTCGCCCCGTAGAAGCCGACGTCGGGGTCGCCGAGGGCGGCCGTGATCGGGTGGCGGCTGATGATCCCTAGGTTCTCCCCGGCCCGGTGGCAATGCCAGCCGAGGGCTTCGGCGAGTTCCTCCGCGGCCGTGCCGAGGGTCTCCTGGAGGCCGATCACGTCCACGTCGGTCTCCGCGATGACCTTGAGCTGCTTGGCCCGGTGGTCGCGGACCTTCGTGCCGCCGTGCCAGAGGTTCCAGGTCATGACGCGGAGCCGGTGCGGCAGCAGGGCGCGCAGCCGCTCGGGGGTGACGCCTTCCAGGCCGGCCAGGACGGTCCGGCCGGGGGCCGCGCCGATGGGCGCGAGGGACGGCACCGCGAGCACCGTGCAGCCGGCCGCCTCGGCGGAGGTCACGCCGGTCTCGGTGTCCTCGACGGCCACACAGGCCGCCGGGTCGACGCCGAGGGCGTGGCAGGCGGCGAGGTAGGGGTCGGGGGCGGGCTTGGTGTGCTCGGTGTCGTCGGCGGTGACGGTGACGGCGAAGCGGTCCGCGCCGAGGGCCCGCAGCACGGTGTCGGCGACCGATCGGGGCGAGGCGGTCACCAGGGCCGTCGGCACGCCGTCGCGGGCGAGGGCGTCGAGCAGGTCGAGGGCGCCGGGGCGGGGCTCGATCCCGGCGTCGACGCGGTCGGCGAACTCGCGGTGGAGCGCCTCGGCGAGGGCCGGGGCGGGCCGGCCCGTGGCGGCGGACAGCCAGTCGGCGGTGTGCTCGACGGGCCGGCCGAGCACCTCCGGCTGGTCGGCCTCGGTCAGCGCCCGGCCGGCCACCCGCTGCACCGCCTCCCACCACAGCCGCTCGGTGTCGACGAGCGTGCCGTCCATGTCGAACAGGACGGCCTGGAGCGGGAGTCGGGTCACGGTTGCCTCTTTCGACACGGGAGTTGCGGGGGTTGCGGGATCACGGGATCGCGGGATCGCTGCATCAGGACGTGCGGGCGGCGACGAGCACCGGGCGGTCCGGCAGCGAGACCCGCACCGGGGAGCCCGCCGTGAGGGCGGCGGCCTCGTGGGCGGGCAGATCGGCCTTCACCTCGGTGCCGTCGGCGAGCCGGACGGTGACGCGGACGGCCGCGCCCAGGAAGGACGTGCCGACCACGCGCGCGTCGCCGTCCGCCTCGGGGTGTACGCCCACGGCCTCCGGCCGCACCAGCACGTCCACCGCGGCGACGGCCGGAGCCGGGCCGTCGACGGGCAGCCGCCGTCCGAGCACGTCGACCGCGTCGCCGGCGAGCCGTCCCGGGATCCGGCTCATCGTGCCGACGAACTCGGCGACGAAGGCGGTGGCGGGCCGGCCGTACAACTCGGCGGGGGCGGCGCACTGTTCGAGGCGTCCGGCGTGCATGACGGCGACCCGGTCCGCCATGGACAGGGCCTCCTCCTGGTCGTGGGTGACGAACAGGGTGGTGATGCCGAGCTCCTGCTGGAGCCGCCGGATCTCCTCGCGGAGCGTGAGCCGCACCTTGGCGTCGAGCGCGGAGAGCGGCTCGTCCAGGAGCAGCACGCGCGGGCGCAGGGCGAGCGCGCGGGCCAGCGCGACGCGCTGCTGCTGGCCGCCGGAGAGCTGGTGCGGGAACTGCCCGCCCTTGTCGGAGAGGCCGACCAGCTCCAGCAACTCGGCAGCCCGCGCCCGGCGTTCGGGTGTGCGGACCTTGCGCATCCGCAGCCCGAAGGCCACGTTGTCGAGCGCGTCGAGATGCGGGAAGAGGCTGTACGACTGGAAGACCATCCCGGCGTCCCGGCGGTGCGCCGGGACCCGGGTGACGTCCTCGCCGTCCACCAACACCTGGCCGGAGTCGGGGTGTTCGAACCCGGCGAGCATCCGCAGCGCGGTGGTCTTGCCGCAGCCGGACGGGCCGAGCAGCGCGAGCAGCTCCCCGGGCCGCACCGCGAGGTCGAGGCCGTCGAGGGCCACGGTCGGCCCGAACTCCCTTCGCAGACCCCGGAATTCGACGGTGGCGGCGGCCCCGGTCCTCGTCGCTGTCTTCTCGAGCACGGTCATGATGGTCATCCCCGGGATGCGGTTCGGGAGCGTCCGCCGAAGCCGGCGAGCGCGAGGAGCAGGACCCATGTCACGAGCAGGCTGAGCACGGACACGGCGACGGAGAGCTGGGCCTGCGAGCCGCTGACGTTCACGATCCACACGGCGAACGGCTGGAAGCCCAGCAGCTGGGCGACGGTGAACTCGCCGAGGACCAGGGCCAGCGTGAGGAAGGACGCGTTGAGCAGCGCGCCGCGCAGATTGGGCAGGACGACCCGGAAGAGCGCCTGCGGCCAGCCGGCCCCGCAGCTGCGGGCGGCCTCGACGAGGGTGCGCACGTCGACGGAGCGCAGCCCGGCGTCCAGCGCCCGGTACACGAACGGCAGCGCCATCACGACGTACGCCAGCACGAGGACGACGGGGAAGTCGGGGTCCTGGATCGCGACGAACGTCTGGAACAGCGGGGTGCGGGACAGCTGCTCGGGCCCCCACTTGAGCACGGTGCCGAGGCCGGCGACGAACGCGATCGGCGGCACGACCAGCGGCAGCGAGCACACCACCTCGACGACCGGCCGCAGCCGGGGCGCGCCGAGGCGCAGCGCGACCGTCGCGGGCACCGTCAGCACCAGCACGACGACGATGGTGGCGAGCGCCAGCTCCAGCGAGAGCAGCAGGCTGGAGGCGAACCCTTCGGTGGAGAGGATCCGGCGGTAGGCGTCGAAGGTGATGCCCTGTCCGGGCACGTCCACCGTGAAGACGACCGACGCGGCCAGCGGCACCAGGAAGTACAGCCCGGCGAGGCCGAGGACGCCCCACCGCCACAGGGTCAGGCGAGCCATCGCGCGCTCCTCCGTTGCAGGGGCAGGTACACGGCCATGACCAGGCCCGCGACCAGGACCATGTCGAGGCTGAGGGCGAGCGCCACGTTCTCCTGGCCGACGAGCACATTGCCGGAGATGGCGTCGGCGATCTGCAGCGTGACGAGCGGGACGGAGCTGCCCACCATGGCGGCGGCGGTGGCGTACGCGGCGAAGGCACTGCCGAAGAGCAGCACCAGCCCGCCGAGGAGGGAGGGCAGCAGGACGGGCAGGGCGACGTGCCGCCAGTACTGCGCGGGCGTCGCGCCGTTGTTCTGCGCGGCCTCGCGCCACTGGGAGCGCAGGCCCTCCAGGGCGGGGGTGATGGTGAGGACCATCAGCGGGATCAGGAAGTACAGGTAGACGACGACCAGGCCCCAGAAGCTGTAGAGGTCCCAGCCCTTGTCCTGGAGGCCGAAGTGCCGGGTCAGCACACCGGCGTTGCCGAGCGTGGCGACGAAGGCGAAGGCCAGCGGGACGCCGCCGAAGTTGGCGAGCACCCCGGACGCGGTGAGCACGGCGTCGCGCAGCGCACGGAAGCGGGAGGTCACGACGGCCTGGGCGAGCGGCAGTCCGAGCAGCGCGCCGAGCGCCGCCGACACGGCGGACAGCTTCACGCTGCCGAGCAGGGCCGTCAGATACGCGCCGCGCAGGGAGGCGGTCAGGTTGTCGGCCGTGTACGACGTGGCGCCGCTCGCCGGGTCCTTGACGGTGAACGCGCCGTCCAGCATGGCCAGGGCGGGCAGACCGAAGGCGAGCGCGGTGAAGGCGAGCAGCGGGACGACGGCCAGCCAGCCGGGGAGCCGCCGCCGCTTCCCCTCCGCGGCGGCTCCCAGGTCGACCGGTACGGCGGTGGAGGTCATCCGGCGACGGCCTTCGCCCAGCCCTGTCCGAGGACCGTCTTGGCCTTGCTCTGCTGGGCCTCGGTCGGGAAGGCGGGGGTCCCGGAGACCTCGGGCAGCTTGGCGGCGGCCGTCTTGTCGAGGGTGCCGGCCTGCTCCATGGCGGTCATCAGGACCGGACGGGCGTAGCCCTTGAGCCACAGGTTCTGGCCCTCGGCGCTGTAGAGGTACTCCTGCCAGAGCCGGGCGGCCGCCGGGTGCGGGGCGTCCTTGTTGATGGCCTGGGAGTAGAACTGGCTGAACTGGCCGTCGCCGGGAACGGCGACCTTCCAGTCCACGCCCTTGGACTTGAACTCGTCGGCGTACCCGGCGTTGAGGTAGTCCCAGTCGATGCTGATGGGCGTCTCGCCCTTCTCGACGGTGGCCGGGGTCGACTCGACGGGCGTGTAGTTCCCGTTCTTCTTCAGCTTGGCGAAGAAGTCGAGGCCGGGCTGGATGTCGTCGAAGGAGCCGCCGCTCGCGAGGGAGGCCGCGTAGACGCCGGCGAAGGCCGAACCCGACTTGGTGGGGTTGCCGTTGAGGGCGACCTGGCCCTTGTACTGCGGCTTGAGCAGGTCCGCGAAGGTGGTCGGACAGGTCTTGACCCGCTTGGCGTCGCAGCCGATGGAGACATAGCCGCCGTAGTCGTTGTACCAGCGGGCCTGCGCGTCCTTCTGCCCCTCGGGGATGTCGGCGTACCCGGCGACCTTGTAGGGCGCGAGCAGCCCCTGCTGGGCGGCGCTGATCGCGAAGGAGCTACCCAGGTCGAGGACGTCGGGGGCCCGGTCCTGGCCCTTCCTCGACGTGACGGCGTTGATCTCGTCCTGGCTGGCGCCGTCGGGGTTCTCGACGGCGATCTCGATGCCGTACTTCTTCTCGAAGCCGTCTATGAGGGCGCCGTAGTTGGCCCAGTCGCGGGGCAGTGCGATGGCGTTGAGCTTGCCCTCCTTCTTCGCGGCCGCGACGAGGGCGTCGAGGCCCCCGAAGTCGGCGGCGGAGGCGGCCGTGGCGGGGTTCTTGCCGTCGGCGGTGGTGGAGGTGTCGTCGGGAGCGGCGCCGCACGCACTCAGGGCGAGGGCGGCGATGACGCCGAGGGCGGCGGTTCTCGGCAGGGACACGGTCACGGCTACTCCAGGGGACGCGTGAGAGTGCGGGAGGCGAGGCAACTTGTCTGAACAAGTTGGCCTCAGTACGCCTGCCGCTGGTGTCCCCTCCGTAAACTCTGGCGAAACCCTGAGCCCTGATTTTCCGGACAATCCGAGTCGTCGACTGGCCCAGCGCGCAGTCGTCTAGGCTGGTCACGCTGTGCACAGCGGGCTCTTCAGAGGGGAAGCATGGCTGCGCGACATGAGGAGATCGCCGACGAGCTGCGTCGGGCGATCGACCGCGAGGAGTACACCGTGGGCGCGCTGCTGCCCGCCGAGACCGACCTCGCGGCCCGGTACGGCGTCTCGCGCGGCACGGTCCGCCAGGCGGTCGCCGCCCTCACCGCCGAGGGCCTCATCGGCTCCCGCCAGGGCGCCCGCCGCGTGGTCCTGGCCAGCCGCCGCAGCCAGAGCTTCGCCGAACTGCGCAGCTTCGCCCAGTGGGCGCGCGCGATGGGCCGCGAGGCGACCGGCCTGGTGGTCGCCCAGGAGTACCGCCCGGCGAGCACGGAGGACACGGTACGACTCCAACTCGCCCCGGGCGCCCAGGTGTTGCAGGTCCTGCGGGTACGCGGGCTGGACGGCGAGCCGGTGCTCCTCGAACGGACCGTGTACGCCGACTGGATCGCCCCCGCCGTCGAGCCGATCGAGCCGGACTGCCCGTCCGTCACCCAGCGACTGCTGGACGACACGGGGCTGGTCTTCGCCTACGGCGAGCATGTGATCGACGCGGTGGCGGCGGGGGCGCAGGACGCCGAACTGCTCGGCGTCCGCCGCACCAGCCCGCTGCTGCGGGTCCGCCGGGTCACCACGACGTACGAGGGCCGCCCGGTCGAGTGGTCGGACGACCGCTACCGCTCGGACGCGGTGAGGTTCAGCGTGCACAACTCGATCGACAACAACGCCCTGGCCCGCAAGCCTGCGACCTGAGACAGAGGCAGCGCCCCGAAGGGGCGCGGGGCGCTGACATCTGCGGCTCCGCCGCGCGGGCGCGACCGGCCACGACGGCGCCGCAGCAAAACGACGGACACATCGCGGCACTTCCAGCGGAACGCCCAGCGGAGCGCTTACGTCGGCGAGAAGCGGCGGAGCAGCGGGGAGAGGACCAGCACCGACTTCGTGCGCTCCACGAAGGGCTCCCCGGCGATCCGCTCCAGGACCCGCTCGAAGTGACGCATGTCGGCGGCGAAGACCTGGGCGACCGCATCCGCCTCACCGGTGACGGTGGAGGCGGCCACGACCTCCTGGTAGCGCTCCAGGCCGCGCTGGATGGTCTCCGGGGAGGTGTTGCGCCGGCAGTAGATCTCGACGAACCCCTCGGTCTCCCAGCCGAGGGCCGCCGGGTCGACCCGCACGGTGAAGCCGGTGATGGCCCCGGTGGCCCGCAGCCGGTCCACGCGCCGCTTGACGGCGGGCGCGGACAGGCCGACCAGCTGCCCGATGTCCGCGAAGGACCGGCGGGCGTCCTCGGCGAGGGCGTGGACGATGCGTTCGTCGAGATCGTTCAGCACGGCGTCACCAGCTGGAGTGCAGCGGCTTGCCCTCGGCGTAGCCGGCCGCGCTCTGGATGCCCACGACGGCCTTCTCGGCGAACTCCTCCAGGGAGGCCGCGCCGGCGTACGTGCAGGAGGAACGGACGCCCGCGATGATCGAGTCGATCAGGTCCTCGACGCCCGGCCGGGCCGGGTCGAGGAACATCCGGGAGGTGGAGATGCCCTCCTCGAACAGCGCCTTGCGGGCGCGGTCGTAGGCCGACTCCTCCGACGTGCGGTTGAGCACCGCGCGCGCGGACGCCATGCCGAACGACTCCTTGTAGGGGCGGCCGTTCGCGTCGTGCTGAAGGTCGCCGGGCGACTCGTAGGTGCCCGCGAACCAGGAGCCGACCATCACGTTGGACGCGCCCGCGGCCAGCGCCATGGCGACATCGCGGGGGTGGCGGACACCGCCGTCGGCCCACACGTGCTTGCCGTGCTTCCTCGCCTCGGCCGCGCACTCCAGGACGGCCGAGAACTGCGGCCTGCCCACGCCGGTCATCATGCGGGTGGTGCACATCGCGCCGGGGCCGACGCCGACCTTGATGATGTCCGCGCCCGCGTCGATCAGGTCCTTGACGCCCTCGGCGGAGACGATGTTGCCGGCGACGATCGGCACCTGCGGGTCGAGCGCGCGCACGGTGCGGACCGCGCTGATCATCGACTCCTGGTGGCCGTGCGCCGTGTCGATGACGAGCGTGTCCACGCCCGCGTCGAGCAGCTGCTTGGCCTTGCCCGCGACATCGCCGTTGATGCCGACGGCCGCGGCGATGCGCAGCCTGCCGTCCTTGTCGACGGCCGGCGTGTACAGCGTGGCGCGCAGGGCGCCCCTGCGGGTGAGGATGCCGGCGAGCCTGCCGTCCCGGTCGACGGCGGGGGCGTAGCGCCGGTTGGCCGCGTCGAGCGTGTTGAAGGCCTCGCGCGGGTCGATGTCGGCGTCGAGGAGCAGCAGGTCCCGGGACATGACGACCTCGAGCTGTGTGAAGCGGTCGACCCCGCTCAGGTCCGCGTCGGTGACGACGCCGACCGGACGGGAGTCCCCGTCGACGACGACGCCCGCGTTGTGCGCGCGCTTGGGCAGCAGCGCGAGCGCGTCGGCCACCGTCTGGTGCGGGGCGAGCACGATCGGGGTGTCCAGCACCAGGTGCCGGCTCTTGACCCAGGCGACGACGTCGGCGACGACGTCGATCGGGATGTCCTGCGGGATCACCACGAGGCCGCCGCGCCGGGCCATGGTCTCGGCCATCCGGCGTCCGGCGACCGCGGTCATGTTGGCGACGACCAGCGGAATCGTGGTGCCCGTGCCGTCCGGGGCGCCCAGGTCCACGCCCTGGCGCGACCCGACGGCGCTGCGGCTGGGCACCATGAAGACGTCGTCGTAGGTGAGGTCGTACGCGGGCTGGATGTCGTTGAGGAAACGCACGTGCTGCACATCCCAGTCGTTCAGAGGTGACCCCCGGACAGGTCAGCCAGGGGGAGAAGCACGTACTTGATTGTCCCACGCGGGCCGTGCCGCGATCCCCGGACCGAACGTCCAGGCAGCTCACCGGGGTATTAGGAGGATCCTCCGAGGGCGAGCACGATCGACAGGCCGACGGCCTGGTTCACCGCCGAGGAGAACACCTCCTGCGCGATCTCCCACTCCTCCGGCCGCTCCTTCGCGTACGACCGCCAGTTCCGGACGACGACCAGGACCGGCCCGGACTCGGGCCCGTCCGGAAGGTCGGTGAGGCTGTCGGCGAGGGCGTCCCAGTTGCGCCCGAACCAGTCGGGCAGCTCCAGATGCTTGGCGCAGCGGTCCATCAGGGCCGCCTTGTCCGTGACCCCGTCGAGGTCCAGCGTGAGCACGTGCTCCGTCATCCGGCACCGTCCTGAAACGATCGTGGTTGTGGGGGGGGGGAACGAGCGAGGTGGGGAACGAACAAGGGGAGGGGGACGAACGAAGGGGGACGAACGAGGGGACGGCCGTGGCGACCGCCCCCTCATGACCTGCGGCAAGGGCCGGTCAGATCCCGTCCGGGTCCGTCCGGTTGAGGGCGGGCTTGGGCGTCGGGCCCGCCGTCATCAAATAGTCGGCCGCGGAGGTGTCCGTGACCAGGCTGGTGACGAGCCCGGACCGCAGCACGGCGTCGATCGCGGCCGCCTTGCGCTGGCCGCCCGCGATCGCGACGACCTCGGGGACCCGGCGCAACTGGTCGGCCTTGACCGTGATGCACCGCTCGCCCAGGTCGCGTCCGACCCTGCGGCCCTCGGAGTCGAAGAGGTGCGCGGACATCTCGGCGGCGACCCCGAGCGAGGCGTAGTGGCCCCGCTCCTCGTCGCTGAGCATGTCGTGCACCGTCGAGATGCCCGCCTCCCAGGAACCGATGGAGACACAGGCGACCGTGACCTTGTCGAAGTACTCGAAGGCCCGGGCGATCCCGGTCTGGTGGCGCAGGGCCTGCGCGGTGGCCGCGTCCGGCAGCAGCATCGGCGCGTAGATGGGGTGCGCGTCGCCGCCGGACACCTGGGCGGCGCGGCGGACGGCCTCGACCGAGCCGCGCTCGGCGGTGCCGGCGTCGTACACACCCGTCAGCTGCACGACCGTGCAGGGCGGCAGCCGGTCCAGCGCCGCCGCCATGTGAATCGTGGACCGGCCCCAGGCCAGCCCCAGTACATCCCCCTCGTTGACCAGTTCGCCGAGCAGCTCGGCGGCCACTTCCCCGAGGTTCTCGGGGTCCGTGCTCTCCGCGGCCTCGGCCGGGGACTCGACCACGACGGCGTGCCTGAGGCCGTAACGGGCGCGGAGCGCGTCCGAGCGCTCCGCGTCCAGTTCGGCCGGCACACGGATCTCGATCCGTACGAGATCCCGTTCGAGGGCGGTCTCCAGGACCCGGGCCACCTTGAAGCGGCTGACGCCGAACTCCTCCGCGATCTGGATCTTGGACTTGCCCTCGAGGTAGAAGCGGCGGGCCATGGCCGCCGCCTGCACCAGCTCAGCGGGTCCCATCCGCATGGCTGACCGGCCCGCCGACATACCCGACACGGCGATCTCCTCACTGCTGTTCACACTCTGGATACGCCGTTCATCCTCGCAGATCCGGCGCAGTTGATCAGCTCTGATGGGAGCCGTTCACATTCCTGTCGGTAAGTGGTTGGTTCAGTGTTCACAAGCCCAGGAGGCCCCGGCGGTCGCGGCCTCCGCCTGAGCCCGCAGGCCACGGACCGCCGCGGCCGGGTCATCGGCCCCGTATACGGCGGAACCGGCCACGAACACGTCCGCGCCCGCCTCGGCGCAGCGCTCAATCGTGGCGGCCGAGACCCCGCCGTCGATCTGGAGCCAGAGGTCGAGGCCGTGCTTGCTGATCAACTCGCGGGTGCGGCGGATCTTCGGCAGCATGATGTCGAGGAACGCCTGGCCCCCGAAGCCCGGTTCGACCGTCATGATCAGCAGCATGTCGAGTTCGGGCAGCAGGTCTTCGTACGGCTCGATCGGCGTCGCGGGCCGGAGCGCCATGGAGGCCCGGGCGCCCTTCGCCCGGATCTCGCGGGCGAGTCGCACGGGCGCGGCAGCCGCCTCGACGTGGAAGGTGACGGACGAGGCGCCCGCCTCGACGTACTGCGGGGCCCAGCGATCGGGGGCCTCGATCATCAGATGGCAGTCCAGCGGAGTGTCCGTCGCACGGGCCAGCGACTCTACGACCGGCACACCTAGCGTGAGGTTCGGGACGAAATGGTTGTCCATGACGTCGACGTGGAGCCAGTCGGCTCCTTCGACCGACTTCGCCTCGTCCGCAAGGCGGGCGAAGTCGGCGGACAGGATGCTGGGGTTGATCTGCACGGCCATGCCCCAAGCCTGCCATGCCCTCCGGGGGTCGGCGGCATCGGTCCTGGATGGTTGCGGTCAGTTGTCGGCACACGGCCGTCCGTGGCTGGTCGCGCCCGCGCGGCGGAGCCGCAGATGTCTCAGCCCCGCGCCCCTTACGGGGCACGCGTGCCGAGGTGGCCATGACTGGGGACCGTGGGGTCGGGCATCTGGTGTGTGGGCGGCGGGCGAAGTGGGTGGTGCTCGGGTTGTGGGTGGTGCTGCTGTTTCTGACGGCGCCGTTCGCCTCGAAGCTCACCGACGCCCAGGACAACGACGCGGCCTCCTGGCTGCCGGGGTCGGCCGAGTCGACCCAGGTGCTGGAGATCTCGGAGGACTTCCGGCCCGAGCAGATCCCCGCGGTCGTCGTCTACGCCCGTGAAGCCGGTCTGACGGCACAGGACCGGGCGCGGATCCGCCAGGACGTCGTCGAGCTCAAGCAGCTCACCGATCACGGCATCCGGGGCGCCGAGACGCGCGGCCCGGTCTACGACCGCCCGGTCGACCCGCGCGCCGCCCAGGTCCATGTGCCGATCACCATGGACGAGAAGGGCTGGGAGCGGATCGCCCCGGCCGTCGACTCGATCCGTGGCATCGTCGGCGGCGGCGGGGCCGGCATGGCGGTGCACATCACCGGACCCGGCGGCACCTCCGCCGACTTCTCCGAGGCCTTCGAGGGCATCGACTCGACCCTGCTGCTGTCGGCGATGGCGGTCGTCATCATCATGCTGCTGATCACGTACCGCAGCCCGACCCTGCTTCTCGTCCCGCTGCTGGCCGTGGTCGCCGCGCTGTTCACCGCGCAGGCCGTCATCTACTTCCTGGCCGAACACGCGGGTCTGACGGTGAACGGCCAAAGTGCCGGGATCCTGACGGTGCTCGTGTTCGGCGCGGGGACGGACTACGCCCTGCTGCTGGTGGCCCGCTACCGGGAGGAGCTGCGCCGGCACGAGGACCGGCACGAGGCGATGGCCCTGGCGCTGCACCGGGCGGGCCCCGCCGTGCTGGCCTCCGGCGCCACGGTCGTCCTGAGCATGCTGGTGCTGCTGGCCGCCGAGATGAACTCCACCAGCGGTCTCGGCCCGGTCGCGGCGATCGGGGTGGCGGTGGCGCTGCTGGCGATGATGACGCTCTTCCCCGCCCTGCTGGTGATCTTCGGCCGCTGGATCTTCTGGCCGGTGATCCCGCACTTCGGCGCCGCCGACCCGACCGAGCACGGCGTCTGGGCCCGCACGGGCCGGGGCATGGCCCGCCGCCCGCGCATGATCTGGGCCGTGACGGCGCTCGTCCTGGCGCTCTGTTCGCTCGGCCTGATCCAGCTGCGCGCGGAGGGCATCAGCAACGCGGACGCCTTCACCGGCACGCCCGACTCGGTCACCGGCCAGGAGGTGTCCGAGAAGTACTTCCCGGCGGGCAGCGGCGATCCGCTCGTCATCGTCTCGAACCAGGCTCAGGCCCGGCAGGTGGGCCAGGCGGTGGCCGACACGGAAGGCGTCGTGCCGACGTCGCTCGGGCTGCCGCCGGGCACGAAACCGGTCCACGACGGCCAGGTGCTGTTCGAGGCGACGATGTCCGACCCGGCCGACAGCGAGGCCGCGAAGCGGACCGTGGAGCGGGTCCGGGACGCCGTGCACGCGGTGCCCGACGCCGACGCCCAGGTGGGCGGCGGCACGGCGGCCCTGCTGGACATGGACGAGGCGACCACGCGCGACAACCTGGTGATCATCCCGCTGGTCCTGGTCGTGGTGCTGCTCATCCTGTGCGGTCTGCTGCGCGCCCTGATCGCCCCGCTGCTGCTGGTCGGGACCGTGATCCTGTCCTTCGCGGCGGCCCTGGGCATCAGCGCGCTCGCGTTTCGCCATGTCTTCGACTACGCGGGCGAGTCCACGGACTTCCCGCTCTTCGTCTTCGTCTTCCTGGTGGCCCTGGGCATCGACTACAACATCTTCCTGACCACCCGCATCCGCGAGGAGGCCGCCCGCCAGGGCACCCGGCGGGGCGTGGTGACGGGCCTGGCGGCGACCGGCGCGGTGATCACCTCGGCGGGTCTGGTCCTGGCCGGCACGTTCGCCGCCCTGGGCACCCTGCCCATGGTCGCCTTCGCGGAGATCGGCTTCGCGGTGGCCCTGGGCGTCCTGCTGGACACCTTCGTCGTGCGGTCGGTGCTGGTCACCTCGCTGTTCCTGGACATCGGCCCGAAGGTGTGGTGGCCGAACCGGCGGGCGAAGACCGAGGAATCCCAGGGCTCTTTGCATGACCATGCGAGTTGATGCATAATCTTCCTATGTCCAAGGTCCTCACCTCCCTTCCCGCCGGCGAGCGCGTCGGCATCGCCTTCTCCGGCGGGCTCGACACCTCGGTCGCGGTCGCGTGGATGCGCGACAAGGGCGCCGTCCCGTGCACCTACACCGCCGACATCGGCCAGTACGACGAGCCCGACATCGCCTCGGTGCCCGGCCGCGCGATGAGCTACGGCGCCGAGATCGCGCGCCTGGTCGACTGCCGCGCCGCGCTGGTCGAGGAGGGCCTGGCCGCGCTCACCTGCGGCGCGTTCCACATCCGCTCCGGCGGGCGCGCCTACTTCAACACGACGCCGCTCGGCCGCGCCGTCACGGGCACGCTCCTGGTCCGCGCGATGCTCGAGGACGACGTCCAGATCTGGGGCGACGGCTCGACCTTCAAGGGCAACGACATCGAGCGGTTCTACCGCTACGGCCTGCTCGCCAACCCGCACCTGCGGATCTACAAGCCCTGGCTGGACGCGGACTTCGTGACCGAGCTGGGCGGGCGCAAGGAGATGTCGGAGTGGCTGGTCGCGCATGACCTGCCCTACCGGGACAGCACGGAGAAGGCGTACTCCACCGACGCCAACATCTGGGGCGCCACCCACGAGGCCAAGACGCTGGAGCACCTGGACACCGGCGTGGAGACCGTCGAGCCCATCATGGGCGTGCGGTTCTGGGACCCGACGGTCGAGATCGCCCCCGAGGACGTGACGATCGGCTTCGACCAGGGCCGCCCGGTCACGATCAACGGCAAGGAGTTCGCCTCCCCCGTCGATCTGGTGATGGAGGCCAACGCCATCGGCGGCCGGCACGGCCTGGGCATGTCGGACCAGATCGAGAACCGGATCATCGAGGCCAAGAGCCGCGGCATCTACGAGGCCCCGGGCATGGCCCTGCTGCACGCCGCCTACGAGCGGCTCGTCAACGCGATCCACAACGAGGACACCCTCGCCCAGTACCACAACGAGGGCCGGCGCCTGGGCCGCCTCATGTACGAGGGCCGCTGGCTGGACCCGCAGGCACTGATGATCCGCGAGTCGCTGCAGCGCTGGGTCGGCGCGGCCGTCACCGGCGAGGTCACCCTGCGGCTGCGCCGCGGCGAGGACTACTCGCTGCTCGACACGACCGGCCCGGCGTTCAGCTACCACCCGGACAAGCTGTCGATGGAGCGCACCGAGGACTCCGCGTTCGGTCCGGTGGACCGGATCGGTCAGCTCACCATGCGCAACCTCGACATCGCCGACTCGCGCGCCAAGCTGGAGCAGTACGTCGGCCTCGGCCTGATCGGCACCGGCAGCCCCACCATCGGCGCCTCCCAGGCGGCCGCTACCGGACTGATCGGCACCATGCCGGAACTGCCGGAGGGCGGCGCCGAGGCCATCGCCTCCCGCGGCGAGGTCTCCGAGGACGAGGCGCTGCTGGACCGCGCGGCGATGGAGTTCGGCACGGACTGACCCGCACGGGAAGGGACCACGGACCACAGAGGCCGGCTCGACGCCCAGGGCGTTCGAGCCGGCCTCTGCCGTTCTGGTGGCGCCCGGCGCTTGTGGTGGCGCCCGGCGCTCAGCCGGTCTTCTTGATCAGCCGGTCTTCTTGATCAACGCCAGGTACATGGCGTCGGTGCCGTGCAGATGCGGCCAGAGCTGGATGTCGGGCCCCTCCCCCAGCGCCGGCACGCCGGGCAACAGGGGCCGCGCGTCGATCAGTTCGGCCTCCGGGTACTGCTTGAGCACGTCGGAGACGACGGCCCGGGTCTCCGCGAGATGCGGCGAGCAGGTCGCGTACCCGACGACGCCCCCGACCCGGACGGAGTCCAGCGCGGTCCGCAGCAGCCCGCGCTGCAGCGGCCCGAACCCGTCGAGGTCCTCCGGCCGACGCCGCCAGCGCGCCTCGGGCCGTCTGCGCAGGGCGCCGAGCCCGGTGCACGGCACGTCCATCAGCACCCGGTCGAACGACCCGGGCCGCCACGGCGGCCGGGTCCCGTCGGCGGCGATGACCTGATACGGCCCCGGATTCCCGGCCAGCGCCTTGGCGACGAGCCCCGCCCGGTGCGGCTGCTTCTCGGAGGCGAGGAGGGCGGCCCCCCGCTGGGCGGCGAGGGCGGCGAGCAGCGCGGCCTTGCCGCCGGGCCCGGCGCATCCGTCGAGCCACTTCTCGTCCGGTCCGTCGATCGGCACGTTGGCCAGTGCTAGCGCCACCAGCTGACTGCCCTCGTCCTGCACACCGGCCCGCCCGTCCCGGACGGCGTCGATCGCGCCGGGCTCACCGCCCTCGGTGAGCCGCACCGCGTAGGGCGACCAGCGCCCGGCGACCGCGGCCTCCTCCCGGAGCAGTTCCTCGGTCGTGGCCCGCCCGGGCCGGGCGACGAGCGTCACCTCGGGCCGCTCGTTGTCGGCCTCCAGCAGGTCCTCGATACCGGCCCGCCCGCCGCCGAGGGAGTCCCATAGCGCCGAGACGACCCACCGCGGGTGCGAGTGCACGACGGCGAGATGGTCCTCGGGGTCGTCGTCGTAGGGCGGAGCGACCTTCTCGATCCACTCGTCGAGATCGTGCGCCGCGACCTTGCGCAGCACCGCGTTGACGAACTTGGCCCGCCCGTCGCCGAGCACGATCCGGGCGAGGTCGACGGAGGCGGAGACTGCGGCATGGGTCGGGATGCGCGTCCCGAGCAGCTGGTGCACGCCGAGGCTCAGCACGTCGAGGACCGGCGGATCGACCTCGCGCAGCGGCCGGTCGACACAGGCGGAGATGACGGCGTCGTACGTCCCCTGCCGGCGCAGCGTCCCGTAGACCAGCTCGGTGGCGAGGGCCGCGTCCCGCGCGTCGAACTTCTCGGGCCCCTCCTTCTCGCGCGCTTTGCGCAGCAGCGGCGGAAGCACGAGGTTGGCGTACGCGTCCCGCTCGTCCACCGCCCGCAACGCCTCGAAGGCGAGCAGACGGACGGGGTCCTTCTGGGGCCGGCGGTAGGGCTTGCCCGGCGGGCGGGAACGGCGGGGCTGATCGCTCACGAAAAGGTGCTCCGGATTGCAGGATGAAAGACGCGTCCAGCGTACGTCGACGACGTCGCGGCAGGGCTCGGCGGGTTCGCAGGCTTGGCGGGTTCGCGGGTTCGCGGGTTCGCGGGTCCGGCGCTGTTACGCGCCGACGACCTCGGCGTCCCCGATGCGGGCGCCCCGCGCCCAGTCCGCGGCGCGCATCGGCTTCTTGCCCTGCGCCTGCACCCACAACAGCTCGACGGCGTACGAGCCCGTGCCGACGTGCACGCTGTTCTTGCCGACGGCGAGCGCGCCCGCGGCGAGATCGGTCCGCTCGGGCGCGGGCTGCACGTGGATGAGCTTGAGCCGCTCGCCGCGGAAGACCGTCCAGGCGCCGGGAGCGGGAGTGCAACCGCGCACGACGCGGTCGACGCGGAGCGCGGGCGCGGCCCAGTCGACCTGCGCGTCCTCGACGTTGATCTTCGGCGCGAGGGTGATCCCCTCGGCCGGCTGCGGGACCGCCTTCAAGGTGCCGTCCTCGATCCCGTCCATGGTCGCGGCGAGCAGCCCGCTGCCCGCGAAAGCGAGCCTGGTGAGCAGGTCGCCGCTGGTGTCGGTGGGCCGGATCTCCTCGGTCACCGTCCCGTACACCGGCCCGGAGTCGAGCCCCTCCTCGATGAGGAAGGTGGAGGCGCCGGTGATCTCGTCCCCGGCCATGACGGAGTGCTGCACGGGGGCCGCGCCACGCCAGGCGGGCAGCAGCGAGAAGTGCAGGTTGACCCAGCCATGGGCCGGGATGTCCAGCGCCACCCGGGGCAGCAGCGCGCCGTAGGCCACCACGGGACAGCAATCCGGCGCAATCTCCTTCAGCCGCTCCAGAAACTCCGGATCCCGAGGCCTGACGGGCTTCAGCACCTCGATCCCCGCCTCCTCGGCCCGCTGGGCCACAGGGGAGGCGACCAGCCGCCGCCCCCGCCCGGCCGGCGCGTCGGGCCGCGTGACGACGGCGGCCACCTCGTGCCGCCCGGAGGCGAGGAGAGCGTCCAGAGCGGGAACGGCGACCTCGGGGGTGCCGGCGAAGACGAGCTTCATGAGTGGGCGGGACCTCTCGGGAAAACGGACGACGGGCAACGCACAAGTTTAGGACGGACGAACGGAACGGCCCCGTCGGCGGGAACCCCCCACGGGAGCCGCGTGCACCCCGCCCCGGGGGGCGTACGCATATGCCCATACGCCCCCACACCGTGACCAGCGGAGCGAACCCGCGTTGGTCAAGAAAGAGTTGACCACACCTTCTTCAACGCCGGTTCGAGAGGCTTGTTCATGGCCGACCATGCAACCCACGACGCCCAGGCCCGGGCCAGCCTGCACTTGCTGGTGCGGGACATCGAGCGGGTCCGCCGGCAGGTGGACGCACTGCGCACCCTCACCGCCCAGCTGGGCAACGTCTACCGCCCGCGCCGCTCCGGCCCCTCCACGGGCTTCGTCGTCTACGGACGCGCCCCCGCCCCGACGGTCCGGCTCGCCCAGGAACTGCGGGACAGCGTCGAGACGCTGGTCACCGCCGCGGTGGACTTCGACCGTTCGCTCGGCTTCTCGTGGGACGCGGTGGGCTCCGCGCTCGGGGTCACCAAGCAGGCGGTCCACCGCCGCTACGGCGCCCGCCGCGCCACCGCTTCCGGCACCGCGACGGCGACCACCGCCGAGGCGGAGCGGCCGACGGAGCCGTCCGGCGCCCGCACGGTCAGCGTGAACACGGGCCTCCCGACGGTTCCCACGGTCCCCGCCGCCCGCTCGATGCCGACCCAGCCGACGGCCGGCAGCCCGTCGCTGCGCGAGGAAGTGAGGCCGACGGCCTTTCCCGGCCCCCGCAACGGCTGACCCACCCCGCCCCGCCCCTGCCCTCTCGGCCCACCCGAGAGGGCAGCCGCACACCCGCCCCGCGTCCACCCCCGACACCCGACGCCCGGGCGGATCGATCCACCCCCACGACAGCTGCCCCACCCCACACAGCCCTCACCGGACGCCCGGCAGATCCATCCACACCCGCACCACAGCTGCCCCACCCCACACAGCCCTCACCTGACGCCCGGCAGATCCATCCACACCCGCACCGCAGCTGCCCCACACACCTCCGCCCCTCGGCCACCCGAGAAGACAGCCACACACCAGCCTCCCATCGGCCGCCCTCACCCGACGCCCGGCGGAGCCATCCACACCCGCACCACAGCTGCCCCACACACCCCCGCCCCTCGGCCCACCCGAGAAGACAGCCACACACCAGCCTCCCATCGGCCGCCCTCACCCGACGCCCGGCGGAGCCATCCACACCCGCACCGCGGCTGTCCCACCCCGCGCGAGCCGACCGGTCCACCGGTCCACCCGCGAAGGCAGCCGCACGCCAGCCCCCATCCGCCGCAGTCGCCTCACCCGATGTCCGGCGGGTCGATCCGTACCCGCACTCGTGCGGTCTCCTCTCCGCCTCGGGCCATTCGGGCCGCCTGTGCCGTCTTCAGGGCGGCGGCCAGCGCGGCGCCCCGTCCCGGCGGCACCCGGACCAGCGCCCGCTCCCACTCCTCGCCGGGTGGCGGCGCCCCCGGCCGCCGGGGCCGCCCCGCAGGGCCGGCCGACACCGGAACCGGCCCCAGCACCTCCGCCTCCCGAGGCAGTTCGACGGCGCTCAGGAACCCGGCCACCGCCTCCGCCGTCCCGGACACCGCCGCCATCCGCGACACCGGCGGAAAGCCCAGCTCGGCCCGCTCGGCGAGTTCGCGCACCGCATGCCCGACGGGGTCCCATCGCACCAGCGCCTGCACGGGCCGCAGGGTCGGCTCGGCGACGACGACCACGGTGCCGCCGTCCCCCTGCGGCCGCACGAGCGCGGCGGCCGCGATCCAGCGGCGCAGCGCGTCCTCCCCGGCCCGCAGGTCGGGCCGCCCCAGCATGGCCCAGCCGTCCAGCAGCAGCGCGGCCGCATAGCCGCCCTCGGCGACGGGCTCCGCCCCGGGGGTGGACACGACGAGCGCGGGCGTCCCGGGCACGGTGTCCAGCACCTGTTCGCGCCCCGACGTCCGCACCGGGACGGCGGGAAACGCCCGCCCCAGTTCCTCGGCCGTCCGCCGCGCCCCCACGATCTGGGCGCGCAGCCGGAACGACCCGCAGTCGGGACAGTGCCAGGCGTTCTCCTCCCGCCCGCACCACCCGCACCACAGCGCGCCCCCGTCGCGGCCGCCGTCCCGCGCCTCCAGCGGTCCGGAGCAGTGCCGGCAGCGGGCGGCGGCGCGGCACTGCGCGCAGGCCATTCGCGGCACGTACCCCCGCCGGGGCACCTGCACGAGCACCGGGCCGTGCCGCAGCCCCTCCCGGACCGCCTGCCAGGCCAGGGTGGGCAGCCGGGCGGCCCGGGCGGCCTCGTCGCGGGCGAGGTCCTGGTCGCCCACGGTCCGCACCAGCGGAGCGCTGCGCCGGACCTCCTCGCGCGCGGCGACCAGCGGCCGCGCCCACCCGCTCTCGACGAGCTGGGCGGCCTCCACGGTGCAGCTCCAACCCCCCAGCAGGAAACCGCACTTGTCCTGCGCGGCCCGCAGCAGCAGGACCTCCCGGGCATGGGGCTGCGGCGCGTGCTGCTCGCTGTGGCTGTCGTCCCCGTCGTCCCAGAGCGCGACCAGCCCGAGGTTGCGCACCGGTGCGAACATCGCCGCGCGTGTCCCGACGACCGCCCGCACCGACCCGCGTCGCACGGCGAGCCACTCCCGGTACCGCTTCTCCGGCCCGGCGTCCGCGGTGAGGTGCGCATGCCGGCCCGCGCCCAGCAACGCCGTCAGCGCCGCGTCGACCCGCGCGGCGACCCGCCCGTCCGGTACGACGACCAGCGCCCCGCGACCGGAGGCGAGGGTCGCGGCGACGGCCCGGGCGAGCCCCTCGCTCCACTCGGGCCCGGGCAGCGCGTTCCACACCGCGCGGGGCGCGCCCCCGGACGCCAGCGACTCCAGAAACGCGCCTCCCCGCTCGTACCGCTCCCAGGTGCCGGCCTGCGGTGCGTCCGGCGGCGGCAGCGGCGCGGGCGACGGCTTCTGCTCGGCGCGTGCGTTGCGCGGCGGCACGGCCAGCTGCAGCACATCGGCCAGGCTGCCCGCGTACCGGTCCGCAACGGCCCGCGCCAGCCCCAGCAGTTCCTCGCTGAGCACCGGCTCGGGCGACACCACCTGCGCGAGCGCGGCGAGCGGCCCGGCGTAGTCCGACGCGGCGAGCCGCTCGACGAGGAACCCGTCGATGAGTCCGCCGCCCTCGCGCCGCCCTTCGCGCACCCGCCCGCGCCCGGCGCCGAAGCGCACCCGCACCCGCACGCCCGGCTGCGCGTCGGCGTCCAGCTCGGCCGGCACCGCGTAGTCGAAGTACCGGTCCAGATGCAGCACGCCCTTGTCGACGAGCACCCGCGCGACCGGCAGCTCCCCGGCCAGCGCGGCCCCCCGCCACGTCCGGGGCTTGGCCCGGGGCACCTTGGCCTGCCGCACGCTCTCCCGGATCAGCGCGAGTTGCTCCGGCGGCGCGCCCTCCCCGGCCGCGCCGCCGCCCCCCTGCCCGTTCTCGCTGCTCACACCTGCATTCCTACCAAAGACCACTGACAGACGCCGAAGCCCGGCCTCCCCGAGGGAAGCCGGGCCCCTGCGTCAGTGCAGGCGGAACAGGCGGTACACCGAGCCGGTGCGGTCCTACAGGCCCGCGGCCTTGCGCAGCGCGTCCACGCGGTCGGTGCGCTCCCAGGTGAAGTCGGGGAGCTCACGGCCGAAGTGGCCGTACGCGGCGGTCTGGGCGTAGATCGGGCGCAGCAGGTCGAGGTCGCGGATGATCGCGGCCGGGCGGAGGTCGAAGACCTCGTCGATGGCCTTCTCGATCTTCTCGGCGTCGACCTTGGCGGTGCCGAAGGTCTCGACGAAGAGACCGACCGGCTCGGCCTTGCCGATCGCGTAGGCGACCTGGACCTCGCAGCGGGCCGCGAGCCCGGCCGCCACCACGTTCTTCGCCACCCAGCGCATCGCGTACGCGGCCGAGCGGTCGACCTTGGACGGGTCCTTGCCCGAGAAGGCGCCGCCGCCGTGCCGGGCCATGCCGCCGTAGGTGTCGATGATGATCTTGCGACCGGTGAGGCCGGCGTCGCCCATCGGGCCGCCGATCTCGAAGCGGCCGGTCGGGTTGACCAGCAGACGGTAGTTCTCGGTGTCGAGCTTGATGCCGTCCTCCAGGAGGGCCTTCAGCTCCACCTCCACGACGAACTCGCGGATGTCGGGGGCCAGCAGCGAGTCCAGGTCGATGTCGGACGCGTGCTGCGAGGAGACGACGACGGTGTCCAGGCGGACCGCCTTGTCGCCGTCGTACTCGATGGTGACCTGGGTCTTGCCGTCGGGGCGCAGGTAGGGGATGGTCCCGTTCTTGCGGACGTCCGACAGGCGCTTCGACAGCCGGTGCGCGAGGAAGATCGGCAGCGGCATCAGGGTCGGCGTCTCGTCGGAGGCGTAGCCGAACATCAGGCCCTGGTCGCCGGCGCCCTGACGGTCCAGCTCGTCCTCGTCGCCCTCGACGCGGGACTCGTACGCGGTGTCGACGCCCTGGGCGATGTCCGGGGACTGCGCGCCGATGGACACCGAGACGCCGCAGGAGGCGCCGTCGAAGCCCTTCTTGGAGGAGTCGTAGCCGATCTCGAGGATCTTCTCGCGCACGAGCTGCGGGATCGGCGCGTAGGTCTTGGTGGTGACCTCGCCGGCCACATGCACCAGGCCGGTCGTGATCAGGGTCTCCACGGCGACCCGGGAGGTCGGGTCCTCGCGCAGCAGGGCATCGAGGATGGTGTCGCTGATCTGGTCAGCGATCTTGTCGGGGTGACCTTCGGTCACAGACTCCGAGGTGAACAGGCGACGGGACACAACGCTCCCTGGGGTTGCAGCGGCTGCTGGCTGATCATTGGCGGACGCGACGGGAGCTGCGCCCGGCGTCGTCCGAGAACAGTTTATCGGTCCTGCCCCGCCACCGGCCCACCTGTCTCGCCTCTCGGGAGCGCTGTGACCTGCGGCACGGGCATTCTGCCGAATGCCGAACACCCTTGGCCAGGGCACCACACCCCGAATCGAGCGTGGTGACCGGCAACGGCGAAGCGCATCAAACAGTCAGCTCAGCCGCTGCGCCACCAGGTCCCATACGGTTTCGGCCAGGGCTTCCTTGGGGCCGTGCGCCACGGGGGTTTCGCTGCCGTCGGCGCCCAGCACGAGGGCCTCGTTCTCCTCGGAGCCGAACGTCTTGCGCTCCCCCACCTCGTTCACCACCAGCAGATCGCATCCCTTGCGACGCAGCTTGGCCCGGCCGTTGGCGAGGACGTCGTCGGTCTCGGCCGCGAAGCCGACGACCACCTGATCGGTCCGCGCCCGATCGGCCGATATCTCCGCGAGAATGTCCGGATTACGTACAAGAACGATCGGTTCCGGTTCCTGTCCGTCTTTCTTCTTGATCTTTCCGGTCGCGTATGTCTGCGGACGGAAGTCGGCCACGGCGGCGGCCATCACGACCGCGTCGGCGTCGGCGGCCGCCTTCAGGACCGCCTCGCGCAGTTGCACGGCCGTGCCGACGTGGACGACGTCGACCCCGGCCGGGTCGGGCAGGCCGGTGTTCGCCGCGAGCAGGGTGACCCGGGCGCCGCGCGCTGCGGCGGTGCGGGCGAGGGCGTAGCCCTGCTTGCCGGAGGAGCGGTTGCCGAGGAACCGGACCGGGTCGAGGGGCTCGCGGGTGCCGCCGGCGCTGACCACCACATGCCGGCCGGCCAGATCGGGTTCGCGCACTCCGCGGGCCAGCACCCGGCGGCAGACCTCGAAGATCTCGCCCGGGTCGGGCAGCCGGCCCTTGCCGGTGTCGACGCCGGTGAGGCGGCCGACGGCGGGCTCGATCACGACGGCGCCCCGGCGGCGCAGCGTGGCCACGTTCTCCTGGGTGGCCGGGTGCTCCCACATCTCCGTGTGCATCGCGGGCGCGAAGACGACCGGACAGCGGGCCGTGAGGAGGGTGTTGGTGAGGAGGTCGTCGGCGAGCCCGTGGGCGGCCTTGGCGAGCAGGTCGGCCGTGGCCGGGGCGACCACGACCAGATCGGCGTGCTGGCCGATGCGGACGTGCGGGACCTCGTGGACGTCGTCCCAGACCTCGGTGGAGACGGGGTGGCCGGAGAGGGCGGACCAGGTGGCGGCGCCGACGAAGTGCAGTGCGGAGGCGGTGGGGACGACACGGACGTCATGCCCCGACTCCGTCAGCCTGCGCAGCAGCTCACAGGCCTTGTAGGCGGCGATTCCGCCGCTGACCCCCAGGACGACCTTGGGCTTGTCCACCGTCTCTCCCCCGTCTCTGCGCGGCTCGGCAACGTACGAGTCCATCACACACCACAGGCCCGGCAGCAGCACTGCCGGGCCTGTGGATAAGTCACACGCGATCTGAAAGTACTACTGCGCGGGGCCCTCAACAGCCTCGGACGTCAGCAGACCGGCGTTGATCTCGCGCAGCGCGATGGAGAGCGGCTTCTCGTGGACATGGGTGTCCACGAGCGGACCGACGTACTCGAGGAGGCCCTCGCCGAGCTGCGAGTAGTACGCGTTGATCTGGCGGGCCCGCTTGGCCGCGTAGATCACGAGGCTGTACTTCGAGTCTGTGGCCTCGAGGAGCTCGTCGATCGGCGGGTTGATGATGCCCTCGGGCGCGGAGATGGAAGAGGACACGCTCTACCTTCCGATGGATGGGAAAAGACCGGTCGTGATCACCGTGCCGGTGGTTTCAGCACGAACGATCACACAACATCCATCAAGGCTAGCAGCTCACGCGCCACGTCCTCGACGGAGGTGTTGACAAGGGTCACGTCGAACTCCGGCTCGGCCGCGAGTTCGATCTTCGCGGCCTCGAGCCGGCGCTCGATCACCTCGGGCGGTTCGGTGCCCCGCCCGGTCAGTCTGCGCACCAGCTCCTCCCAGGAGGGCGGAGCCAGGAACACCAGCTGGGCCTCCGGCATGGACTCGCGGACCTGCCGCGCGCCCTGGAGGTCGATCTCCAGCAGCACCGGCTCGCCCGACTCCAGGCGCTCCAGCACGGCCGCGCGCGGAGTGCCGTAGCGGTTGCCGGCGAACTCGGCCCACTCCAGCAGTTCGCCGTTGGCGATCAGCTTGTCCATCTCCTCGTCGGTGACGAAGAAGTAGTGGACTCCGTGCCGCTCACCGGGGCGGGGCCTACGGGTCGTCGCCGACACCGAGAGCCAGACCTCGGGGTGTTCCTTGCGCATATGAGCGACGACCGTGCTCTTGCCGACCCCTGAGGGGCCGGAGAGCACGGTCAGCCGCGGACGTACGTCCGGGGGCTCGGGGGTCGTCCCCCGGAATGTTGCAGCCATGCAGCGATTATTCCAGCAATCCCGGAGTGCCCGGGACTCCCTTCCCGCAGGACCCGGGAATCAGGAGCCGGTGCTGCCGAACTCACGCTCCAGGGAAGCGATCTGGTTGGAACCGAGGCCGCGCACCCGGCGGCTCTCGGAGATGCCGAGTCGCTCCATGATCTGCTTGGCGCGGACCTTGCCCACGCCCGGAAGCGACTCCAGGAGGGCGGAGACCTTCATCTTGCCGATGACGTCGTTTTCCTGACCCTGCTTGATGACCTCGTGAAGCGAGGCGCCGGAGTGCTTCAGTCGATTCTTGACCTCGGCCCGCTCCCGGCGAGCCGCGGCGGCCTTTTCGAGCGCGGCTGCGCGCTGTTCGGGGGTAAGGGGCGGAAGAGCCACGCCTACGTCACCTCGGATGTCGAACTGTCGGATACGGACCGGTGAGGAACCTAGTCGCCCCACACCTGGTGAGTTACGAGCAACACGCGCTGCCCGTTCACTCTCCGTCGGAGACTAGCGGCCAACACCGCCAGAGTCAGCGAGAACAGAGGAAAAGTCCTGGTCAGCCTCCGTAGGGCCGGACATTTAAGACATACTGCCCCGTATTTGAGGATGTATCCAGACTCAAGTCGGCCGAAGGCCGCCCGACCGAGCCCCCGGTCGGGCGTTCGGCGCCCGTCAGGCGGCGGCCACCGCGACCCTGACCGCTTGCGCGAACCGATCGACGGCGTCACGCAGAGCGACGATGTCGGGACCGTGACGCAACACACCCCGACTGACGTTCGGCACGACATTGCGCACCGCGGACCCGAAGACCCGGGGAAGGTCCGCCGGGGTCGCCCCCTGCGCGCCGACGCCCGGCGCGAGGAGCGGGCCGTTGATGTCGAGGTCGTACGTCGAGAGGTCGCCCAGCGTGGCCCCGACGACCGCCCCGAAGGAGCCCAGGGGCTCCTCCCCCACGTTCTCGGCGGCCAGGTGCGCCAGCATCGTCGCGCCCACGTCACGCCCGTCGGCCCGCACCGCGTGCTGGACCTCGCCGCCCTCCGGGTTGGAGGTCAGCGCCAGCACGAACAGTCCGGCGCCGCTCTCGCGGGCCAGCGCCACCGCCGGCGACAGGGACCCGTAGCCGAGATACGGCGAGACCGTGAGGGCGTCGGAGAACAGCGGGGCGTCCGGGTGCAGGAACGACTCGGCGTACGCGGCCATGGTCGAGCCGATGTCGCCGCGCTTGGCGTCCATCACGACCAGGGCGCCGGCCGCCCGCGCCTCCCGCACCGACTTCTCCAGGACGGCGACCCCGCGCGAGCCGAACCGCTCGAAGAAGGCGCTCTGCGGCTTCAGCAGGGCGACCCGGTCCGCCGTCGCCTCGACGACCGTGCGGCTGAACCGCTCCAGGCCGGCGATGTCGTCGTCCAGGCCCCACTCGGCGAGCAGCGAGGCGTGCGGGTCGATGCCGACGCACAGGGGCCCCCGCTCGTCCATGGCGCGACGCAGCCGCGCGCCGAAGGGCTCCAGGGTCATGCCGTCTTCCTCACATCGGCGCCGACGGCGTCGGCGAGGGTGGCGTAGGGGCTCGTCCGCAGGCGGGCGGCCAGGCCCTTGTGGATCGCGCGGCTCCAGAAGGGGCCCTCGTAAATGAAGGCGCTGTACCCCTGGACCAGCGTGGCGCCGGCCAGGATGCGCTGCCAGGCGTCCTCGGCGTCCTCGACGCCGCCGACGCCCACCAAGGTGATGCGGTCGCCCACGCGCGCGTAGAGGCGTCGCAGTACCTCCAGGGAGCGATCCTTGAGGGGCGCTCCGGACAGTCCGCCGGTCTCCTTCACCAGGGAGGGTTCGGAGGTCAGGCCGAGGCCGTCGCGCGCGATGGTGGTGTTCGTGGCGATGATCCCGTCCAGGCCCAGCTCCACGGCGAGGTCGGCGACCGCGTCGACGTCGTCGTCCGCCAGGTCCGGGGCGATCTTCACCAGCAGCGGGACCCGGCGCGCGGTCACCGCGCGGTCGGCGGCCTCGCGGACGGCGCTCAGCAGCGGTCGCAGCGCCTCGGTGGCCTGGAGGTTGCGCAGCCCCGGCGTGTTCGGCGAGGACACGTTCACGACCAGGTAGTCGGCGTAGGGCGCGAGCCGCTCGGCGGACTTCACGTAGTCGCCGACGGCCTCCTCCTCGGGGACGACCTTGGTCTTACCGATGTTCACGCCGACCACGGGCTTGAAGACGGCCGTGCGGGAGGCGAGCCGCGCGGCCACGGCCAGCGAGCCCTCGTTGTTGAAGCCCATGCGGTTGATGAGCGCCCGGTCCTTCACGAGCCGGAACAGCCGCTTCCTGGGGTTGCCGGGCTGCGGCTCCCCGGTGACCGTGCCGATCTCGACATGGTCGAAGCCGAGCATCGACATCCCGTCGATCGCGACCGCGTTCTTGTCGAAGCCGGCGGCGAGCCCGAACGGGCCGTGCATGCGCAGCCCGAAGGCCTCCGTGCGCAGTTCCTCGTAGCGGGGGGCGAGGGCGGCCGCGACGAAGGTGCGCAGCACCGGGATGCGGGCGGCGAGCCGGATCCAGCGGAAGGCCAGGTGGTGGGCCTGCTCCGGGTCCATCCGCTTGAACACGAGGTTGAAGAAGATCTTGTACATGGTTCCCTCACGAAGAGGGGGACACCGGCTGCCGGTGTCCCCCTCTTCGGCTGCTAGTCGCGGGCCGCGGTCAGGTGTTGCGCGTGTTCCTGGAGCGAGCGGACGCCCACGTCACCGTGGTTGAGGGCGTCGATGCCCTGGACGGCGGCGGCGAGCGCCTGGACCGTCGTCAGGCAGGGCACGGACCGCGCCACGGCCGCCGTACGGATCTCGTAGCCGTCCAGGCGGCCGCCGGTGCCGTACGGGGTGTTGACGATGAGGTCGACCTCGCCGTCGTGGATGCACTGGACGATGGTCTTCTCGCCGTTCGGGCCGACGCCCTCGGACTGCTTGCGCACGATCGTCGCGTTGATGCCGTTGCGCTTGAGGACCTCGGCGGTGCCGGAGGTGGCGAGCAGCTCGAAGCCGTGCGCGACCAGCTCGCGCGCCGGGAAGATCATCGAGCGCTTGTCGCGGTTGGCGACCGAGATGAACGCGCGGCCCTTGGTGGGCAGCGGGCCGTACGCGCCCGCCTGCGACTTGGCGTACGCCGTGCCGAAGACGGAGTCGATGCCCATGACCTCGCCGGTGGAGCGCATCTCCGGGCCGAGGACCGTGTCGACGCCGCGCCCGGAGGTGTCCCGGAAGCGGGTCCACGGCATCACGGCCTCCTTGACGGAGATCGGCGCGTCCAGCGGCAGTTCGCCGCCGTCGCCGGTGGCCGGGAGCAGGCCTTCGGCGCGCAGTTCGGCGACGGTGGCGCCCAGCGAGATCCGCGCGGCGGCCTTGGCCAGCGGCACGGCGGTCGCCTTGGAGGTGAAGGGGACCGTGCGGGACGCGCGCGGGTTGGCCTCCAGGACGTAGAGGATGTCGCCGGCCATCGCGAACTGGATGTTGATCAGGCCGCGCACGCCGACGCCCTTGGCGATCGCCTCGGTGGAGGTCCGCAGCCGCTTGATGTCGAAGCCGCCCAGGGTGATCGGGGGCAGCGCGCAGGCCGAGTCGCCGGAGTGGATGCCGGCCTCCTCGATGTGCTCCATGACCCCGCCGAGGTAGAGCTCCTCGCCGTCGTAGAGCGCGTCGACGTCGATCTCGATCGCGTCGTCGAGGAAGCGGTCGACGAGCACCGGCCGGGTGGGGCTGATCTCGGTCGACTCGGCGATGTAGGACGACAGCCGGGTCTCGTCGTAGACGATCTCCATGCCGCGGCCGCCGAGCACGTACGAGGGCCGTACCAGGACCGGGTAGCCGATCTCGTCGGCGATGGCCTTGGCCTGGGCGAACGTGGTGGCCGTGCCGTGCTTGGGGGCCGGCAGGCCGGCCTCGTCGAGCACCCGCCCGAACGCGCCCCGGTCCTCGGCCGCGTGGATGGCCTCGGGCGGGGTGCCGACGATCGGCACGCCGTTGTCCTTGAGCGCCTGTGCCAGGCCCAGCGGGGTCTGGCCGCCGAGCTGGACGATCACGCCCGCGATCGGGCCGGCCTGCGCCTCCGCGTGCACGATCTCCAGCACGTCCTCGAGCGTCAGCGGCTCGAAGTACAGGCGGTCGGAGGTGTCGTAGTCGGTGGAGACGGTCTCCGGGTTGCAGTTGACCATCACGGTCTCGTACCCGGCGTCGGACAGCGCGAAGGAGGCGTGGACGCAGGAGTAGTCGAACTCGATGCCCTGGCCGATGCGGTTGGGGCCGGAGCCCAGGATGATCACCGCGGGCTTCTCGCGGGGCGCGACCTCGCTCTCCTCGTCGTAGGAGGAGTAGAAGTACGGCGTCTTCGCGGCGAACTCGGCGGCGCAGGTGTCGACGGTCTTGTAGACCGGGCGGACGCCCAGCGCGTGCCGGACCTCGCGCACGACGTCCTCGCGCAGGCCGCGGATCTCGGCGATCTGCTGGTCGGAGAAGCCGTGCCGCTTGGCCTCGGCGAGCAGCTCGGCGTCCAGCCGGTCGGCGGCGGCCAGGTCGTCGGCGGTCTCCTTGATCAGGAAGAGCTGGTCGACGAACCAGGGGTCGATCTTCGTGTACTCGAAGACCTCCTCGGGCGTGGCGCCCGCGCGGATGGCCTGCATGACGGTGTTGATCCGGCCGTCGGTCGGGCGGACCGACTCGCGCAGCAGCTCGGCCTTGTCGCCGGGGTCGCCGACGAAGGTGAACTGGCTGCCCTTCTTCTCCAGCGAGCGCAGCGCCTTCTGGAAGGCCTCGGTGAAGTTGCGGCCGATGGCCATGGCCTCGCCGACCGACTTCATGGTGGTCGTCAGCGTGGAGTCAGCGCTCGGGAACTTCTCGAACGCGAACCGCGGGGCCTTGACGACCACGTAGTCGAGCGTCGGCTCGAAGGAGGCCGGGGTCTCCTGGGTGATGTCGTTCGGGATCTCGTCGAGGGTGTAGCCGACGGCGAGCTTGGCCGCGATCTTGGCGATCGGGAAGCCGGTCGCCTTGGAGGCGAGGGCCGAGGAACGCGACACGCGCGGGTTCATCTCGATGACGATGACCCGGCCGTCCTCGGGGTTCACCGCGAACTGGATGTTGCAGCCGCCGGTGTCCACGCCGACCTCGCGGATCACGGCGATGCCGATGTCGCGCAGGATCTGGTACTCGCGGTCGGTGAGCGTCATGGCGGGCGCGACGGTGATCGAGTCGCCGGTGTGCACGCCCATGGGGTCGAAGTTCTCGATGGAGCAGACGACCACGACGTTGTCGTGCTTGTCGCGCATCAGCTCCAGCTCGTACTCCTTCCAGCCGAGGATGGACTCCTCCAGGAGCACCTCGGTGGTCGGCGAGAGGGTGAGGCCCTGCCCGGCGATGCGGCGCAGCTCCTCCTCGTCGTGGGCGAAGCCGGAGCCGGCGCCGCCCATGGTGAAGGAGGGGCGGACGACGACCGGGTAGCCGCCGAGCGTGTCGACGCCGGCGACGACCTCGTCCATGGTGTGGCAGATCACGGACCGGGCGGACTCGCCGTACCCGATCTTCGCCTTGACGGCCTCGACGACGCCCTTGAACAGGTCGCGGTCCTCGCCCTTGTTGATGGCCTCCACGTTGGCGCCGATCAGCTCGACGCCGTACTTCTCCAGGACGCCGTTCTCGGCCAGCGAGATGGCCGTGTTGAGGGCCGTCTGGCCGCCCAGGGTGGGCAGCAGGGCGTCGGGGCGCTCCTTGGCGATGATCTTCTCGACGAACTCGGGGGTGATCGGCTCGACGTAGGTGGCGTCGGCGATCTCCGGGTCGGTCATGATCGTCGCCGGGTTGGAGTTGACCAGGATCACCCGCAGGCCCTCGGCGCGCAGGATGCGGCACGCCTGCGTGCCGGAGTAGTCGAACTCGGCTGCCTGGCCGATGACGATCGGGCCGGAGCCGATGACCAGGACGGACTGGATATCGGTGCGCTTAGGCACGCTGGCCCTCCATCAGGGATACGAAGCGGTCGAACAGGTAGGCGGCGTCGTGCGGGCCCGCTGCCGCTTCGGGGTGGTACTGGACGGAGAAGGCCGGCTGGTCGAGCAGCTGCAGCCCCTCCACGACGTCGTCGTTGAGGCAGACGTGCGAGACCTCGGCGCGGCCGAAGGGCGTCTCGCTGACCTTGTCGAGCGGCGCGTCCACGGCGAAGCCGTGGTTGTGCGCGGTGACCTCGACCTTGCCGGTCGTCCGGTCCTGGACCGGCTGGTTGATGCCCCGGTGGCCGTACTTCAGCTTGTAGGTGCCGAAGCCGAGGGCGCGGCCGAGGATCTGGTTGCCGAAGCAGATGCCGAAGAGCGGAGTCTTGCGTTCCAGGACGGCGGTCATGAGGGCGACCGGGCCGTCGGCCGTGGCCGGGTCGCCGGGGCCGTTGGAGAAGAAGACCCCGTCGGGGGCGACGGCGTACACGTCCTGCGCGGTCGCGGTGGCCGGGAGCACGTGCACCTCGATGCCGCGCTCGGCCATGCGGTGCGGGGTCATGCCCTTGATGCCGAGGTCGACGGCGGCGACGGTGAACCGCTTCTCGCCGACCGCCGGGACGACGTAGGCCTCCTGGGTGGAGACCTCCTCGTACAGGCTCAGCCCCTTCATCCGCGGCTGGGTCTGCACGCGCGCGACGAGCTCGGCGTCGGCGCCGATCGCCTCGCCGGAGAAGATGCCGGCGCGCATCGAGCCGCGCTCGCGCAGATGGCGGGTGAGGGCGCGGGTGTCGATGGCGGAGATGCCGACGACGCTCTGCGCGACCAGCTCGTCGTCCAGCGATCGCTTGGCGCGCCAGTTGGACGGCACGCGCGCGGGGTCGCGCACGACGTAGCCGGAGACCCAGATGCGGCCGGACTCGTCGTCCTCGTCGTTCCAGCCGGTGTTGCCGATCTGGGGGGCGGTCGCGACGACGATCTGGCGGTCGTACGACGGGTCGGTCAGGGTCTCCTGGTAGCCGGTCATGCCGGTGGAGAACACCGCTTCGCCGAAGGTCTCCCCCACGGCCCCGTAGGCACGGCCGCGGAAGATCCGGCCGTCCTCCAGGACGAGTACGGCGGGAACCTTGGTGGTCCCCCTGGTGGAGGTCGTCATCGTGCGCCTTCCGTTTCCGTCTGTGTTTCCGTCTTGGCGATCATGGAGTTGAGGGTGGCGACCCACTCGTTGTGCTCGGCCGCGCGGTCGGAGCGGAAGCCCGAGTCGAGCAGTTTGTCGCCGTGCGCCCAGGTCACCACCAGCAGTCCGCCCTCGCTGAGGACCTTGCCGGCGATGCCCTTGTCGAGCCGGGCCTCGCGCAGTGCCTCGGCCGGGACGAAGAAGTCGGTCGCGCCGGGCCGTACGACGTCCAGTCCCGCGTCCGTCAGGGTGAGCTCGACCCGGCTGCGGGTGCCGAGGCCGTGCGCCACGATGCGGTCGAGCCACTGCCCGGCGGTGGTGGAGCCGTGGTAGCGGCCGCTCATGCCCAGTCTCACCGGGCCGAGGTCGTCCGGCGCGGTGAGGAGGGCGGGCAGGTCGCTCTGGAGCGTGCCGCGCCATTTCCAGCCCTCGCGCATCAGCCAGTACACGAGCGCGACGAAGAGACCGAGACCGACCACCCAGCCGATCCGGGCGGCCCAGTCGGTCACTTCGGCCGATTCCTTCTCGGCCGCGAACAGTAGTGCTGCAGATGTCACGTGAGCTTCCCGTCGACGAGCGTGGCCTTGCCCCGGAGCCAGGTGTGCGTGACACGGCCCGGCAGCTCACGCCCCGCGTACGGGGTGTTCCGGCTGCGCGAGGCGAAGCCCGCGGGGTCCACCGGCCCACGGTATTCCGTGTCGACGAGCGTGAGGTTGGCGGGCTCACCTGCCGAGACGGGGCGTCCATGGCCCGCCGCCCGCCCGATCCGGGCGGGCGCGAAGGACATGCGGTCGGCGACCCCGGCCCAGTCCAGCAGGCCCGTGTCCACCATCGTCTCCTGGACCACCGACAACGCGGTCTCCAGGCCGACCATGCCCATGGCGGCCGCGGCCCACTCGCAGTCCTTGTCCTCGTGCGGGTGCGGGGCATGGTCGGTGGCGACGATGTCGATCGTGCCGTCGGCGAGCGCCTCGCGCAGCGCCAGCACGTCGCGCTCGGTGCGCAGCGGCGGGTTCACCTTGTAGACCGGGTCGTAGCTGCGCACCAGCTCGTCGGTGAGGAGCAGGTGGTGCGGGGTGACCTCGGCGGTGACGTCGATGCCGCGGGACTTGGCCCAGCGGACGATCTCGACCGACCCGGCGGTGGAGAGGTGGCAGATGTGGACGCGGGAGCCGACGTGCTCGGCGAGCAGGACATCCCGGGCGATGATCGATTCTTCGGCCACCGCGGGCCAGCCCCCGAGCCCCAGCTCGGCGGAGACGACGCCCTCGTTCATCTGGGCGCCCTCGGTCAGCCGCGGCTCCTGGGCGTGCTGGGCGACGACCCCGCCGAAGGCCTTCACGTACTCCAGCGCGCGCCGCATGATCACGGCGTCGTCGACGCACTTGCCGTCGTCGGAGAAGACGGTGACGCCGGCGGCCGACTCGTGCATGGCGCCGAGCTCGGCGAGCTTGCGGCCCTCCAGGCCGACGGTGACCGCGCCGATGGGCTGCACATCGCAGTAGCCGTGCTCGCGGCCGAGGCGCCAGACCTGCTCGACCACGCCGGCGGTGTCGGCGACGGGGAAGGTGTTGGCCATGGCGAAGACGTTCGTGTAGCCGCCGGAGGCGGCCGCGCGGGTGCCCGTCAGCACGGTCTCGGAGTCTTCGCGGCCGGGCTCGCGCAGATGGGTGTGCAGGTCGACCAGGCCCGGCAGCAGCACCTTGCCGCCGGCCTCGACGACCTCGGCGCCCTCGGCGGACAGCCCCGCGCCCACGGCCTCGATGACGCCGCCGTCGACAAGGACGTCCTGCGGCTCGCCGCCGAGCACCTTCGCACCACGGATAAGGATCTTGCGCATGGGTTCTTACTTCTCCTCGGTGGTACGGGCGTGGCTGACGGCGGGCTCGTTGCCGCCCAGGAGCAGGTACAGGACGGCCATCCGGATGGACACGCCGTTGGCGACCTGTTCGACGACGGTGCAGCGCGGGGAGTCGGCGACCTCGGCGGTGATCTCCATGCCGCGGACCATCGGGCCGGGGTGCATCACGATGGCGTGCTCGGGCATCCGCGCCATGCGGTCGCCGTCGAGGCCGTAGCGCCGCGAGTACTCGCGCTCGGTCGGGAAGAACGCGGCGTTCATGCGCTCGCGCTGGACGCGCAGCATCATCACGGCGTCGGACTTGGGCAGCGTGCTGTCGAGGTCGTAGGACACCTCGCAGGGCCAGGACTCGACGCCGACCGGGATCAGGGTGGGCGGGGCGACCAGGGTGACCTCGGCGCCGAGGGTGTGCAGCAGGTCGACGTTGGAGCGGGCGACCCGGCTGTGCAGGACGTCCCCGACGAGCGTGATGCGCTTGCCCGCGAGGTCCTGGCCGAGCCCGGCGTCCCGGCCGACCAGGCGGCGGCGCATGGTGAAGGCGTCCAGCAGCGCCTGGGTGGGGTGCTGGTGGGTGCCGTCGCCGGCGTTGACCACGGCCGCGTCGATCCAGCCGGAGGTGGCCAGGCGGTAGGGCGCGCCGGAGGCGCCGTGCCGGATGACGACGGCGTCGACGCCCATCGCCTCCAGCGTCTGCGCGGTGTCCTTCAGGGACTCGCCCTTGGACACCGACGATCCCTTGGCGGTGAAGTTGATGACGTCCGCGGACAGGCGCTTCTCGGCGGCCTCGAACGAGATACGCGTGCGCGTGGAGTCCTCGAAGAAGAGGTTGACGATCGTGCGGCCGCGCAGGGTCGGCAGTTTCTTGATGGGCCGGTCGGCGACCCGGGCCATCTCCTCGGCGGTGTCGAGGATCAGGACGGCGTCGTCGCGGGTGAGGTCGGCGGCCGAGATGAGATGACGCTGCATCTGTCAGGCTCCGTAAGGCAGTTCAGGACATTAGGGATCCGGGGGCCTGGGGGTGTCCCCCAGAAAGCACAGCCGGGCAGGCGAGGGCGCGCCGGGACGGCGGGCGCGCGACGTCCGCTACTGGGTCTGCTTCACACCGAGCAGCACGGTGTCGCGACCGTCCTCCTCGGCGAGCAGCACCTTGACCGTCTCCCGCAACGACGTGGGGAGGTTCTTGCCGACGTAGTCGGCGCGGATGGGCAGTTCCCGGTGGCCGCGGTCGACGAGGACCGCGAGCTGCACCGCGCGCGGGCGCCCGAGGTCGTTCAGGGCGTCGAGGGCGGCGCGGATGGTGCGACCGGAGAAGAGCACGTCGTCGACGAGAACGACCAGCTTGCCGTCGAGGCCGTCACCGGGGATCTCGGTGCGGGCCAGCGCACGCGGCGGGTGCATGCGCAGGTCGTCGCGGTACATGGTGATGTCGAGGGAGCCGACGGGGATCTTGCGGTCGGTGATCTGCTCGAGTTTCTCGGCGAGCCGCCGGGCGAGGAAGACGCCGCGGGTCGGGATGCCGAGGAGCACCACGTCGTCGGCGCCCTTGGCGCGTTCGACGATCTCGTGGGCGATGCGCGTCAGCACGCGCGCGATGTCGGGGGCTTCGAGAACCGGCCGCGCATCGGTCTGTCGGGGATCTTGCCGGGTGTCCGGCCGGGTTTCCTGCGGGGTGTCCTGCTTGTCCATATGAAACGGACCTCCTTCTCCGCCTCACGGGACGGACCTTAAAGGACGTCGGATTTGCGCCATCCACGGTAGCAGGCCGGGACGACACCCCTGATCACCCCCTTGGCGTAATCGGCCACCGATACCACGGAAGCGTCGGTGTGGACCATTCGGCTTGACGCAGAAGAATC
The DNA here is from genome assembly GCF_053594615.1 of Streptomyces sp. NPDC001858. Lineage (NCBI taxonomy): Bacteria > Bacillati > Actinomycetota > Actinomycetes > Kitasatosporales > Streptomycetaceae > Streptomyces > Streptomyces sp. NPDC001858. The sequence goes on from NZ_JBSFEV010000016.1 coordinate 114,348, forward strand.
ACGCTGCGTAACCTCACAGTGAGTTACCAGCACGCGGCTCCTGCCGCGTCGACCCAGTGCCGGGGAGCTATATGTCCAGCGAATACGCCAAACAGCTCGGGGCCAAGCTCCGAGCGATCCGCACCCAGCAGGGCCTTTCCCTCCACGGTGTCGAGGAGAAGTCCCAGGGACGCTGGAAGGCCGTCGTGGTCGGTTCGTACGAGCGCGGCGACCGCGCCGTGACCGTGCAGCGCCTGGCCGAGCTGGCGGATTTCTACGGCGTTCCCGTGCAGGAGCTGCTGCCGGGCACCACCCCGGGCGGGGCGGCCGAGCCCCCGCCGAAGCTGGTCCTCGACCTGGAGCGACTGGCTCATGTGCCGGTCGAGAAGGCGGGCCCGCTGCAGCGCTACGCGGCCACCATCCAGTCGCAGCGCGGCGACTACAACGGCAAGGTGCTGTCGATCCGCCAGGACGACCTGCGCACGCTCGCCGTCATCTACGACCAGTCGCCCTCGGTCCTGACCGAGCAGCTGATCAGCTGGGGCGTCCTGGACGCGGACGCGCGTCGTGCCGTGTCCCACGAGGAGGGCTGAGCCTCTCGACGGCTCGGCAGGCCTCAGCAGAAACGTGCCGCCGGGGTGGCCGGAACTTGACGGTTCCGGCCGCCCCGGCGGCTTTCTGCGGGCCTGTGGCGCCTCAGGGGCACCCGGCGACGCCCCAGGGGCGCGGGCATGCCGAAGGGGCCCTCAGCGTGCTGCTGTGGGCCCCTTCTGCGATGGTCGTACCGGCTCCGGTCTCCGGCTCGTACGACCCGCGTGCCGTCACGACGAGCTGCCGGTCACGCCTGAGCGGGTCGGGCGAAGTCAGCTGCGGTTCGGCAGCGCCCTGAAGGGGCGCGGGGCGCTGACATATGCGGCTCCGCCGCGCGGGCACGACCAGCCACGACGGCGCCGCAGCCAATCGACGGCACATCGCGGCACCTCCAGCGGAGCGCCCCGCCGCCGCTTACGCCTCGTCCCGGCGCAGCGACGGCTTGAGCTCCTTCAGCCGGCCGAGGAGTCCGTTGACGAACGAGGGCGACTCGTCCGTGGAGAACTCCTTCGCCAACTGCACCATCTCGTCGAGGACGACCGCGTCCGGGGTCTCGTCGGCCCAGATCAGCTCGTAGGCGCCGAGCCGCAGGATGTTGCGGTCGACCACGGGCATCCGGTCCAGCGTCCAGCCGACCGAGTACTGCGAGATCAGCTCGTCGATCCGCCGCGCGTGCTGCGCGTAACCCTCGACCAGCTGCATCGTGTACTCGCTCACCGGCGGCTGCCGGGTGTCGGCCCGGGAGAGCCGGATCCAGTCCGCGAGGACCGTCAGGACATCGGCTCCGCGCTGGTCGCCCTCGAAGAGGATCTGGAAGGCGCGCTTGCGGGCCGTGTTGCGGGCAGCCACGGTTAGCTGTTCACCCGGCCGAGGTAGTCGCTGGTGCGGGTGTCGACCTTGATCTTCTCACCGGTGGTGATGAAGAGCGGGACCTGGATCTGGTGACCGGTCTCCAGGGTGGCGGGCTTGGTGCCACCGGTGGAGCGGTCGCCCTGCAGGCCCGGCTCGGTCTCCTGGACCACGAGCTCGACGGCGGCGGGCAGCTCGACGAAGAGCACCTCGCCCTCGTGCTGCGCGACCGTGGCGGTGAAGCCCTCGATCAGGAAGTTGGCGGAGTCGCCGACGGCCTTGCGGTCGACCATGAGCTGGTCGTAGGTCTCCATGTCCATGAAGACGAAGTACTCGCCGTCCATGTAGGAGAACTGCATGTCGCGCTTGTCGACAGTGGCCGTCTCGACCTTGACGCCGGCGTTGAACGTCTTGTCGACGACCTTGCCGGAAAGCACGTTCTTGAGCTTGGTGCGCACGAATGCGGGGCCCTTGCCGGGCTTGACGTGCTGGAACTCGACGACGGACCAGAGCTGGCCGCCTTCGAGCTTGAGCACCAGGCCGTTCTTGAGGTCGTTCGTGGAAGCCACGGTTGCGGAATCTCCTGGACTGACGTGGACGACCCCGGGGCACGCACCTGCCTAGAGGGCGAGCAGCTCCTTGGTCGTGATGGTGAGTAGCTCGGGTCCGCCGTCCGCCTCGGGGCGCACGACGAGCGTGTCATCGATCCGGACGCCGCCCCGGCCCGGGAGGTGTACCCCGGGTTCGACGGTGACCGGCACGCAAGCGTCCAGTTTACCCATGGCTGCGGGACTCAACTGCGGGTCCTCTTCGATTTCGAGTCCGACACCGTGACCGGTGAGTGCCGGAAGGCCCTCGGTGCGCCCCGCGGAGTCCAGGATCTGACGGGCCGCGCGGTCCACGTCACGGTAGGCGGCGCCGGGCGCCAGAGCCTCGCGTCCGGCCCGCTGAGCGGCGAAGACGAGGTCGTACAACTCGATCTGCCAGTCCGCGGGGGACGTCCCGATGACGAAGGTGCGGCCGATCTCGCAGCGGTAGCCGCGGTAGGTCGCCCCCAGGCAGACCGACAGGAAGTCGCCCTCCTCCACGCGCCGGTCGGTGGGCCGGTGCCCGCGCCGGCCGGAGTTCGGGCCGGCGGCGACGGACGTGGCGAAGGCGGGGCCGTCGGCGCCGTGGTCGACGAGGCGCCGCTCCAGTTCCAGGGCCAGGTGCCGTTCCGTGCGGCCGACCAGGATGGACTCCAGCAGCTCGCCCAGCGCCTGGTCGGCGATCTCGGCGCCGATCCGCAGACAGGAGATCTCCTCCTCGTCCTTGACCACCCTCAGCTGTTCGACCGCGCTGCCCAGGTCGGTGAGGCGCAGCCGGGCCGCGACCGAGCGGAGCTCCCGGTGGCGGGCCACCGTGAGGTGGTGTTCCTCGACGGCGAGACAGTCGCCGCCCTGGCCCATCAGGAGTCCGGCGGCGGCGACCGCGGGATCGCCTCCGGGGCCGGGCAGGACATGGATGAGCAGCGCGTCGTCCGGTCGCCCCTCGGAGGGGCGGTCCTCGGGCGGGACCGCGCAGACGAGGAGGTCCTCGCGTCGGCCCAGCAGCAGGACGGCGCCGCGCGGAGCCGCGCCCGCGAGGTACCTCACATTGGCGGGGCGGGAGATGAGCGCCGCGGTGCTGCCGGCCGCGTTACAGCGCTCCCGTAGACGGGTTCGGCGGGACGCGTAGACCTCTGACATGACACGAGCGTAGGAGCGGTGGCCGGATTGTGCTGGCTGGAAGGGTGCCGTTCGGGGGACCCGACGGGGCGAACGGTGGTGGGCCGAGGCCCGGTCCCGCCCGTCACCACTTCGGGGGGCTTGCGATCGCCCGGGCCAGCACGTCGTCCAGGACCCGTGCCGTGGTCGGTACGTCCATCTGGGAGTTGTCGATGATGGGGAGGCCGGAGCCGTACCAGCCCGCCATGCGGCCGTGGATGCGGGCCACCTCCTCGTCGGTGAGGCGGCGGTTGCCGGAGCGCGCCGCGTTGCGCTCCAGGACGACCTCCAGCCCGGGCAGCAGGACGACGGGCAGCAGCCCGGGGCCCACATGGCGTTTCCAGCCGCCGAGGCCCACGGCCGGGCGGTCGGGGAAGATCGCGTCGTCCAGGATGCACGAGATGCCGTTGGCCAGGAAGTTGCGCGCGGCGAAGCCGCAGGTGCGGCGGGCCAGCCGGTACTGGGCCTCGGAGTGGTCGTTCCACCCCGACTGCGGGTCGGCGAAGCCGGAGCGGACCCATTCGCGTACGTCGTCGAGGCTGACATGGGCGGTGGGCACGCGGCGGTGGTCGGCCCAGAACTTGGCGACGCTGGTCTTGCCGGCGCCGGCGGGGCCGATCAGCAGGACCGCGAGCGTCGTGGCCGTCGGGTCGGGGACGGTCGGGGCGGGCGGTGCGCTGGGCATCGGGACCGGACCGCCCGGCGGCAGCGGGACGTGCCCGGTGGCGTCGGCGCCCGGCGGGAGGGGCGCGTGCCCGGGGGCGGGCGGCGGCGGCACGGGCGGCACCGGCGGCTGGGGCGCGGGCGGGAGCGGGCCCGAGGGAGCACCCAGGTATCCCGGCTGGTGCGGGCCCGGGTGATGGGCGGCCGGCGACCAGCCGACGGCCGGACCGTGCCCCGGCTGATGGGGCGGCGGCAGCGGAGAACCCACTGCGTGCTGCATCCGGTGCCACTCCGTCTCGTACAGGCAATTGGCGCTGGCTGTAGGGGTGCGGACCCCGTCTTCGCTACTGAACGGTACCGCCCCCGGCCATCGTTTGGTGAACGGCCGGGGGCGGTCCGAAGTGCCCGGTGTGGAGAGCGAATCGGGCGGAAGGGGAGCGGTCGGACGTACCCGGCCGTCCCGCGGCCCGCCCGGCCCGAGCCCGCCCCGGTCCTACTCGCCCACCTCGCCGTACGCGGCGAGCAGCACGGCCGGGTCGGGGCCCTCGAGGACGGTCGGCTTGGCCAGGCCGTCCAGGACGATGAAGCGCAGCAGGTCGCCGCGGGACTTCTTGTCGACCTTCATGTTCTCCAGCAGCTTGGGCCACTGGTCGTAGCGGTAGTGCAGCGGCAGCCCCACGGACTCGAGGACCGTGCGGTGGCGGTCGGCCGTGGCGTCGTCCAACCGGCCCGCCAGACGGCCCAGTTCGGCGGCGAAGTGCATGCCCACGGAGACGGCCGCGCCGTGCCGCCACTTGTAGCGCTCGTTCTTCTCGATGGCGTGCGCGAGGGTGTGGCCGTAGTTGAGGATCTCCCGCAGGCCCGACTCCTTGAGGTCGGAGGACACGACGTCCGCCTTGACCCGGATGGAGCGTTCGATGAGCTCGGCGGTGTGCGGGCCCGCCGGGGTGCGGGCGGCCTCGGGGTCGGACTCGATGAGGTCGAGGATCGCCGGGTCGGCGATGAAGCCCGCCTTGATGATCTCGGCGAGCCCGGAGACGTAGTCGTTGACCGGGAGGGAGTCCAGCGCGGCCAGGTCACAGAGCACGCCGGCCGGCGGGTGGAAGGAGCCGACGAGGTTCTTGCCCTCGGCCGTGTTGATGCCGGTCTTGCCGCCGACGGCCGCGTCGACCATGGCGAGCACGGTGGTCGGGACGGCGATCCAGCGCACCCCGCGCAGCCAGGTCGCCGCGACGAACCCGGCGAGGTCGGTGGTCGCGCCGCCGCCGACGCCCACGACGACGTCGGTGCGGGTGAACCCGGACTGCCCGAGCACCTTCCAGCAGTAGGCGGCGACCTCGGCGGTCTTGGCCTCCTCCGCGTTGGGCACCTGGATGGCGACCGCCTCGTAGCCCTGCTCGACCAGGTCGGCGCGCAGCGCGTCCCCGGTCTCGGCGAGCGCCTCGGGGTGGATCACGGCGACCCGCTTGACGCGGTCGCCGATCAACCCGCCGAGTTCGCTCAGCAGCCGTCGTCCGACCAGGACCTCGTACGGCTCGGATCCCGCGCTGCCGCCGACCCGGATCCGCGTTACCGACTCGCTGCTCATGCTTCCTTCAACTCCAAAGCGTCCAGGGCGACTTGGGTGACCTCTTCGGCCGTACGGCCGTCCGTCGGCACCACGGCCGTGGCGACTCCTTCGTACAGATGGCGGCGGGCCTCCATCAGCTCGCGCCACTGCTTGCGCGGGTTGACGGCGAGCAGCGGGCGGGCCGCGTTGAGGCCGGTGCGCCGGACGGCCTCCTCGACGTCCATGGACAGGTAGACCACGCGTTGTCCGGCCAGCAGGCCGCGCGTGTCCGCGTCCAGGATCGAGCCGCCGCCGAGCGCCAGGACGCCGTCGTGCTCGGCGAGCGCGCGGTGCACGGCCTGCTTCTCCAGCGCCCGGAAGGCTTCCTCGCCGTCGTCGACGAAGATCTCCGCGATGCTGCGGCCCTGCGCGGCGACGATGTCGTCGTCGGTGTCCCGGTAGCCGACGCCGAGCCGCTCGGCCAGCAGTCCGCCGACGGTGGACTTGCCGACGCCCATCGGGCCGACCAGGACGACCAGCGGCCCGCTCATCGGATGCGCAGGTGGTCGAGGTACGAGCGCACGTTGCGGTGGGTCTCGGCGACGCTGTCGCCGCCGAACTTCTCCGCCACGGCGTCCGCCAGCACCAGCGCGACCATCGCCTCGGCGACGATCCCGGCGGCCGGGACCGCGCACACGTCGGAGCGCTGGTGGTGGGCCTGGGTGGCCTCGCCCGTGACGACGTCCACCGTCTGCAGGGCGCGCGGCACGGTCGCGATCGGCTTCATCGCGGCCCGCACGCGCAGCAGCTCGCCCGTGGTCAGACCGCCCTCGGTGCCGCCGGAGCGGCCGCTCGTGCGCCGGATGCCCTCGGGCGTGGTGACGATCTCGTCGTGCGCCTTCGAACCGGGCACGCGCGCGAGGTCGAAGCCGTCTCCGACCTCGACGCCCTTGATCGCCTGGATGCCCATGAGGGCGGCGGCCAGGCGGGCGTCCAGCCGGCGGTCCCAGTGCACGTGCGAGCCGAGGCCGACCGGGACGCTGTACGCGAGCACCTCGACGACGCCGCCGAGGGTGTCGCCGTCCTTGTGTGCCTGGTCGATCTCCGCGACCATCGCCTTCGACGCGTCCGCGTCCAGGCAGCGCACCGGGTCCTCGTCCAGCTTCTCGACGTCGGCGGGGGTGGGGTAGACGCCGTAGGGCGCCTTGGCGGCGGCCAGCTCCACCACGTGGGAGACGATCTCGATGCCGGCCGTCTCCTTCAGGTACGACCGGGCGACCGCGCCCAGCGCTACCCGGGCGGCCGTCTCACGCGCGGAGGCGCGCTCCAGGACGGGCCGTGCCTCGTCGAAGCCGTACTTCTGCATCCCGGCGAGGTCGGCGTGGCCGGGGCGCGGGCGGGTCAGCGGGGCGTTGCGGGCGAGGCCCGCGAGGATCTCGGGGTCGACCGGGTCGGCCGACATGACCTGTTCCCACTTGGGCCACTCCGTGTTGCCCACCATGACCGCCACCGGCGAACCCATGGTGAGGCCGTGCCGGACGCCGCCGAGGAAGGTGACCTCGTCGCGTTCGAACTTCATGCGCGCGCCGCGCCCGTAGCCGAGCCGCCGTCGCGCCAGGTGGTCGGCCACCATCTCCGTGGTGATCGGGACGCCGGCGGGAAGGCCCTCCAGCGTCGCGACAAGTGCGGGACCGTGGGATTCCCCGGCGGTCAGCCAACGCAGCCTGCTCAACGATGCTCCTCAGTACTCGCGCCCCGTATGCCCTGCCGCACGCGCGTCCTCGCGTACGTCGTCGGCGTGACCTGGTGCGCGGCCCTGGCCCGCCGCCTCCGATCCTCCCACGTCCCGGCTCCGGAACCGGTCGCCGGTCCAGCAGCCGGACGGCAGGAACCTGAAAGCACGGACTGGCGGGACGCTCTTGCGGTCCCGCTGCGGTCATGGTTACCGGTGCGTCCGGCGGGCGGCGAGGGCGTGTTCGCCGGCCTTGCGCATGGCCTCCACGGGGGCCGGGGCGCGTCCGGTCATCTGCTCCACCTGGAGCACCGCCTGGTGCACGAGCAGGTCGAGCCCGCCGACGACGGCGCCGCCGAACATGGACCAGCGGGCGGCCAGCTCGGTCGGCCAGGGGTCGTAGAGCACGTCGAAGAGGGTGGCGGGGCGTTCCGGCACCGCGGCGGCTAGCTCGTCGGTGGCCTGCGCCGGGGTGGTCGCGACGACCAGCGGGAAGCGCAGGGCGTCGGCGGCGTCCGTCCAGTCCGCGATGCGGACCTCGACGTCGAGCCGCTCGCCCCACTGCCGCATCTCGGCGGCGCGGGCCGCGCTGCGCACATAGGCGACGATCTCGCCGGCGCAGACCCGGGACAGGGCGGCCAGCGCGGAGGACGCGGTGGCGCCGGCGCCGAGGATCGCGGCCGAGTCGACCTGTTCGATCCCGCGCTCGCGCAGGGCGGCGACCATGCCGGGGATGTCGGTGTTGTCGCCGAGCCGTCGCCCGTCGTCGGTGAGGACGAGGGTGTTGACGGCCTCGACGGAGGCCGCCGTCTCGCTGATCTCGTCGAGCAGCGGGATGACGGCGCGCTTCAGCGGCATGGTCAGCGAGAGACCGGCCCACTCGGCGCCGAGCCCGTCGACGAAGGCGGGCAGGGCCGCCTCGTCGACGTCGAAGCGGTCGTACGTCCAGCCGCCGAGCTCCAGCGCGTCGTACGCGGCGCGGTGCAGCGCCGGTGAGAGGGAGTGGGCGATGGGGCTGCCCAGTACCGCGGCCCGACGGACGTCAGTTGCCCGAGCTTTCATCGAACTTGTCCTTGAGTTTCAGGAATTCATCGTGCGTCCTGGCGAATTCGGTCTTGCTCACGCCGTCGGTCGCCACGAAGTAGTACCAGCCGTCGTCGGTCGGATTCAGCGAGGCCTTGATCGCCACGTCGCCGGGGTTGCCGATCGGACCGGGCGGCAAACCCTTGTTGGTGTAGGTGTTGAACGGGTCCTTGTCCTTGTTGATCTCCGACTCGCTGATGTCGATGTTGCTCTCGTTCTTCGCATAGTTGTAGGTCGAGTCGAACTGGACGAAGCCGTAGGTCTCCGGGTTCCCGAAGTCGAGGCGGTTGTAGACGACCTCGGCCATCTTGCGGTAGTCCTCGCTGGTCTTTCCCTCGGCCTGGACCAGGCTGGCGACCGTGAGCACCTGCAACGGGCTGTCCAGATCGAGCGCCTTGGCCTTGGCCTCGAGGTCGTAGCCGGCGTACGCCTCGTTGGCGCGGGCGATCATCGACTTGAGGACCGTCTCCGGCTTCATGCCCTTCGCCGCACCGTAGGTGCCGGGCAGGAGGAAGCCCTCCAGCGGGTCCTTGATGTCATCGTTGTCATTCGCCCACTTGGGAAGCCCGAGCGTCTGGAATTTACTGTCCGCGACTTTTTTGGTGGTACCGGCCGAAAGGCCGAGTTTGGTGTCGATGGCCTTGTAGACGGCGATATTGCGCTGGCCGGGCGTGACCATCACATTGGCCTGGCTCTTCGGGTCCAGCATCATCGCGACGGCGCTCTCCGCGGACATCTCCTTCTTCAGGATGTACGCGCCCGCCTGAATGCCGTCCGCATCGGAATTGCTCGTGAACGCGGACACGAACGCGTCCACGCTCTTCACGACTCCGGCGTCCTTCAGCAGCCGGCCGATGGCGGCGCCGCCGGAGCCCTTGGGCACCTCCACGCTCACGGACTCGGCCGTGCCGTCGCCCGCGTAGTCCGGAGACGCGCCGTAACGATTCTGGTAGTAGTCGTAGCCGAAGTAGCCGACGCCGGCGATGCCCCCGCCGAACACCAGGACGACGACCAGACAGGCACAGCCGCTGCGGCTCTTCTTGCTCTTGGCGGTCTTGGCGCCTTTGCCGCCCCGGCCCCGCCGGTTCCCGGGCTCCTCGTCGTCGTCCTCGTCGTCCTCGGCCCCGCCGCCCGCGAAGAAGGCGTGCTCGCCCTGGTCCGGACCGGGATCCCAGTCGGGTTTCTCCTCGGCCGCGGGTTCCGGCTCCGGCTCCGGCTCGGTACGCCGCCGGGCGGGCGGCTCCGGAGGCGGATAGGCGTCCGGGGTGCCGTAGAAGTCGGGCTGCTGCGCGCCGTAGGCCGCGGCCTGCTGGCCGTAGGGGTCGCCGGGATCGGCCGCGTACGGGACATGGGCGTGGGTGCCCGTGCCGTCCCAGCCGCCTTCCTGGTAACCCTCCTGGTAGGCCTGCTGGTTCGGGTGGGCGTACTGCTGGCCGCCCTGGTCGACGTACTGCTGCTGGTCGTAGCCCTGGTACTGCGGGTCGAACTGCTGCTCGTACTGTTGCCCGTTGTACTGCTGCTGGTCGTACTGCTGCGCCTGTCCTTGGCCCCAGTCGCCGTACTCCGACTGCTGAGGCTGCTGCTGCGGGTAGTGGTGCTGCTGCTGGCCGCCGTAGGCAGGCTGATGACCCGTGGGGGCCTGCTGCCCTTCCCATCCGCCGTCCCCGAACAACGGGTCCTCCGGATTCCACGGTTCGGAGCCTGGGCCCCGGCCATACTCAGTCATCGATCCCCTAGAGCCGCGAGGCGGCGATCACGCGGCCTTCACGGGCCCGTCACCGTTCCGCCTCTCTCTGTGCGGCGACTGTTCGAACAGCACCGCATCGCGCGGAACGTTACCGTACCGCGATCAGATGACCACTTCGACGCCCTCGCCCGGTGCTTTGCCTGACACCCGTTCGGATTCCAGCGCCTGCTGAAGGATGATCACAGCGGCTGCCTGGTCGATGACCGCGCGGCCCTTCTTCGACTTCACGCCCGAGGCACGCAGTCCCTGACTGGCCGTCACGGTCGTCATCCGCTCGTCGACGAGCCGGACCGGGACCGGCGCGATGCCCTGCGCGAGCTCCTGGGCGAAGCCCCTGACCTTGACCGCGGCCGGGCCCTCGCCCCCCTTGAGCGAACGCGGAAGACCCACGACGACCTCGATCGGCTCGTACTCCTCGACCAGCTGCCGAAGGCGGCGATGAGCCGCCGGAAGGTCCCGGCCGGGGACCGTCTCCACCGGAGTGGCGAGGATCCCGTCGGGGTCGCACGAGGCGACCCCGATCCGGGCGTCCCCGACGTCGATCGCGAGTCGACGGCCCTTGCGCATCGGGTGACTCACTTGGCCGTTTCCGCCACGAGCCGCTCGACGGCGTCGACGGCCTCGCCGACGGCGGCCGGGTTCTGGCCACCGCCCTGGGCGACGTCCGGCTTGCCGCCACCGCCGCCGCCGAGGGTCTTGGCGGCCGTGCGGACCAGCTCGCCGGCCTTGAGACCGCGCTCGCGAGCGGCCTCGTTGGTGGCGATGACCGTCAGCGGCTTGCCGTTGCTGACCGTGAACAGGGCGACCACGGCGGCCCGGCCGCCCTGGATGCGGCCGCGCACGTCGAGGACCAGCTTGCGCAGGTCGTCGGGGGCGGTGCCGTCCGGGACCTGACCGGTGACGACGGCGATCCCGCGGACGTCCTTGGCCGACTCCACGAGACCGGCGGCGGCCTGGAGCACCTTCTCGGCGCGGAACTTCTCGATCTCCTTCTCGGCGTCCTTCAGCTTGCCGAGCATGGCCGAAACCCGCTCCGGGAGCTCCTCCGGACGCCCCTTGATCAGCTCCTGGAGCTGGGCCACGACCGTGTGCTCACGGGCGAGGAAGTTGTAGGCGTCGACGCCGACGAGAGCCTCGATGCGGCGCACGCCCGAGCCGATCGACGACTCGCCGAGCAGCTTCACCAGACCCAGCTGAGAGGTGTTGTGGACATGCGTGCCGCCGCACAGCTCCTTGGAGAAGTCGCCGATGGTCACGACACGGACCCGCTCGCCGTACTTCTCGCCGAACTCGGCGATGGCGCCCTGCTTCTTGGCCTCGTCGATGCCCATGACGTCGGCGCGGACGTCCAGGTCGCGGGCGAGCACCTCGTTGATCTTCTGCTCGACGTCGGTCATCACGGCCGTCGGAACGGCGGACGGGGAGCCGAAGTCGAAGCGGAAGCGGCCGGGCTGGTTCTCGGAACCGGCCTGGGCGGCCGTCGGACCGAGGGCGTCGCGCAGGGCCTGGTGGGTGAGGTGGGTGGCCGAGTGGGCGCGGGCGATGGCGGTGCGGCGACGCGAGTCGATCGAGGCGTGCACCAGGTCGCCGACGGTCACCTCGCCGACCTGGACGACGCCCTTGTGGACGTAGACGCCCGGCACCGGCTTCTGGGTGTCGCGGATCTCGACGACGGCGCCGGAGCCCACCTTGATGCGGCCGGTGTCGCCGATCTGGCCGCCGCCCTCGGCGTAGAACGGGGTGCGGTCGAGGACGATCTCGACCTCGTCGCCCTCGGTGGCGGCCGGGGAGGAGACGCCGTCGACGAGGATGCCGACGACCGTGGACTCGCCCTCGGTGTCCGCGTAGCCGAAGAACTCGGTCTCGCCGGCCTTGTCGGCGATCTCGCGGTAGGCGCCGGTCCCGGCGTGGCCGGTCTTCTTGGCCTGGGCGTCGGCCTTGGCGCGCTCGCGCTGCTCCTTCATCAGCCGGCGGAAGCCGTCCTCGTCCACGGACAGCCCCTGCTCGGCGGCCATCTCCAGGGTGAGGTCGATGGGGAAGCCCCAGGTGTCGTGGAGCAGGAACGCCTTGTCGCCGGCCAGGACGGCGCCGCCGGCCTGCTTGGTCTCGGTGACGGCGGTGTCGAGGATGTTGGTGCCGGCCTTCAGCGTCTTGAGGAAGGCGTTCTCCTCGGCGACGGCGACCTTCTCGATGCGCTCGCGCTCGGTGATCAGCTCCGGGTACTGCTGGCCCATCATGCCGATCACGGTGTCGACGAGGTCCAGCACGACCGGGCCGGTGGCGCCGAGCAGCCGCATGTTGCGGATGGCGCGGCGCATGATCCGGCGCAGGACGTAGCCGCGGCCCTCGTTGCCGGGGGTGACGCCGTCGCCGATGAGCATCACGGAGGTGCGCATGTGGTCGGTGACCACGCGCAGCGAGACGTCCGAGTCATGGGCCTTGCCGTACTCGACGCCGGTCAGCTCGGTGGCCTTCTTGATGACGGCCATGGAGGTGTCGATCTCGTACATGTTCTGCACACCCTGCAGAATCATGGCGAGGCGCTCCATGCCGAGGCCCGTGTCGATGTTCTTGCTCGGCAGGTCGCCCAGGATCTCGAAGTTGTCCTTGCCGATGCCCTCGCCGCGCTCGTACTGCATGAAGACGAGGTTCCAGATCTCCACGTACCGCTCGTCGTTGACGGCGGGGCCGCCCTCGACGCCGAACTCGGGGCCGCGGTCGTAGTTGATCTCGGAACAGGGTCCGCAGGGTCCGGGGACGCCCATGGACCAGTAGTTGTCCTTCATGCCCAGGCGCTGGATGCGCTCCTTGGGCACGCCGACGACCTCGTGCCAGATGCGCTCGGCCTCGTCGTCGTCCAGGTAGACGGTGATCCAGAGCCGCTCCGGGTCCAGGCCGTAACCGCCCTTGTCCTGGGGGCTGGTGAGCAGCTCCCAGGCGTACGTGATGGCGCCTTCCTTGAAGTAGTCGCCGAAGGAGAAGTTGCCGCACATCTGGAAGAACGTGCCGTGGCGGGTGGTCTTGCCGACCTCTTCGATGTCGGGCGTGCGCACGCACTTCTGCACGCTGGTGGCGCGCGACCACGGCGGCTTGACCTCACCGAGGAAGTACGGCTTGAAGGGGACCATGCCGGCCGGGACGAGGAGCAGAGTCGGGTCGTCCGCGATGAGCGACGCCGAAGGGACGACGGTGTGCCCGCGCTCCTCGTAGAAGCTCAGCCAGCGGCGGCGAATCTCGGCCGACTCCATCAGTGGTCCTCATTCCGGTCGTACGGGTGCGTCGTGGTCTCGACGTACGTCGTGTGCTTGCTGTTCTCGATGGCGGCGTACCGCCGGGGGCCGGGGAGTGCGGGGTCCTCGTGGATGCCGAGCGCGTCCTCGAGTTCCGCCTCCCGCTGCGCCATGTTGTCGCGGACGTCGAGCGCGAAGCCGACCGCGCGGTCCTTGAGGCGTGCTCCCGTCTCGAGCGCCTTGTCGGCCGCGGTCGCGGCGAGGCTCTCGGGGGTCAGCTGCCTGAGCTTGCGGTTGACCTTGGTGGTGGCCCAGACACCGGCGGCGACGCCCGTGGTGAACCAGAAGGTGCGGCGGAACATCGCTGGTCTCAGTCCCTCTTTCCACGGGGCTTGCGCTTCTCCCGCCGGGAGACCGTACGGCCCACGATCACGGTGCGCCGGGGCTCCCTGGCAGGCGCGTCGTCCTTGCGGCCCAGGGCGCGGCGGACGCCGTACCCGAACGCGGCGACCTTCACCAGGGGGCCGCCGAAGGTGGAGGCGACGGTCGTCGAGAGCGCGGACGCGTTCGACGTGACCTCCTGGACGTCGGAGGCGATGGAGTCGACCCGGTCGATCTGGGTCTGTGCGGAGCGCACCGCGGCGGAGGCGTCGGCCAGCAGCGGGACGGCCTGCTCGGTCACGTCCGCGACCAGCTTGGTGGTCGCCCTGAGCGTCTGGGCCAGCCTCGCCAGCGCGACGGCCAGGAAGGAGACCAGGATCGCCCAGAAGACGGCCACCAGGATCCCGGCCACTTCTCCACCGGACACCTGGCACTCTCCTTGCAGTGATGTCACCTATCTCTGGCGCTGAGCCTATCGCGCCGGACCCGGCGATCCGTACCGGATTAGGGGTGTGCGAAGGCCCGCCGTCGCCCGCCCCGAGGGGCAGGCGGCCGGCGGGCCTTTGCGGAGATCAGCGTGCGTAGTACTCGACGACGAGCTGCTCGTCGCAGATCACCGGGATCTCCTTGCGGTTCGGCTCGCGGTCCAGGCGGAAGGCCAGGGCGCGGAGGTTCACCTGGAGGTAGCGCGGGGTCTCGCCGTCGGGGGCGAAGCCGCCCTCGCGGGAGATGGAGAAGAGGGTCTTCTCGCGGCTGCGCTCACGGACCATCACGACGTCGTCGGGCTTGACGCGGAAGGACGGCTTGTCGACCTTCTGGCCGTTGACCTCGATGTGGCCGTGGACGACCATCTGGCGGGCCTGGTAGATCGTGCGGGCGATGCCCGAACGCAGGACCAGCGCGTCGAGACGGCGCTCGAGCTCGATGATCAGGGCCTCACCGGTCTTGCCCTGGACCTTGGAGGCACGCTCGTAGGCGCGCACGAGCTGGCGCTCGGACACGTCGTACTGCGCGCGCAGACGCTGCTTCTCGAGCAGACGGACCTTGTAGTCCGAGTTCTGCTTGCGGCCGCGGCCGTGCTCGCCCGGCGGGTAGGGGCGGGCCTCGAAGTACTTGACGGCCTTCGGGGTCAGCGCGATACCGAGGGCACGCGACTTCTTGACCTTGGGGCGGGACTGATTCGCCACTGTGTTCTTCTCTTTCCTGAATTTCCGGCTTGCCAGGGTTAAGGGAGGTCGCATCCGCAGCCGGGGAAACCCGTCGGTCCGCGAGGGACCTGTCGGGCAGCCGCTCCCCTTGGTCTGGGCACACAAGTGCAGCACGCGAGTGGCCCACCGACCGTTCCCGGAACTCCGGATGGTGGTGGGCTGCCCGCGACACCGTTTCAACGGTGCGCGACGCTCCTGGAGCCGATCCGTGGATCGAGGATCCGAGGACCGGGGCTCCGGCTGACTGTCCTGTTCTGACGGCACAGGACGCAGCACTTCGGGCGAGTCTACAGGGTGCTCAGGACCCCTTGCGACCGAGGTGCGCTCTGGTCCACTCGACCGCGTCCGCGTAGCGGGCCTCGGCGCCGTGCCGGGTCGGCGCGTAGTACTCCCGGCCGTCGATCGCGTCCGGAGCGTACTGCTGGGCGGCGATGCCCTCGGGCAGGTCGTGCGGATACACGTACCCCTGGGCGTGCCCCAGCTTGGCGGCGCCCTTGTAGTGCCCGTCGCGCAGATGCGGCGGGACGGGCCCGGCCAGTCCCTTGCGGACGTCCTCCAGGGCGGCGCCGATCGCCGTCGTCGCGGCGTTGGACTTGGGGGCCAGGGCGAGCGCGATGGTGACATGGCTGAGGGTGAGGGCGGCCTCGGGGAAGCCGATCATGGCGACGGCCTGGGCGGCGGCGACGGCGATCGGCAGCGCGTTCGGATCGGCCAGGCCGATGTCCTCGCTGGCGGAGATCATCAGCCGGCGGGCGATGAAGCGGGGGTCCTCGCCGGCCTCGATCATGCGGGCCAGGTAGTGCAGGGCCGCGTCGACGTCCGAACCGCGGATGGACTTGATGAGGGCGCTGGCGACGTCGTAGTGCTGGTCGCCGTCGCGGTCGTACTTCACCGCCGCGCGGTCGACCGTCTGCTCCAGCGTCTGGAGGCTGATCGCGGTCTCGTCCTGGTCGAGGGCGGCTCCGGCGGCCGCCTCCAGGGCCGTCAGGGCGCGGCGGGCGTCGCCGCCGGCGATGCGCAGGAGGTGGGCCTCGGTCTCCTCGGGGAGGGTGACGGCGCCTTTGAGGCCGCGGTCGTCGGCCAGCGCCCGGGTGACGAGGGCGCGGAGGTCGTCGTCCGTGAGGGGTTCGAGGGTGAGCAGGAGCGAGCGGGAGAGCAGCGGCGAGATCACCGAGAAGTACGGGTTCTCGGTGGTCGCCGCGATCAGCGTCACCCAGCGGTTCTCGACGGCCGGCAGGAGGGAGTCCTGTTGGGCCTTGCTGAAGCGGTGGATCTCGTCGAGGAAGAGGACGGTCTCCTTGCCGAAGCCGCCGATGGCGCGGCGGGCGCCGTCGATGACCGCGCGGACCTCCTTGACGCCCGCGGTGATCGCCGACAGCTCCACGAACCGCTTGTCGGTGGCCTTGGAGACGACGTACGCCAACGTGGTCTTCCCGGTGCCGGGCGGGCCCCAGAGGATCACCGAGGAGGGGCCGGCCGGGCCCTTGGCGCCGTCGCCGACCAGGCGGCGCAGGGGTGAGCCCGGCTTCAGCAGGTGCTGCTGGCCCACCACCTCGTCGAGGGTGCGCGGGCGCATCCGGACCGCCAGGGGGCTCCCGGCGGGGTCCTTCTCCTGGCGGTCTTCGGCTGCGGCGGTGAACAGGTCGGGCTCCACACGTCGGAGCCTACGTCAGGGGTCCGACAGTCCCGCCGGGCACGGTGTCCGTCGTCGGGCTCAGGCCCAGAGGTCGGCGCCCCAGCGGGTCAGGATCAGCATGCCGATGATGCCGACGTGGGTGACCGGCAGGACCCAGGTGAACTCGCCGAAGAACCCCTTCAGCCAGCTCGGGGCGGGCAGGAGGTCGTTGCGCACGTTGAACGAGGTGACATACCAGAACATGGTGATCGTCGCGACCCAGGCCAGCGAGCACCACAGGCACAGGGCGTTGATCTCGTACAGGGACTGGTACTGCAGCCAGGTGCAGAAGCCCACGCCGAAGAGCGTGCCGAAGTTGAAGGTCAGCCAGTACCAGCGGGGGAACCGGGCCCGGGCCAGCAGGCTCATGCCGACGCAGATGACGATGCCGTAGCAGACCAGGCCCAGCATCGGGTTGGGGAAGCCGAAGGCGGAGGCCTGGTCGCTCTCCATGACGCTGCCGCAGGACACGATCGGGTTGATGCTGCAGCTGGGGGTGAACGTCTTGCCGTCCACCTTGCCTTCGAGGATCTTGAACTTGTCGATCGTGATGACCCACGCGGCGAGCAGACCGGCCGCGCCGGTGATCAGCAGCAGGATCGCGAACGCACGGCTGCCGCCCACCGTCCGGGGCTCGGTCGCGGCGACGCGCTCGGGCTCGGACTCCGTGGAGACGTCTTTGACTGTCGTCTTGCTCATCACGCCGATCCGTCACTTGAGAGTTGGACCATCTTCGGGCAGGGGCCATTGTGCCGCACCGGACCCTCTGTCCACCGTTCGGCGGACATAAGGACGTACGTGCGGCACCCGCCGGGCGTTCGGTTCCGGCCACCTGCCGAAACCGCCGACGCCCGGCGGGTGAGCACGGCGCTAGCCGAGCCTCGACTCCAGTTCCGCCACGACCTCGTCGACGCCGATCGCCGTCTGCTCCCCGGACTGCATGTCCTTGAGCTGGACGACGCCCTCGGCGAGGTCGCGTTCGCCCGCGACGATCGTGTAGCGGGCCCCGCTGCGGTTGGCGCTCTTCATGGCGCCCTTGAGCCCCTTGGCGCCGTAGGAGAAGTCGGCGGCGACGCCGAGCTTGCGCAGCTCGGTGACCTTCGCGAAGAGCACCCGGCGGGCCTCCTCGCCCAGCGGCACCGCGAACACGGAGGTCGAGGCGGGCAGCTCCAGCTCCACGCCCTCCGCCTCCAGCGCAAGGACCGTACGGTCGACGCCCAGCGCCCAGCCCACCGAGGGCAGCGCGGGGCCGCCGATCATCTCGGAGAGGCCGTCGTAGCGGCCGCCGCCGCCCACCGCGGACTGGGAGCCCAGTCCGTCGTGGACGAACTCGAAGGTCGTACGGGTGTAGTAGTCCAGGCCGCGGACCAGCTTCAGGTCGTCCTCGAAGGCGACGCCCGCCGCGGTGATCAGCTCGCGGACCTCCTCGTGGTACGCCTTGCAGGCGTCGCACAGGTAGTCGCGCAGCAGCGGGGCGTCGCCGAGCTGCTTCTGCACCGACTCGCGCTTGTCGTCGAGCACCCGGAGCGGGTTGATCTCCGCGCGGCGCAGCGTGTCCTCGTCGAGGTCCAGGCCCCGCAGGAAGGTCTGCAGCGCCTCCCGGTACACCGGACGGCACTCCTTGTCGCCCAGCGAGTTGAGCAGGATGCGGAAGTTCCTGAGGCCGAGCGTGCGGTACGCCTGGTCGGCCAGGATGATCAGCTCGGCGTCCAGCGCCGGGTCCTCCGCGCCGATCGCCTCGGCGCCGACCTGGGAGAAGTGCCGGTAACGACCCTTCTGGGGGCGCTCGTAGCGGTAGTACGAGCCGGAGTACCAGAGCTTGACCGGCAGGTTGCCCGTCTTGTGCAGGTTGGCTTCGAGCGCGGCGCGCAGCACGGAGGCGGTGCCCTCGGGGCGCAGCGCGAGCTTGTCGCCGCCCTTGGTCTCGAAGGCGTACATCTCCTTGGTCACGATGTCGGTCGACTCGCCGACACCGCGCGCGAACAGTTCGACGTTCTCGAAGCCTGGCGTCTCGACGTAGCCGTAGCCGGAGTTGCGCAGCGGCGCGGCGATCGCCTCGCGGACGGCCAGGAACGTGGCGCTGTCCGGCGGAATCAGGTCGTACGTGCCCTTGGGGGCCTGAAAGGTGCTCACGGAAGGTCTCTCGTCACATTCCTCGTCGGGGAGGGGTGGGCGAACCCGCTCCGCGTTCTTGGCGGCCTGCGGCCGCCATCTGCCGCAGATACGGGTTGGCAGCGCGCTCCTGGCCGATGGTCGTCTGGGGGCCGTGGCCGGACAGCACCACGGTCGAGTCGTCGAGCGGCAGGCACACACGGGCCAGCGAGTCGAGCATCTCGGCCATGTCGCCGCCGGGCAGGTCGGTGCGTCCGATGGAGCCGGCGAACAGCAGATCCCCGGAGAAGAAGACCGACGGTACGTCGGCCGCCTCGGGCATCCGGAAGGTCACCGACCCCCTGGTATGGCCCGGCGCGTGCGCGACGGAGAACTCCAGTCCCGCCAGCTCCAGCCGGGCGCCGTCGGTCAGCTCCCGGACGTCGTCCGGCTCCCCCACGGTCAGCTCGCCCATCAGCGGCATCCCGATGGACCGGCCCAGCGCCTTCTCGGGGTCGCTCATCATGTAGCGGTCCTCGGGGTGGATCCAGGCGGGCACGTCGTGCGCGCCGCACACCGGGACGACCGAGGCCACATGGTCGATGTGGCCGTGGGTGAGGACGACTGCGACGGGCTTGAGCCGATGCTTCGCCATCGCTTCCTCGACCCCGGGGGCCGCCTGGTGGCCCGGGTCGATGATCACGCACTCCTCGCCCGCGGCGGGGGCGACGAGATAACAGTTCGTCCCCCAGGCGCCGGCGGGGAACCCGGCAATGAGCACGATCGTCCTTCGTTTGTGTCGATACGCGTGGGCTTCTGGCGGCTGGGCCAGTGGTGCGAGCCTACCGGCGCTGCCGTTTCCTCAGCGAACCCATATACGGTACGGGACACACGCAGGCTGTCGGCTCACAAGACGCACGCGTCCCAGTCGACGTACGAGACGCACGAGGAGAAAACCCGGTGGTCACCCAGGAACAGCGGAAGCGTCAGCTCGCCCGGGAGAAGTTCTTGCGGCAGCAGCAGCGTCGCACCAGCGCCCGGCGCAAGGCGCGTGCACGCAACTCGGTGATCGCGTCGGTCCTCGGCGTGATCATCATCGGCAGCCTGGCGCTGTACACGACGGGCGTGCTGAAGGACGACGACGACAAGGCGAACGCGAGCTCGGAGACGACGCCGTCGGCGACGCCCAGCGCCGCGGAGGACCCGTGCGAGAAGGCCGCCGCCGGCGCGATCAAGACGGAGACCTGGAAGAAGGAGCCGGCGGTCACCATCGACACGGCGGCGAAGTACACGATGACGCTGGCGACCACCTGCGGTGACATCGGCATAGCCCTGAAGGCGAAGGCCGCGCCGCACACGGTGAACTCGTTCAGCTTCCTCGCCGGCAAGGGCTACTTCGACCACACCAAGTGCCACCGGCTCACCACCAACGGCATCTATGTGCTGCAGTGCGGCGACCCGACGGGCCAGGGCAGCGGCGGCCCCGGCTACACCATTCCGGACGAGAACCTGAAGGACACCACCCTCAAGAACAACGTCTACCCGGCGGGCACGGTCGCGATGGCCAACACCGGTCAGGCGCACACCGGCGGCAGCCAGTTCTTCCTCGTCTACCAGGACAGCCAGCTGCCGCCCAGCTACACCCCGTTCGGCACGGTGTCGGCCGACGGCATGAAGGTTCTGCAGAAGATCGCCGCCGCGGGCGAGAACACCGGCGCCGGCGACGGAGCCCCGAACGCGACGGTCGTGATCAACAAGGCGACGGTCGCGAAATCCTGACGACGACCTGAGGACAACCTGACGACAAGGGGCGGTCAACTGCGCAATTTCGGTCGCGCTGGATGCGGACAGGCGGCCCGCCGGTCGCCTATGTTGGCCGTGACGAAACTGTGGACGATGCCCAGGGGCGCTGAAGCCCCTCGGAGGCATCATGTGGAGGAGGCGCTGTGAGCAGCGACCCGTGGGGCCGCGTCGACGAGACGGGGACCGTGTACGTGCGTACGGCCGACGGCGAGCAGGTGGTCGGTTCCTGGCAGGCAGGCTCCCCCGAGGAAGCACTGGCCTACTTCGAGCGCAAGTACGAGGGCCTGGTTGTCGAGATCGGCCTCCTCGAGAAGCGAGTGCAGACCACCGATCTTTCGGCCAAGGACGCGCAGGTCGCGATCGACCACATCCGCGAGCAGGTCGACGCCCATCACGCGGTGGGCGATCTCCAGGCGCTGAAGGACCGGCTGGACAAGCTGGTGGCGACCGTCGAGTCGCGCCGCGAGGAGCGCAAGCAGCAGCGCGCCAAGCAGTCCGACGAGGCCCGTAAGGCCAAGGAGGACCTGGTCACGGAGGCGGAGCAGCTGGCGCAGTCCGACCAGTGGCGGGCCGCCGGTGAGCGGCTGCGCTCCCTGGTGGACACCTGGAAGGGTCTGCCGCGGCTGGACCGCAAGTCGGACGACGAGCTGTGGCACCGCTTCTCGCACGCCCGCTCGGCGTTCTCCAAGCGCCGCAAGGCGCACTTCGCGCAGCTGGACGCGCAGCGCGAGGACGCCCGCCGGATCAAGGAGCGGCTGGTCTCCGAGGCCGAGTCGCTGTCCGGCTCCACGGACTGGGGTCCGACGGCGGCGCGCTACCGCGAGCTGATGGCGGAGTGGAAGGCGGCGGGCCGCGCCCAGCGCGAGCACGAGGACGACCTGTGGAACCGCTTCCGCGGTGCGCAGGACGTGTTCTTCGCCGCCCGCAGCTCGGTGTTCGCCGAGCGGGACGCGGAGCAGACGGAGAACCTCAAGCTCAAGGAGGAGCTGGCCGAGGAGGCCGAGAAGCTCCTGCCGGTCGGCGAGCTCAAGGCGGCGCGTGCCGCGTTCCGCTCGATCAACGAGCGCTGGGAGGCCATCGGCCATGTCCCGCGGGACGCCCGGCCGAAGATCGAGGGCCGGATGCACGCCGTGGAGCGGGCGATCCAGGAGTCCGAGGAGGCCGAGTGGCGCCGGACGAACCCGGAGGCACGCGCGCGTGCCGCGGGTCTGACCGGTCAGCTCCAGGCCGCCGTGGACAAGCTGCGGACGCAGATCGAGCAGGCCCGTGCCCAGGGCAACTCGTCGAAGGCCGACAAGCTGGAGCGGGAGCTCGAAGGCCGTCAGGCGCTGCTGGACCAGGCTCTGAAGGGCCTGGAGGAGTTCGGCGGCTGAGCGTCGTCACCGCGCATCGTGCGGCCCGGCGGTGGGAGACCACCGCCGGGCCGTTTCGCGTCGGCGAGCTCGCGCGCCTGCCGGGCCAGGAAGGTCAGGGCGTGCCGTCGCCGCTTCCCGGCTCCTCGGGCCGCGGGGCGGGCGCTGCGCCGCCGTCGAGGAGCTCGATCAGGCCGCGTACGGTCTCCTCGTCGCGGGCCGCGTCGGCGGTGAGGACGATCGTCACGTCACCGCGGCGCAGCGTCACGGCCGGGGGGCGGGGGCGGGAGGCCTGCCACTGCAGCACGGACACCACGAGGGACGCGGCGGAGAGCCCTCCGGAGACGGCGAACTGGAGCACGTCGAAGGCCGCGCCCGTGCTGCCGGGCGGGGGCGGCGGCCGGACGCCGTCGAGCCGGGCGCGGCCGCCCGCCGCCGCCTCGGCGCGCAGCCGGCCCAGCAGGGAACGGAGGTCGTGCTCGGACCCCGCGGCGTCCAGCGACACCGAGATCATGTGGTCCGGCTCAGTCATCGCGTCCGTCCGTCTCGGCCGCCGTCGGCCCCTGCGTCACGGTCGGCGCGCCGACGTCACCCGGTACACGTCGTAGACGCCCTCGACGCCGCGTACGGCCTTCAGGACGTGGCCCAGGTGTTTGGGGTCGCCCATCTCGAAGGTGAAGCGGGAGGTCGCCACGCGGTCGCGGGAGGTCTGGACCGCCGCGGAGAGGATGTTGACGTGCTGGTCGGACAGGACCCGGGTGACGTCCGAGAGGAGCCGGGAACGGTCCAGGGCCTCGACCTGGATCGCGACCAGGAAGACCGAGGACTGCGTCGGCGCCCACTCGACCTCGAGGATGCGCTCCGGCTCACGGGACAGTGACTCCACGTTGACGCAGTCGCTGCGGTGAACCGATACGCCACTACCGCGCGTCACGAAGCCGATGATCGGGTCGCCGGGGACGGGCGTACAACAGCGGGCCAGCTTGACCCACACGTCGTCGACGCCCTTGACGACGACGCCGGGGTCCTGGTTGCTGCGCCGCTTGCGGCCGCGGGTGCGGGACGGCGGTACCGCCTCGTCGATCTCCTCGGTGGCCGCCTCCTCGCCGCCGAGCGCCTGCACCAGCTTCTGCACGACGTTCTGCGCGGCCACATGGCCCTCGCCGATCGCCGCATAGAGCGAGGAGATGTCCGGGTAGCGCATCTCGTGCGCGAGCGTGACCAGCGAGTCGCCGGTGAGGATGCGCTGGATCGGCAGGTTCTGCTTGCGCATCGCGCGCGCGATGGCGTCCTTGCCCTGCTCGATCGCCTCGTCCCGGCGCTCCTTGGAGAACCAGGCTCTGATCTTGTTGCGGGCGCGCGGCGACTTGACGAAGTTCAGCCAGTCCCGGGACGGTCCGGCCCCGGCCGCCTTGGAGGTGAAGACCTCCACGAGGTCGCCGTTGTCCAGGGTCGACTCCAGCGGCACGAGACGGCCGTTGACCCGGGCTCCTATGGTGCGGTGGCCCACCTCGGTGTGCACCGCGTAGGAGAAGTCCACGGGCGTGGCGCCGGCCGGCAGCGCTATCACGTCGCCCTTCGGCGTGAAGACGAAGACCTCGTTGCGCGACAGGTCGAAGCGCAGGGACTCCAGGAACTCGCCCGGGTCCTCGGTCTCCTTCTGCCAGTCGAGGAGCTGGCGCAGCCACGCCATGTCGTTGAGGTGGTCGTCCTTGCCGGTGGTCCGCGGCTGGTCCGAGCGCACCTTGGAGGCGCCGGCGACGGCCTCCTGCTTGTACTTCCAGTGCGCGGCGATGCCGTACTCGGCGCGGCGGTGCATGTCGAACGTGCGGATCTGGAGTTCGACGGGCTTGCCGTTGGGGCCGATGACCGTGGTGTGCAGCGACTGGTACATGTTGAACTTGGGCATCGCGATGTAGTCCTTGAACCGGCCGGGGACCGGGTTCCAGCGCGCGTGCACCGTGCCGAGGGCCGCGTAGCAGTCGCGGACGGTGTCCACGAGGACGCGGATGCCCACCAGGTCGTAGATCTCCGCGAAGTCACGGCCGCGGACGATCATCTTCTGGTAGACGCTGTAGTAGTGCTTCGGGCGGCCGGTGACGGTCGCCTTGATGCGGGCGGCCCGCAGATCGGCCTGGACCTCGTCGGTCACTATGGCCAGATACTCGTCACGTTTCGGTGCCCTCTCGGCCACCAGCCGGACGATCTCGTCGTACATCTTGGGGTAGAGGATCGCGAAGGCGAGGTCCTCCAGCTCCCACTTGATGGTGTTCATGCCCAGGCGATGGGCGAGCGGCGCGTAGATCTCCAGCGTCTCGCGCGCCTTCTTCTCCTGCTTCTCGCGCTTGAGGTAACGCATGGTGCGCATGTTGTGCAGCCGGTCGGCGAGCTTGATGACCAGGACGCGCGGGTCCTTGGCCATCGCGACGACCATCTTGCGCACGGTCTCGGCCTGCGCGGCCTCGCCGAACTTGACCTTGTCCAGCTTGGTGACGCCGTCGACGAGCAGGGCGACCTGGTCGCCGAAGTCGCGGCGCAGGTCCTCCAGGCCGTACTCGGTGTCCTCGACGGTGTCGTGCAGCAGGCCCGCCATGAGCGTGGCCGGGTCCATGCCCAGTTCGGCGAGGATCGTGGTCACCGCGAGCGGGTGGGTGATGTACGGGTCGCCGCTCTTGCGCTTCTGGCCGCGGTGCCAGCGCTCGGCGACCTGGTAGGACTTCTCGATCTGGCGCAGCGTCGCCGTCTCGATCTTGGGGTCGTTGCTGCGCACTATCCTCAGCAGCGGCTCCAGGACCGGGTTGTACGGGTTCTGGCGCTGCACGCCGAGGCGGGCGAGGCGGGCCCGGACGCGGTTGGAGGAGCCGGAGCGCGGGGGCTGCTGAGCGGCGGCCGGGCGGGCGGCGGGCGCGGTCGAGGAGGGCTCGGGCGAGGCCGGCTTGGGGCGGGCCTGCTCGGCCGGCTTGTCGACGGACGCCGGGCGGTCGTGCTCGACCGGCCCGCGGCTGTCGTCCTTCGCGGGCGGCGCAGGCGTGGCCGCGGGCGCCGATGCGGACTCGGGCTTGGCGGCTGTCAGGTGCTGGGCCTCGTCTGGCAAGAGGGCTCCTCGTGCGCGATCCGGGTCCCCCGGTCAGGTTCCGGAGGACCCATCGTAGCGATCCCGGGCTCAAGGATCGCCTTCAGGCCGATGGGAGGGCCGTCTACCGGAGAAACGCAAGGGGCGGGCACCGGATTCCTCCGGTGCCCGCCCGCTTGGCGTACGGCGGTTTTCGGACCGTTCCCGGACTCGCGAGGCGGTGCTCGGAATCTCGGGACTGTGCTCAGATCGTGAGCAGCGCCTCCAGGGGCGCCCCGTCCAGAGCCGCCTCCAGCCGGGGGCGGCCGGCCAGGAAGCCCAGCTCCATCAGGACGGCGACGCCCGCGACCTCGGCGCCCGCGCGGTGGATGAGCCGGATCGACGCCTCGGCGGTGCCGCCGGTGGCGAGGACGTCGTCGACGATCAGCACGCGGTCGCCGGGGTTGAGGTCCTCGGCGTGCACCTCGATCTCGGCCGAGCCGTACTCCAGGTCGTAGGCCTGGCCGAGGGTCGCGCCGGGGAGCTTGCCCGCCTTGCGCACGGGGATGAAGCCGAGGCCGGCCCGGACCGCGACCGGGGCGCCCAGGATGAAGCCCCGGGCCTCCAGGCCGACGACCTTGGTGGCGCCGGTGCGCTCGGCGATCTCCGCGAACGCCTCGGTGAGCGCGTGGAACGCCGCCGGGTCCGCCAGGAGCGGGGTGATGTCCTTGAACATCACTCCCGGCTCCGGGTAGTCGGCCACGTCCCGGATGCGGCTGAGCAGCAGTCCGGTGAGGTCGGTGAGCTCGGTCATCGGCGCTTCCCCGACGGACGGCCGCGGCCCCGGCCGCGGGCGGCGGGCTGGTTGCGCGGGCCGACGACCGCGGCCGCCGCGTCCTCCGGCTCGTCGTCGTCATAGCCGTCGGTGGCGTGGGACTCGACGAACTGCTCCTCGGCCGAGGCCTGGGCGCGCTTGGCCAGGACGCGCTTCTTGAGCGCCTTCATCTGCGGCTCGAGCTCCTTGAGGTCCGCGACGAGCGGCGTCGCGATGAAGATCGAGGAGTAGGCGCCCGCCGCGAGGCCGACGAACAGCGACAGCGAGATGTCGTTGAGCGTGCCCGCGCCGAGGACGCCGCCGCCGATGAACAGCAGTCCCGCCACCGGCAGCAGCGCGACGACCGTGGTGTTGATGGAGCGGACCAGGGTGCCGTTGATCGAGCGGTTGGCGACCTCGCTGTAGGTGAAGCGGGTCTGCTTCGTGAGGTCCTTCGTCTGTTCCTTGAGGGAGTCGAAGACGACGACCGTGTCGTACAGGGAGTAACCGAGGATGGTCAGCAGACCGATCACCGTGCCGGGCGTGACCTCGAAGCCGACGAGGGCGTAGATGCCGACCGTGATGGTGATGTCGTGGATCAGGGCGACGAGTGCCGCGATGGCCATGCGCCACTCGAAGGCGATCGCCAGATAGATCACGACCAGGACCATGAAGATCGCCAGGCCCTGCCAGGCCTTGTCGGCGACCTGGTCGCCCCAGCTGGGACCGACCAGTTCGGCGGTGATCGTCTCCGGGTCGGCCTTGAAGTCCTTGGCCAGGTCGGTCTTGATGACGTTGGACTGCTTGATGTCCATGCCGGCGATCTGGATGCGCAGCGAGCCGTTGCCGAGCTTCTGCACGACCGCGTCGTGGCCGGACGCGTCCTTGGCGTACTCCTCGGCCTGGGAGACCGAGACGCTGGTCTTCTCGGTGGTGAAGACGGCGCCGCCCTGGAAGTCGATGCCCATGTTCAGGCCGCGCACCGCCAGGCCGACGATGGCCGTGATGGTGATCAGGATCGAGATGCCGTACCAGAGCTTGCGGTGGCCGATGAAATCGTAGCTGATCTCGCCACGGTGCAGTCGGGCGCCGAGGTTACCGAGTTTCGACATCGCTCACGCCTCCTTCGTCTCGACGGAGCCGGTGGCGGAACCGGCGGGACGGCGGGTGCGGCGGATCGGCGGTTGGGCGCCCAGGCTCTTCGGGTCGAGGCCGGACCACTTGTGGCCGCTTGCGAAGAATTTCCGCCGCGCGATGAGCGTCATCAGCGGCTTGGTGAAGAAGAAGACCACGACCACGTCGAGGACGGTGGTCAGGCCGAGCGTGAACGCGAAGCCCTGGACCTTGCCGACCGTGACGATGAAGAGCACGGCGGCGGCGAGGAACGACACGAAGTCGGAGACCAGGATGGTGCGCCGGGCGCGCGGCCAGGCCCGCTCGACGGCGGGGCGCAGGGTGCGGCCCTCGCGGATCTCGTCCCGGACGCGTTCGAAGTAGACGATGAACGAGTCCGCGGTGATACCGATGGCGACGATGGCTCCACAGACGGCCGGCAGGTTCAGCGCGAAGCCGATGGCCGGACCGAGGAGCGCCATGAGCACGTAGGTGAGGGCTCCGGAGACCAGCAGCGAGGCGAGAGCGATGAGCGCCAGGCCGCGGTAGTAGGCCACCAGGTAGATCACGACCAGGGCGAGGCCGATGGCGCCGGCGAGGAGACCGGCGTGCAGCTGGTCGCCGCCGAGCGCGGCCGTCACCGTGGTCACGCTCTGCTCCTGGAAGGAGAGCGGGAGCGCGCCGTACGACAGCATGTTGGAGAGGCCCTGGGCCTCCTCCTGCGTGAAGCTGCCCGAGATCTGGGCCTGGCCGCCGGTGATGGCCGAGCTCACGTAGGGGCTGGAGACGACGTTGCCGTCGAGGACGATGCCGAACTCGTTCTGCGGCTGGGGGTTCTGCGCGAGCTGGCCCGTGATGTCGGCGAACTTCTTGGACCCCTTGGACGTGAAGTCCATGGTGACCTGCCAGCCGGCGGCCGTCTGCGTGTCGAAGACGGCCTGGGCCTTCTTGACCTCGGTGCCGTCGACGGCGGCCGGGCCGAGCAGGTACTTGTACCAGACCTTGTCGATCTCACCGCAGGCGACGGTCGCGTCGCCGGGCTTGACGCCCTCGCCGGCCGCGGCGCGGACCGATTCCTTGGAGCAGTCGAGGGCCGCGTACTTGGCCTGCAGCGCGGCGTCGTCCGCGGTGACGGCGGCGCCGCTGCTCGCGGAGGCCGACGGGCTGGCGGAGGCGCTCGCCTTGGTGCTCGCGGACGCCGACGGGGTCGAGTCGGCCTTCAGCGCGTCGGTGACGGGCCGGCCCTGCGAGGTGGCGGTGGCCGACGGGGACGTCGAGGAGGTCGCCTTCTCGTCGGTGTTCGCGGAGGCGCTCGCCGACGGGCTCGTGGAGGCGCTCGGCGAGGCGGTGGACGAGCCGCTCGCGGACGCGCTCGGCGAAGGGGTGGCCGCAGCGGAGCCGGTGGCCTCCTGGGCCAGCACCGGACGGAAGTACAGCTTGGCGGTGGTGCCGACCTGCGCCCGTGCCTTCTCGGAGTCGGTGCCCTTGGGGATGTTCACGATGATGTTGCGGTCGCCCTGGGTCTGCACCTCCGCCTCGGAGACGCCCAGCCCGTTGACACGGCGGTTCATGATCTCGACCGCGGTGTCCATGTTGGCCTTGTTGATCGCGGATCCCTGGTCGGCCTTCGCCTCCAGCGTGATGCTGGTACCGCCGGCAAGGTCGATGCCGAGACGCGGGGTGGTGTGACCGGAGGCGAACATGCCTCCGGTGAGCCCCACGATGGCGATCAGGATCAGGGCCAGCGAGCGCCCTGGCTTGCTCTGGGCACTCGCGCTCCGGCCCTTCTTAGGTGCTGCCACCTTCTCGTACTCCCTCTCGGGCCGCCTCACGCCGGGTCAGCGCGGCGGCGGCCATGACATGGTGTCGGGATCCCCTGGCGAGAATGCGCGCGCCCCGGCCCGGACGGGTGTGCCCGTCTGCGCCGGGGACCGGGCTACTTCTTCGTTTCGGAGTCGCCGTCGGTCTTCTTCGGCTCTTCGTCGACATCGGCCTGCTCGGCGTCGGCGGCCTTCTCCTGGACCTCGTCCGATCCGTCCTTCTTGCCGAGGTCGACGACCTTGTCGTCGGAGGCGGCGGCAGCTTCGTCGGCGGAGTCGTCGGTCTCGGCGGACTCGGTGAGGGAGGAGGCGTCGTCCGGGACGACGTCGGAGTCGGACTTCAGGTCGTGCTCGATGCCGTGCACGATGCGGTTGTACTCGTCGTCGCTCAGGACGGCGCCGATCGCGTTCTTCGCGAAGAGCAGTTCCACACCCGGCCCCGCATCGAGGAGGAGGGTGTCGTCACTGACCTCCTTGACCGTCGCGTACATGCCCCCGATGGTGCGGACACCGCTGCCGGGCTGCAAATCGTTACGCATGTCGGCCGCTGCTTGCTGCTTCTTCTTTGCCGACCGGGTCATCAGGTACATGGCCCCGATGAGCACGATGAACGGGAGGAGGATGCCAGGACTCACGGGTCGGAACTTCCTTCAGACGACCGCGAAGGTTGAGCGGCCTGATGGATGGGGGTTGTGTGCTGCCGACAACGGCAGCATCGGCGGAGTCTAAGCGAGTCCGCGCGCATGGAACAACGCTCAGCATGGCACCAGGGTTCCTGACCCGCCCAATGCCGCGGCCGTGGCCGAGTTCGTCATGTCCCGAACAGGTCGCCCTGGCCGCTTCCCTGGGTTGAAGTGCGGGCCGGGGTCAGACCGAGGTGGTTCCATGCGGCCGGGGTGGCCACCCGCCCGCGCGGTGTACGCGCGAGTAGCCCCTCGCGCACGAGGAAGGGTTCGGCCACCTCCTCCACGGTCTCACGCTCCTCCCCCACCGCGACGGCGAGCGTGGACAGACCGACCGGGCCGCCGCCGAACAGCTTCAGCAGCGCCTCCAGGACCGCGCGGTCGAGCCGGTCCAGGCCTCGGCCGTCGACCTCGTACACCTTCAGTGCCGCCGCCGCGATCCCGCGGTCGATGATCCCGTCGGCCTTGACCTGCGCGTAGTCGCGTACCCGGCGCAGCAGACGGTTGGCGATCCGGGGCGTGCCGCGGGAGCGGCCGGCGATCTCGGCGGCGCCGTCGGTGTCGATCTCGACGTCGAGGAGGTGCGCGGACCGGTGGATCACGCGCTGCAGCTCGGCGGGCTCGTAGAACTCCATGTGCCCGGTGAAGCCGAAGCGGTCGCGCAGCGGGGGCGGCAGCAGGCCCGCGCGCGTGGTGGCGCCGACCAGGGTGAAGGGCGGCAGTTCGAGGGGGATGGCGGTGGCGCCGGGTCCTTTGCCGACGATGACGTCGACGCGGAAGTCCTCCATCGCCATGTACAGCATCTCCTCGGCGGGCCGGGACATGCGGTGGATCTCGTCGAGGAAGAGGACCTCGCCCTCCTGGAGGGAGGAGAGGATCGCCGCGAGGTCGCCGGCGTGCTGGATGGCGGGGCCGCTGGTGATGCGGATCGGGGCGCCCATCTCGGCCGCGATGATCATCGAGAGGGTGGTCTTGCCGAGGCCGGGGGCGCCGGAGAGCAGCACGTGGTCCGCGGTCGCACCGCGCGCGCGTGCGGCGCGCAGGACGAGGTCGAGCTGTTCGCGGACCTTCTCCTGGCCGATGAACTCGTCCAGGTCCTTGGGGCGCAGGGCGGCCTCGACGGCCTGGTCCTCACCGTCGGCTGACGCGCCGACGAGCCGCTCGGGGGCGGTCTCTTCGGTCGTGTCGTCCCAGTTCACTGACGTTCTCCTAGCGGGCGCGGTTCAGGGTCTGCAGGGCGGCCTTGAGCAGCTGGCCCACCTGGGGCGCGCCGGCGGCGGCCTCGGCCTGCGGGGTCACGGCGGCGACCGCCTCGTCGGCCTCGCGGGTCGCGTAGCCGAGGCCGATGAGGGCGGCGTGCAGCTGGTCGCGCCAGCCGCTGGTGACCGGCGAGCCGATGGCCGGGGCTCCGATCGGCTCGCCCAGCCGGTCCTTGAGCTCCAGCAGCAGCTTCTGTGCGCCGCGCTTGCCGATGCCCGGCACCGCGATGAGCGCCTTCTCGTCGCCCGTGGCCACGGCTCGGCGCAGGGCGTCCGGGGTGTGCACCGCCAGCATGGCCTGGGCCAGCCGGGGGCCGACCCCGCTCGCGGTCTGCAGCAGCCCGAAGACCTGGCGTTCGTCGTCGTCCACGAAGCCGTAGAGGGTCAGCGAGTCCTCCCGTACGACGAGGGAGGTGGCGAGCTTGGCGGGCTGGCCGAGCCGGAGCGTGGACAGCGTGTTCGGCGTGCACTGCAGGGCCATGCCCACGCCGCCCACCTCGACCACCGCGGTGTCCGGAGCGAGGGCTGCGACCGTGCCGCTGACGAAGGCGATCATGCCGTACGGCCTTTCCATGTCGTCGGTGCGTCGGCTGTCGCCGGCGCTTTGGCCGTGTGCCGGGCGACGGCCTGCTGGAGTCGGTTCTGCGCGGGGGCGCGCCAGATGTGGCAGATGGCGAGCGCGAGGGCGTCGGCCGCGTCGGCCGGCTTGGGGGGCGCGTCGAGCCGCAGCAGGCGGGTGACCATGGCGCCGACCTGCGCCTTGTCCGCGCGCCCGCTGCCGGTGACGGCGGCCTTGACCTCGCTGGGGGTGTGCAGGGCGACGGGGATGCCGCGGCGGGCGGCGCACAGCATGGCGACGGCGCTGGCCTGGGCGGTGCCCATGACCGTGCGCACGTTGTGCTGGCTGAACACCCGCTCCACGGCGACGAATTCGGGCCGGTACTCGTCCAGCCAGCGTTCGATGCCCTGCTCCACCGCGACGAGGCGCTGCCCCAACTCGGCGTCCGCGGGGGTGCGCACGACGCCCACGCCGAGCATGGTGAGCGGCCGGCCCGCGACCCCCTCGACGACCCCGACGCCGCACCGCGTCAGTCCGGGGTCCACCCCGAGTACCCGCACCCCACCCCCCTTTGCGGCTAAACCGCCGCCGCTCTCGCGGAGGTGGCTCAGCGCCGTCGTGGTTCCTCAATTGATGGTTGCCGTCCGTGGACAGTGATCTACGGATGACGCCAGGCTAGTCGCTGCCGCTGACAACGACGGCGGGCCGGTGGGACGTGTCCCTCCGGCCCGCCGGATCCGCTCGGCTCGCGGCAGCGCTACGCGTCGACCTTCTCCATGACCTCGTCGCTGACGTCGAAGTTGGCGAAGACGTTCTGGACGTCGTCGCTGTCCTCGAGCGCGTCGATCAGCTTGAAGATCTTCTTCGCGCCCTCCTCGTCCAGCTCGACCTGCATGGTCGGGACGAAGTTGGCCTCGGCGGAGTCGTAGTCGATGCCGGCGTCCTGGAGGGCGGTGCGGACCGCGACCAGGTCGGTGGCCTCGCTGAGGACCTCGAAGGACTCACCGAGGTCGTTGACCTCCTCGGCGCCCGCGTCCAGGACCGCGCCCAGCACGTCGTCCTCGGTCAGCTCGCCCTTGGGGACGATGATGACGCCCTTGCGGTTGAAGAGGTACGACACCGAGCCCGGGTCGGCCATGTTGCCGCCGTTGCGGGTCATGGCGACGCGGACGTCGGAGGCGGCGCGGTTGCGGTTGTCGGTGAGGCACTCGATGAGCACGGCGACGCCGTTCGGGCCGTAGCCCTCGTACATGATCGTCTCGTAGTCGGCGCCGCCTGCCTCGAGACCGCCGCCGCGCTTGACCGCGGAGTCGATGTTCTTGTTCGGGACCGACTGCTTCTTCGCCTTCTGGATGGCGTCGTAGAGCGTCGGGTTGCCCTCGATGTCGACGCCGCCCATCCGGGCCGCGACCTCGATGTTCTTGATCAGCTTCGCGAAGAGCTTGCCGCGTTTGGCGTCGATCACGGCCTTCTTGTGCTTCGTCGTAGCCCATTTAGAGTGGCCGGACATCTGCCTGTCTCCTTCGCGTAACCCAACCAAATACGAACGGCAGAGATCCTACAAGGACTCCGCCGCCCGGTATGCGCGCACCATGTCGACGAACAGGGCGTGCACCCGGTGGTCGCCGGTCAGCTCCGGGTGGAACGACGTGGCGAGCGCGTTGCCCTGGCGGACCGCGACGATATGACCCTCGTGCTCGGCGAGCACCTCGGTCTCGGCGCCGACGGACTCCACCCAGGGGGCGCGGATGAAGACGCCCTCCACAGGATCGCCCGTGACGCCGCTCACGTCGAGTGCGGCCTCGAAGGACTCGTTCTGGCGGCCGAAGGCGTTGCGGCGCACGATCATGTCGATGCCGCCGACGGTCTCCTGCCCGGAGCGCGGGTCGAGGATCTTGTCGGCGAGCATGATCATGCCCGCGCAGGTGCCGTAGACGGGCATTCCGTCACGCACGCGCGCGCGAAGCGGCTCCATCACGCCGAAGAGGACGGCCAGCTTGGAGATGGTCGTCGACTCGCCGCCGGGGATGACGAGACCGTCGACCTCGGCGAGCTCCTCGGGGCGCCGCACCGGCCTGGCCACGGCGTCGGCCGCGGCCAGGGCTACGAGGTGCTCCCGTACGTCGCCCTGGAGGGCCAGGACGCCTATGACAGGTGTGCTCATCGGTGACTACCAGCCGCGGTTGGCGTAGCGCTCGGACTCGGGAAGGGTGTCGCAGTTGATGCCGACCATGGCCTCGCCCAGGTTGCGGGAGGCGTCCGCGATGATCTTGGGGTCGTCGTAGAAGGTGGTCGCCTTCACGATGGCGGCGGCGCGCTTGGCCGGGTCGCCGGACTTGAAGATGCCGGAGCCGACGAAGACGCCCTCGGCGCCCAGCTGGCGCATCAGCGCGGCGTCGGCGGGGGTGGCGACGCCGCCGGCGGAGAACAGCACGACCGGGAGCTTGCCGAGCTCGGCGACCTCCTTGACGAGCTCGTACGGGGCGCGCAGGTCCTTCGCGGCGGCGTACAGCTCGTTGTTGTCGTAGCCGCGCAGACGGGCGATCTCGTTCTTGATCTGCCGCAGGTGGCGGACGGCCTCGACGACATTGCCGGTGCCGGCCTCGCCCTTGGAGCGGATCATCGCCGCGCCCTCGGCGATGCGGCGCAGGGCCTCGCCCAGGTTGGTGGCGCCGCAGACGAAGGGGGTGGTGAAGGCGAACTTGTCGGAGTGGTTCACCTCGTCGGCCGGGGTGAGCACCTCGGACTCGTCGATGTAGTCGACGCCGAGGGACTGCAGCACCTGGGCCTCGACGAAGTGGCCGATCCGGGACTTGGCCATGACCGGGATGGACACGGCCTCGATGATGCCCTCGATCATGTCCGGGTCGGACATCCGGGCCACGCCGCCGTCCTTGCGGATGTCGGCCGGGACCCGCTCCAGCGCCATGACGGCGACGGCACCCGCGTCCTCGGCGATCTTGGCCTGCTCCGGCGTGACGACGTCCATGATCACGCCGCCCTTGAGCTGCTCGGCCATTCCGCGCTTCACGCGCGCGGTGCCGGTCTCGGGGGTCTGGTTTTCGGAGATCGTGCTGGACACGGGGTGACCTCACTCGTCGACAAAGAGGATTTCTGCAGCACTGAGGAAACGCGAGTGGACCAGTCCACAGCAAGGGCCAATGGACACCCGGTGGATCGTTTTCGCCGTCGGCGCCGGCTCAGGCGGACCGGTCGACCAGGACCGGCGGAGGCTCGTCGTCCATTTCGAAGGCCATGGGGAAGGGGGCGTGGCCGGCCAGCCGGAACCAGCGGACCTTGCGGTGCTCGCGGAGTCTGCGGGCCGCGCCGACCGCGTCGTTGTGGAAGCGGCGGGCCATGGGGACGCGGCGGACGGCCTCGGTGAGCTCACGGGCCGCCCCCTCTCCGCCGGGCGCCTCGCGCACGACGTCCAGTTGCTGCGCGTCCCCGAAGACGGCGCGCAGGGCCTGGCTGAGCTCGCTCTCGGCGACCTCCCGCTGCTCCTCCTCGGCCTGCCGGGCGGCGTGCGCGGCCTCGTACAGGACGATCGAGGCCGCCGGGTCGA
Source organism: Streptomyces sp. NPDC001858 (assembly GCF_053594615.1). Taxonomy (NCBI): domain Bacteria; kingdom Bacillati; phylum Actinomycetota; class Actinomycetes; order Kitasatosporales; family Streptomycetaceae; genus Streptomyces; species Streptomyces sp. NPDC001858. Next base: position 148,891 of record NZ_JBSFEV010000016.1, read on the forward strand.
GCACCTTGGAGGTGGCCAGCTCCTGGGCCACGGACGCGCGGCGCAGCAGCTGCGCGTCCAGCGCGGCCCGCGCGGCGTCGATGCGGGCGTGCAGCCGGTCCAGCCGTCCCGCCGTCCAGCTCAGGTAGAGGCCGATCGCGACGAGGACGACCAGGATCCAGATCAGGGTTGCGGTCACGGGCGGAAGGCTACCCGTGCGCTTTGCGGCGGCCGGGACAGGTCCGCGTCAGGTCAGTCCCGGGCCAGGCCGAGCCGGGCTCGCAGGCCGACGGAGGTGCGGTCGTCGTCGGCCGCCACCGCCGCCGCGCCGTCCGTCACCGTCTCGTACACCGACAGGATGTCCGCGCCGACGGTCGACCAGTCGAAGCGCCGTACGTGCGCGCTGCCGCGGCTGCGCAGTTCGGCCCTGCGCTCCGGGTCGCCCAGCAGGCGCACCGCCGCCTCGGCCAGCGCGTCCGCGTCCTCGTTGGCGAACAGCTCGCCCGCCGCTCCCTGGTCGAGGACCTGGGCGAAGGCGTCGATGTCGGAGGCGAGCACGGGGGCCCCGGCGGACATGGCCTCGACGAGGATGATGCCGAAGCTCTCGCCGCCGGTGTTGGGCGCGACGTACACGTCGACGCTGCGCAGGAAGCGCGCCTTGTCCTCGTCGCTGATCATGCCGAGGAACTCCACACGCGCGTGCAGTTCCTTGGGCAGGCTCTCCACCGCCTCCTTCTCGTCGCCGCGGCCGGCGACCAGCAGCCGGGCCCGCGGCCGCTCGGCGAAGATCCTCGGCAGGGCCCGCATCAGGACGGGCAGGCCCTTGCGCGGCTCGTCGATGCGCCCCACGAAGCCGATGGTGTCGCCCTGCCACTCGGGGTTGGGCTCGGCCCGGGCGAAGAAGTCGACGTCGACGCCGTTGGGGATGACGACCGCGTCCCCGCCGAGGTGCTCGACCAGGGTGCGGCGGGCGTACTCGCTCACGGCGATCCGCGCGCTGATCTTCTCCAGGGCGGCCTGGAGGATGGAGTACGCGGCGATCATCGCGCGCGAGCGCGGGTTGGACGTGTGGAAGGTCGCCACGATCGGCCCCGAGGCCGCCCAGCAGGTCAGCAGGCCCAGGGACGGCGAGGTCGGCTCATGGATGTGGACGACGTCGAACGCGCCGTCGTGCAGCCAGCGCCGCACCCGCGCGGCGGACAGGAAGCCGAAGTTGAGGCGCGCCACCGAGCCGTTGTACGGCACCGGGACGGCCCGGCCGGCCGAGACGACGTACGGCGGCAGCGGGGTGTCGTCGTCGGCCGGGGCCAGCACGGACACCTCGTGACCGAGCCGGATGAAGTACTCGGCGAGGTCGCGGATGTGGAACTGGACGCCGCCCGGCACGTCCCAGGAGTAGGGGCAGACGATGCCGATTCTCACTCGGGCGCCCCGTCCGACGGGCGGGGTTCCAGGTCGGCGAGCCACAAGCGCTGCAGCATGTGCCAGTCCTCCGGGTGTTCGGCGATGCCGGTGGCGAAGGCGTCTGCCAGCGCCTGTGTCATGACAGACGTCTTCTCGGCCCGCGTACCTGTCTCGGGTACCTCGATGGGGGGATGCACACGGCCCCTCATGACGGGCGAGTCGTCGTACCAGAGGGTGACGGGGAGCAGGAGCGCGTCGGTCTGCTGGGCGAGCAGCGCCGGTCCCGCGGGCATCCGGGTCGTGTCGCCGAAGAAGTCCACCTCGACGCCGGAGGCGGACAGGTCGCGCTCGGCGACCAGGCAGACCAGGCCGCCGTCGCGCAGCCGCCGGGCCAGGGTGGCGAACGCGGCGCCGCCGGTGTGCGGCAGCACCTCCATCCCGAGGCCCTCCCGGTAGGCGACGAACCGGTCGTACAGCGTCTCGGGTTTGAGGCGTTCGGCGACGGTGGTGAACGGCGTCCCGAGCTTGGTGGTGACCCAGGCGCCGGCCAGGTCCCAGTTGGCCATGTGCGGCAGGGCGAGGACGACGCCCCTGCCGGAGGCGATGCCGTCGGTGAGGTGATGCAGGTCCTTGGCCTCGAAGCCGTCGCGGACGCGTTCGGCGCTCCAGGCGGGCAGCCGGAAGGACTCCATCCAGTAGCGCAGGTAGGACCGCATCCCCGCGCGCGAGAGCTCGGCCAGCCGCTCGGGGCTCGCGTCCGGCACCACGCGCGCGTAGTTGCTCTCCAGCCGCCGTACGCCCTTGCCGCGCCGCTTCCAGGCGAGGTCGGCGATGGTGCGCCCGAGCCGTACGGCGGCGGGCTCGGGGAGCTTCTTGACGGTGCTCCAGCCGAGCCCGTACAACGCGTCGGTCAGGCGATCCTGGGCGCTCACTTCGCTGCCTCGCTCCCCTGGGCCTCCTCCTGGGCCGCGGCGGCCTCGGCCTCGGCCGACTCGCGCCGGACCGTGTGGACCCGCTGGATCAGCGTGACCAGGCTGCCGACGGCGACGATCCACAGCGCGATCGGCAGCAGCACCTGGATGCCGGGCACGCCGAACGTGTGCAGGCCCGCCAGACCGGCCGCGACCAGGGAGATCACCAGGCGTTCGGCGCGCTCCACGAGTCCGTTGACGGCGACCGGCAGGCCGATCGACTCGCCACGGGCCTTCGTGTACGACACTACCTGGCCGCTGGCCAGGCAGAAGATCGAGACGGCGCACAGGACGTTGTCGTCCCCGTTGCCCGCGTACCAGAGCGCGAAGCCGCCGAAGATCGCGCCGTCGGCCACCCGGTCGAGCGTGGAGTCCAGGAAGGCGCCCCAGCGGCTGGAGCGGCCGAGCTGGCGCGCCATGTTGCCGTCGACGAGGTCGGAGAACACGAAGAGCGTGATGACGATCGTGCCCCAGAAGAACTCGCCCCGGGGGTAGAAGACCAGCGCGCCCGCCATCACGCCGGCGGTGCCGATGAGGGTGACGGTGTCAGGGCTCACGCCGCGGCGGATGAGAAACGCGGCGAACGGTGTGAGGACACGCGTGAAGAATGCACGCGCGTACTTGTTCAGCATGGCCTTCCCGAGGGCTCGGTGTGGCCGCGCGGCCCCTGCTGGCCACCGGCTGGCCCATCGTAGCCACGCGCGTGTGTGTGCGACGGTCGGGCACCCGGACCCCGTGTCACGGCCTGCCGGAATCGGCGGCGGGCCCGGGTCCCGTCCGCCGTATGGACGCGCGGTGACGGGAGTGGAAAGCTCGAAGGACCGCGGGCGTCGTCGGAGCCGCCATCGCACGCGGGGCCGCCGTGCCCGCGCCCCCAGTGACCTCACCGTGCACGGGAGGCAAGGAAAATGGGCGACAAGGCGAATGCACACCCCGGAGCCGCCGGCAGGGCTACAGCGGCCGACCACCCCGCGTCCGTACGGAATGTGGTGCTGGTCGGCCACTGCGGATCGGGCAAGACGACGTTGGTGGAGGCTCTCGCGCTCACGGCGGGAGCGGTGAACCGGGCGGGCCGCGTGGAGGACGGCGGCACCGTCTCCGACTACGACGAGATCGAGCACCGGCAGCAACGCTCGGTGCAGCTGTCCCTGGTGCCCGTCGAATGGGACGGCATCAAGGTCAACCTCCTCGACACCCCCGGATACGCCGACTTCGTCGGGGAGCTCAGGGCCGGTCTGCGCGCCGCGGACGCGGCCCTTTTCGTCGTCTCGGCGGCGGACGGCGTGGACGGCTCGACCCGCATGGTGTGGGAGGAGTGCGCGGCCGTGGGGATGCCCCGCGCGATCGTCGTCACGCATCTGGAGGCCGCCCGCGCGGACTTCGAGGAGATGACCCGGATCTGCGCGGAGGCGTTCGGCGGCGACGACCCGGACGCCGTCCTGCCGCTGTACCAGCCGCTGCGCGGGCCCGAGGGGCCCGACGGGCACGCGCCCGTGACCGGGCTGACCGGGCTGCTGTCCCGGAAGCTGTTCGACTACTCCTCCGGCGAACGCGAGGAGTCCGAGCCGGGCGAGGACCAGCTGCCGGACCTGGAGGAGGACCGCAACCGGCTGATCGAGGGGATCATCGCCGAGAGCGAGGACGAGACCCTCATGGACCGCTATCTCGGCGGCGAGCAGATCGACGTCAAGACGCTGATCGAGGATCTGGAGCGGGCCGTCGCGCGCGGCACGTTCTTCCCCGTCCTGGCGGCCGCCCCCGCCGCCGAGGGCGCCCGGCAGGGCCTGGGCACGGTCGAGCTGCTGGAACTGGTCACGAGGGGCTTCCCGACGCCCCTGGAGCGCGAGGCGCCCCGGGTGACGACGGTCGACGGCCGGCCGCGCGACCTGACCTCGTGCGATCCGGACGGGCCGCTCGTCGCCGAGGTCGTCAAGACCTCCTCCGACCCCTACGTCGGCCGGGTCTCCCTCGTCCGGGTCTTCTCGGGCACGCTGCACCCCGACGAGACCGTCCATGTGTCCGGGCACGGCCTCGCCGACCGCGGTCACGAGGACCACGACGTCGACGAGCGCATCGGCGCGCTGTCCGCGCCGTTCGGCAAACAGCAGCGGACCCTGACGCACTGCATCGCGGGCGACCTCGCGTGCGTGGCGAAACTCGGCCGCGCGGAGACCGGCGACACCCTCTCCGCCAAGGACGACCCGCTGCTCATGGAGCCCTGGCAGATGCCCGACCCGCTGCTGCCGCTGGCCATCCAGGCGCACAGCAAGGCCGACGAGGACAAGCTCTCGCAAGGGCTGGGCCGGCTGGTCGCCGAGGACCCGACGATGCGCCTGGAACAGAACCAGCACACCCACCAGGTGGTGCTGTGGTGCCTGGGCGAGGCCCACTCGGACGTCGCCCTGGAGCGGCTGCGCTCCCGCTACGGCGTCCAGGTCGACGTCGTCCCGCACAAGGTCTCCCTGCGGGAGACGTTCGCGGCGCGGTCCGGCGGGCGCGGGCGGCATGTCAAGCAGTCCGGCGGGCACGGCCAGTACGCCATCTGCGAGATCGAGGTGGAGCCGCTGCCGGGCGGCGCGGGCATCGAGTTCGTGGACAAGGTGGTCGGCGGCGCGGTGCCGCGCCAGTTCATCCCGTCCGTCGAGAAGGGCGTGCGCGCGCAAGCGGCGAAGGGCGTGGCGGCCGGGCATCCGCTGGTCGACATCCGGATCACGCTGCTCGACGGCAAGGCGCACTCGGTGGACTCCTCCGACGCCGCGTTCCAGACGGCCGGCGCGCTCGCGCTGCGGGAGGCGGCGGCCGAGGCGACGATCCATCTCCTGGAGCCGGTGGCCGAGGTGAGCGTCCTGGTCGGCGACGACTACGTGGGCGCCGTGATGAGCGACCTGTCGGGGCGGCGCGGGCGGGTGCTGGGCACCGAGCAGACCAGCGGCGGCCGCACGCTGGTGCGGGCCGAGGTGCCCGAGATCGAGATCGGCCGGTACGCGGTCGACCTGCGTTCCCTCTCGCACGGCACGGCGCGTTTCCAGCGCGCGTACGCCCGGCACGAGCCGATGCCGGCCCAGGTCGCCGAGCGGGTCCGCCAACAGACCGCGAGCGGCTGACGGTTGGTGCCCGGACGGCCTCAAGTGGCCGCTGCGGCACCGTAGTGGAACGGTTCCCTCCGATCCGGCGGGCGGCTTCGGCCGTCCGCCGACGGATGTCGGCGCCTGCGGATACGCTGATGACCTGATCAACAGGTGTGCGGAGCACGGAAGTCGGGAAGGCCGCAGAAGCGAGAGTGGCGGCGATCGGGGGCGGGAATGACCGTTGACAGCGGTTACGCGGACATCTTCGGACCACAGGTGCCGCAGACGGGCGACGGCGGGCAGACGCCGACGTTCGGCCTGGCCTCGGCCGCCTACCGGGACAACCCGGTCGAGGACATCAAGAAGGCCGACAACGAGTGGCACCAGACGGCCGTCAACAGCGGCCGCAAGTGGGCCCGAATCTTCCGGCCCAACCTCGGCGAGGCGTTCTCCCAGGCGGTCATCGACCGCATGCTGGGCGTCGGGCGCAGCCCCCTCATCCAGTCCTTCGGCAGCGATCCGCAGGTCGTCGTCGAGCACTGCCTCGCGGCCAACCGCATCCGCCGGGAGCGCGACCAGAAGCTGACCGGCCTCATGGTGCTGTGCGGACTGCTCTTCCTGCCCGGCCTGTTGGTGTGGCTGCTGGTCTTCCAGCTCCGGGCCACCATGGGCAAGCAGGAGAACAAGCGGGTGTCCGGGCTCGCCACCGGCCTGCTCGTCGCCGTCGGCGCGCTCGCCGTGATCTTCCTCGTCAAGATTCCGTTCACTGGCTTCTGGGGCTGGTACGCGCGCGGTTGCATCGTCGCGCCCGTGGCCGGCTGGTTCCTGGCCAAGCGGATCTGCGAGGGCACCGCGAAAGACCTCCGCGGGCGCTGGGACGGCCTGCTGTCCGGCGGCAGCGTCGGCGCCAAGGTGCCCGAGGCGGTGCCGACCAGCCCGAACCAGACGGCGGCCGAGCAGCTTCGTCAGTCCCTGGCCCGGCTCAGCGCCGAGCAGCAGTCCAACTCCGTCTTCTACGCCGGGCCCAAGGGCATACTCGGCATGGGCACCCGCTGGGGCGCCTGGCAACTGGCCGAGGAGCTCGTGCCGACCGACCCCAACAAGGGCGTCCACCAGTTCCGCAGCTGGACCGTCGTACGGGCCATCCACGAGCAGCTCACCGTGCTGAACCGGCAGAGCCTGAAGACCGGCGGCTTCCCGCCGCCCACGGTCCGGCACTGGATCGTCACCCCGGTCGGCGAGAACGCCAAGGCGGTCTCCCGGCCGGAGGGCACCGACGTCGAGGCCTACCAGGTCAAGCCGAGGGCCATAGAGGACATCTGCAACAACCAGCAGTTCGGCGGCGGCGACCGGCACTACCTGGGCGTCCAGTGGCCGCTCTGGGACGGCCAGTTGATCATCACCATGCTGATCACCGTGACGGTGCTGCACGAGACGCTGCGCATCGAGGTCACCGGACACGCCCTGGGCCCGGTGAACGGCCTGTTCACCACCAAGTCCGAGGCCCCCACCAAGACCGTCGCCAAGAGCGTCCGGTTCTGGGAGACGCGCACGATCAAGCTGCCGCTGGTCACCGCCGACGAGGTGGTCCGGCTGGCCGCGCGCGCCACGATCAGCTGGTACCCGCCGCTGCTGAAGTGGCTAGGCGGCTCGATCGGCCTGCCCGAGCCGTTCGGTCTGCGGCACGCCTGGGCCGACCAGCCCTGGCGCCACCGCTTCATGGCGGACGACGCGCTGCGGGCGGCCACGCCGGTGCTGCGCGTCGTGCACACGGCCGCGCTCAAGGTGCTCAAGGAGCACGACGTGAACATCGAGAAGTTCAGCTCGCGCTCGTCGGTGCTGAGCGGGGCGGTGCAGGATGTGGCGCCTCGGAAGGCGGACACCTACGACGCGTAGGCCTCCGGCGGTTGGGCGGCTATGTCGTGCGGGTGGTCTGGGTACCGGCCCTGAGGGCTGTGCCCCCAGACCCCCCTTCGGCCTGCGGCCTCGTCCTCAAACGCCGGACGGGCTGGTTGGTGTCGGCCAGGCCTCGGAGAGCATTTTTCTGGTGTCTGCCAGGAGCTGGGGGAGTACGCGCGTGTGGCCGACCACCGGCATGAAGTTCGTGTCGCCGCCCCAGCGGGGGACGATGTGCTGGTGGAGGTGGGCGGCGATGCCGGCGCCCGCGACCGTGCCCTGGTTCATGCCGATGTTGAAGCCGTGGGCGCCGGACGCGGTGCGCAGGGCCGTCATCGCCTGCTTGGTCAGCTCGGCGAGCTCGGCGGTCTCCGGCACGGTCAGGTCGGTGTAGTCGGCCACATGCCGGTAGGGGACGGTCATCAGGTGGCCGCCGTTGTACGGGTACAGGTTCAGCACCGCGTACACGTGCTCGCCACGGCGGACGATCAGACCGTCCTCGTCGGATTTCGCCGGAATCGAACAGAACGGGCAACCGTCGTCGGCCCCCGGGCCGGTCGGCTTGTTCTCGCCCTGGATGTACGCCATCCGGTGGGGCGTCCACAGGCGCTGGAACGCGTCCTGCGTACCCACTCCGATCTGCTGCTCCGGCTCACTCGTCATGCAAGGCAGCATATTGCTTCGCCCGTTCGCGGCGTGTCGGCGGGGTTGGAGGAAAGTCTTCGCGGGTCAAGCTGTGCCGATGGACGAAGTCAGCCGTCAGGCCCGCTGGGAGCAGCGCACCGAGCTCCCGCTCGCGTTCGCCTCCGTGGTGTTTCTCGCCATGTACGCCGTCCTGGTCCTCGCCCAGGGTCTGCCCGGCGGCTGGCGGGACCTGTGCGCCGCGGTACTGGCCGCGACCTGGGCGCTGTTCGCGATCGACTACGGGGTGCGCTGGCGGCTCAGCGGACTGCGGCTGGGCTTCGTGCGCAGGCACAAGCTGGACACCGTGGTCGTGGTGCTGCCCCTGCTGCGCCCGCTGCGGATCGTCAAGGTGTACGAGGCCGTGCAGCATCGGCGCGGGCAGCCGCGGCTGTCGCTGCACGCGCGCGTGATCACCTACGCGGGCCTGACGACGCTGCTGCTCGGTTTCGCGTGCGCCCTCGCCGTCTACGACCGGGAACGCGGAGCGCCGGGCACCACCATGCACTCCTTCGGGGACGCCCTGTGGTGGGCGTGCGAGACGCTGACGACCGTCGGCTACGGCGATGTCGTCCCGGTCACCTCCGGGGGCCGGACCATCGCGGTCGGGCTCATGGCGTGCGGGCTCGCCCTGCTCGGCGCGGTGACGGGGTCGTTCTCCTCCTGGCTGATCCAGGTGTTCTCCCTGAAGGAGGACTCCCCGGACGGCGGCGGGCCCCCGGAGAAGTGATCTCCCCGGGGGCCCGCCGCACGACCGGATCAGATCTGCGTCCGCTCCTCGACGACCTTCGCGATCTTGGCGATGGCCTCGTCGAACGGGATGCCGTTCTCCTGCGAGCCGTCGCGGTAGCGGAAGGACACCGAGCCGTTCGCCATGTCCTCGTCGCCCGCGATGACCATGAAGGGCACCTTCTGCTTCTGGGCGTTGCGGATCTTCTTCTGCATGCGGTCGGAGGAGGAGTCCACGTCCACCCGCAGCCCCTGCTTCTTGGCCGCCGCGGCGAACTTCTCCAGGTACTCCACGTGCCCGTCGCCGATCGGGATGCCGATCGCCTGGACCGGGGCCAGCCACGCCGGGAACGCGCCCGCGTAGTGCTCCAGGAGCACCGCGAAGAACCGCTCGATGGAGCCGAAGAGGGCACGGTGGATCATCACCGGACGCTGCTTCGCACCGTCGGGGCCGGTGTACTCCAGGTCGAAGCGCTCCGGCAGGTTGAAGTCGAGCTGGATGGTCGACATCTGCCAGGTGCGGCCGATGGCGTCCTTGGTCTGGACGGAGATCTTGGGGCCGTAGAAGGCGGCGCCGCCCGGGTCGGGCACGAGCGGGAGGCCCTGCTTCTCGGCGACCTCGCGCAGCGTCTCGGTCGCCTCCTCCCAGACCTCGTCGGAGCCGACGAACTTCTCCGGGTCCTTGGTGGAGAGCTCCAGGTAGAAGTCGTTCAGGCCGTAGTCGCGCAGCAGGCCGAGGACGAAGGTGAGCGTCTTGTCGAGCTCCTCCGACATCTGCTCACGGGTGCAGTAGATGTGCGCGTCGTCCTGGGTGAAGCCACGCGCGCGCGTGAGGCCGTGCACGACGCCCGACTTCTCGTAGCGGTACACGGTCCCGAACTCGAAGAGGCGCAGCGGCAGTTCACGGTACGAGCGGCCGCGCGCGTCGAAGATCAGGTTGTGCATCGGGCAGTTCATGGGCTTGAGGTAGTAGTCCACGCCCTCGTCGAGCTGCATGGGCGGGTACATGCCGTCGGCGTACCAGTCCAGGTGCCCGGACGTCTCGAAGAGCTTCCCCTTCGTCGCGTGCGGGGTGTAGACGAACTCGTAGCCCTCCTCCTCGTGCCGGCGGCGCGAGTAGTCCTCCATGACCCGGCGGATGATGCCGCCCTTGGGGTGGAAGACGGCGAGGCCGGAGCCGATCTGCTCGGGGATCGAGAACAGGTCCAGCTCGGAGCCGAGCTTGCGGTGGTCGCGCTTCTCGGCCTCGGCGAGGAAGTCGAGGTGGGCCTTCAGCTCCTCCTTGGAGGGCCAGGCGGTGCCGTAGATGCGCTGGAGCATGGGGTTCTTCTCGCTGCCGCGCCAGTACGCGGCGGCGTTGCGCATCAGCTTGAACGCCGGGATGTTGCGGGTGGTGGGCAGGTGGGGACCGCGGCAGAGGTCCTTCCAGCACAGGTCGCCGGTGCGGGCGTCCAGGTTGTCGTAGATCGTCAGCTCGCCGGAGCCGACCTCGACGTCCGCGCCGTCGTCGCTGGAGGCGGCGCCCTTGAGGCCGATCAGCTCCAGCTTGTAGGGCTCGTCGGCGAGCTCCTCGCGGGCGGCCTCGTCGGTGACCACGCGGCGGGCGAACCTCTGCCCGCGCTTCTGGATCTCCTGCATCTTCTTCTCGACGGCCTTGAGGTCCTCGGGCGTGAACGGCTTCTCGACGTCGAAGTCGTAGTAGAAGCCGTCCTTGACCGGCGGGCCGATGCCCAGCTTGGCCTCGGGGAAGAGCTCCTGCACGGCCTGGGCCATCACATGCGCGGTGGAGTGGCGCAGGATGTTCAGGCCGTCCACGGAGGAGATCTCGACGCCCTCGACCTCTTCGCCGTCGGAGAGCACGTACGACAGGTCCCGGAGCCCGCCGGCCACCCGCGCGGCGATGATCGAGCGCTCGCCGGCGAAGAGGTCGGCGGCCGTGGTGCCCGTCGTCACCGTGCGCTCTTCCCGCTCGGAATCGCGTTGGATGATCACACGGACGTCTGACACCGGTCTCTCCTGACTGCAGGGTGGGTGCGGCGCCATACCGGGAGCGCGCGCAAGAGGCGATCGTACCGACCCGCACCCGCCTACCGCGAAATCATTCCTCGCGGTCCTCCCCGCCGCAGGCCTCCTCGAAGAAGTCGAGGTTCTCCTGGAGCGACTTCAGCAGCCGGTCCCGCTCGGCGTCGTCGACCTGCACGGGGACCACCCCGCAGGCGCCGCTGAGCCTGCGGAACCCGCCCCTGCTCTCCAGCCGGCCCTGCACCCGCACCGGCAGCCCGACCAGGTGGGCCTGTCCGGCGATGCGGTAGTCCTCCTCGTCGAGGGTGAGCCGGACGTGCGGGATCTCCGCACCGGCCAGCACCCGCAGCCGGACGCTGCCCTCGCCGCGCGGCCCCGACCTGCGCATCCGGACGACCGTGCCGGTGACCCGCACGGGCACGGAGGGTTCCTCGCGAAGGTAGCGGGCGCCGGCCGCGCGCAGCACGGGCAGGTCGCCGGGCGAGAACTCGACCGGTTCGCCGCCCGAGGCGCAGTCCTCGGGGACCCCGGCGGCGGGCGACCACTCGACAGCGATCCGGGCCCCCTCGGCGCCCCGTACCAGCGTGATCAGCGCCTCGGTGAGCTCACGGCTGGCGCCGGCCTCCACGGCCCCGTCGAAGGCGTCCATGCCGCCGGTGGCCCGCTGGTAGTCGATCGCCTCGCGGACGGCGTACAGGGCCTGGTGCAGGCGTACGGCGAGGGGCCGGGCGACGGCGACGGGCGCGAAGGCCGTCAGCCGGCGCCCACCGACCGCGGAGCCGACGAGGACGCTCTCCAGCGTCGCCAGGGCAGCGCGCCGGTGCCGGGCGCCGTAGTAGCCGGCCCGCGCGCGGGTGGCGAGCGCGCCGGCGAGCAGCAGCTGCCGGGCGGCGCCGCGCAGCTGTTCCTCGACGGCCCAGGAGGCGACCCCGGCGGGCCCGGTCGGCGCGTCCCGCCACCAGCGGATCTCGTCGCTCGGCACGGCGAGCCCGACGAGCACCTCGCGCGCGGAGGGGGTGCCGCTGCGGGCGAGTGCCAGGAGCGCCTCGCCGACGAGGTCGTCGCTGTCGGGGAAGGCGCGGCTCTCCGGCACGAGCAGGCTGATTCCGCCGCCGCCCGGTCCGGGCGGGGTCCAGCGGCCGTAGCGGCCGGCGGCGCCGCCGCGCCGCTGCCAGCCGTGCCGGCGCAGCAGGGCGCCGAGTACGGCCGGGTCGACGTCGCCGGGGTCGGGGTCCTGGTTCCAGTGGGCCACGGGGTGGGGCCGTACGGCCCGCAGTGGCTCGTCGAGGGGGCGGTGGGTCATGGTCTGCCTCCCGTCCCGGCCCGCGTCATGATCTCGCACAGCGCCCGGTCGTCGAAGATGCGTGTGGTCGGTATCCGCACGGTGGTCCGGGTCCGGCCGGTGATCGGGTGGCCGGCGAGATTGACCCAGTAGCAGCAGTGCCGCAGGTCGAGGCGGTCGTGGCCGGCGCGCAGCCAGTCGTCCTGCGCTCTGGGCACGACCATCACGACGAGGATCTTGTGCACCGACACCGGGGTGCGGGCGAGCTTGCGCAGGTGGTCGTTGTCGAGCGTGAAGGAGAAGAAGCGGCCCGGCGGGTTGGGCCGTACCTGGTAGGTGGCCTTGAGCTGCACCTTGATGGTGACCTCGTCGTCGACCGTGTGGCCGGGCGAGCCGTGGCTGACGTGCCAGTCGATGCCGTTGTCCGGGAAGGGCTGCGACAACGAGCAGCCGGCCGCCGCCGCGACGGCGTGCAGATAGCCCACCTGCAGTGTCTCCATGCAGGCGGTGGTGGCGAGCGTCCCGCGGTGAATGCCCTCGCGTTCGGGCAGCAGCCCGCCCCGCTCGGGCTGCGCTATCGCCATGACCAACAGCCTTCCACGCAATGCCGATACCCGTGACGGGCCGCTGAACTGCAAAGACCCGTACTCGTGTTGTGTCCTTCCGGCGTACGGCGCAAACAGCCCGGGTATCACCAAACAGGCAGAAGACGGTGCGTCAGCTGCCGTGGGTGAACGAGGGGTTGTGTAGGTATGACGTACTGGTACGAGGGCCCTCTGGCCGCTTTCGACACGGAGACGACGGGCGTCGACGTGGAGACCGACCGCATCGTGTCGGCCGCTCTCGTCGTCCAGGACGCGCCGGGTGTACGGCCGCGGGTGAGCCGCTGGCTGGTGAACCCGGGCGTGCCGGTGCCCGCCGGGGCGACGGAAGTGCACGGACTGACGGACGAGCATCTGCAGCGCAACGGCCGCTGGCCGTCGCCCGTGATGCTCGAGATAGCCGAGCTGCTCGCCGAACAGGCGGCCGCGGGACGCCCGTTGGTGGTGATGAACGCGCCGTTCGACCTGACGCTGCTCGACCGTGAGCTGCGCAGGCACCGCGCCTCGTCACTCGGCAACTGGGTGGACGCGACGCCGCTGCGGGTGCTGGACCCCCGGGTCCTGGACAAGCACCTGGACCGCTACCGCAAGGGCCGGCGCACGCTCACCGACCTGTGCGCGCACTACGAGGTGACGCTCGCCGACGCGCACGACGCGGCGGCGGACGCACTGGCCGCGCTGGAGGTCGTCCGGGCGCTGGGCCGGCGGTTCGCGGCCCGGCTGGAACGGCTGTCGCCCGCCGATCTGCACGCCCTGCAGACCGCCTGGCACGCGGCTCAGGCGCGGGGGCTCCAGGCGTGGTTCGCGCGCAGCGGCACTCCGGAGACGGTGGACACGTCGTGGCCGCTGCGTCCGGAGCTGCCGGCTGCGGCGTGACGGCGGGGCGGCGGCTCAAGGGCGGGGCGGCATGAAGAAGGCCGGTCCGCGTGTGGCGGACCGGCCTTTTCCCGGTGGGCGATACTGGGTTCGAACCAGTGACCTCTTCGGTGTGAACGAAGCGCTCTCCCACTGAGCTAATCGCCCGGGAACGCACTGAACAATACAGGTCCCCGCGCGCTTCCTTCAAACCGCTTGCAGGTGCGCCGCCAGGCCGCGCCGTCCGGCCCGCATCATCAGCCGGTGGTTCAGCCGGAACACCGGCCGCCCGGGCACGGCGAGCCGCCGCAGCAGCGGCTTGTTCACCTGGACGAACTGGTCGTAGCGCGCGAGGGCGCCGGGGCCGTCGGCGGTGATCGTCCAGCGTGCCCAGCCGTCGAGGTCGCCCGTCATCTCGATCTCCAGCACCCCGGCCACGGCATCGCGCCGCACGGCCCGGGCGGTGAAGGTCAGGTCGTACGGGAGGAGGGAGCGGACGCGGATGACGCCGGTCGTGTCGTCGAGGCGGTTCACCTCGCGGACCTGGCGCCACCAGCGCGGGTAGTCCTCGGCCCGCTCCAGCACGTCGTAGACGCGGGCGGGCGGCGCGGGCAGGGCCCACAGGCTGCGGAAACGGTAACGGGTCCAGTCCATGGGCAGAGTGTGCCCGCGCGCGGGTCCGGCCGACGGCATCCGGCGACGGCATTTGAGTACGTCCTGAGTACGTGCGCTCATGCCGGTGCACGTGACGCGGACCACACTCCGGGGCATGACGCATTTTCCGCCCCCGGCCGAGGAGCTGCGGCTCCTCGACACCGAGCTGGGACAACTGGACGCCCGTCGGGCCCAGTTGCTGGCCCGCCGCTCCTGGCTGGTCGCCACGCTCCAGCAGGCGGCACGGCCGACCGCGCCCGAGCGGCCGAGCCGGCCGACGTCCGCGGGAGCGTCCGTCCGCCCCGAGGCCACCGCGCCGGGCGTGCAGAACGCGCTCCTGCTGCTCGGCGCCGTCCTGCTGACCATCGCGGCGATGGTGTTCACCCTGGTCAGCTGGGGTCACCTGGGCATCGCCGGCCGGTCCCTGGTGCTGGGGGCGGTCACGCTGGCGGTGCTCGGCGCGCCCGTGGCGCTGCTGCGGCGGGGGCTGCGTTCGACCGCCGAGTCGGTCGCGGGCCTCGGCCTCGCGCTGACGCTGCTGGACGCCTACGCGTTGCGCGAGGTCGCGTTCACGGCGGCGGACGGCACGACGTACGCGGCGGCCGCCTCGACCGTGCTGGCGGCGCTGTGGGCGGCGTACGGCACGGCGCTCGCCGCGCTGCCGGGCTCGACCGCGGTGCGGCTCCCCCGCCCCGCCGCCCTGACGGTCGCTCAACTCGTGTTGCCGCTCTGGGCGATCGCGGCCGACGGCGGTGCGCACACGGTCACCGCCGCGGTGCTGCTGACGGCCGCGGCGGACGCGGTCGTGGCGCTGCGCGTCTCCGAACGGCCGCTGCGGCTGGTCGCCGTGGCGGGCGCGTTCGGCGCGGGCGGCTGGGGCGTCCTGGTCGCCGGTCTGCTCTCGGTGGACGCGGCCGGTGCGGGCGCCGCCGCCCGGGCCGCGGCGCTGCTCTGCCTGGCGGCGGCGATCGCCCTGGGCGTGTCCCGGTTCGCCCCTCGGGCCGACCTCGCGACGGGCACGGCGGCGGCCGGGGCCCTGTGCGTGGTCGCCGGCCTGGGCGGCGTCCTGCGGGTGTCACTGCCCGGCGACTGGACGGTACCGGCGTATCTGGCCTGCGGGATCGCGCTGTTGGCCGTGGTGCGGGGCGCGGAAGCGGTGCGCCGCGGGATCGCCTGGGCCTCCGCCGTCGTCCAGGCGGGCGCGGTGCTGTGCGCGGTACCGGCCGTCGGCGTCACGCTGCTGGGCCCGGTGGCGCGGCTCGGCTACCTCTGGTCCGGGACCCCGGCGGACGCCCGGGTCGCGGTGACGTTCGACGCCTTCTGGCCGCCGCACGCCGTCACCGTGCCGCTGACCCTCGCCGCGGTCTCCGTGGTCCTGGCGACGGCGGTCCGCAGCGAGGAGTGGCGCCCGCAGGCCGTGACCGCCGCGCCGGCGTTGCTGTGGGCGGCGGTGCTGGTCACTCCGTCGGCGCTGCAACTCCCGTATGCGGTCGGCCTGTCGATGCAGGGACTCCTGATCCTGGCACTTCTGGTGCCGACGGCCCGGACGGCCACCGGGCTGGCCCTGGTCACTTCCGTCGGCCTCGCCTTCCTGGCCCTGGCCACGGAGCCGACGACGCTCATCGTGCTCGCGTCGCTCACCGCGGCCTTCGCGGCGGCCGCCCTGCGCGGACGTCTGGCGCCGCTGTCCGCGGCCGCCTCCCTCGGCTATGCCACGGCGCTGGCCTGCGCCGTGGGCGTCTCCGCCGGCTGGCGGCCGGAGCACATCGCCCTGCTGGTGCTGGTGGTCCCCGCGGTCGCGGCCCTGGCCGCGGCCCGGATCGGCGACCCCTCGACGACGGTGGCGGTGGAGGCGGCCGGAGCCTTCGCCGGTCTCGTCGCCATCGCCCTCGCGGTCCTCGATCTGCCCCTGCTCGCCGTGGTGTTGTCCCTGTGCGCGGTGATCGCGGCAGGCACCGCCGTACGCCCGGACCGCCGCTCGGTCGGTTACGCGGCCGTCGCGCTCTTCGTGCTGGCCGCGTGGGTGCGCCTGGCGGCCTGGCGGGTGGGGCTCCCGGAGGCGTACACCCTGCCGGTCACGGTTCCGGCGCTGCTCGTCGGGGCCCTGCGCCGGCGTCGCGACCCGGCGGCCTCCTCCTGGACGGCGTACGGTCCCGGCCTCACCGTCACGCTGCTGCCGAGCCTCGCCGCGGCCTGGGGGGACGTCGAGTGGACGCGCCCCCTGCTGCTGGGGGCGGGCGCGCTGCTGCTCACCCTTCTCGGCGCCCGGCACCGGCTGCAGGCGCCGCTCGTGCTGGGCGGCTCGGTGCTCGCCCTGGTCACGCTGCACGAACTCGCCCCGTATCTGGTCCAGGTGACCGACGCGCTCCCCCGCTGGGTGCCTCCCGCCCTCGCCGGACTGCTGCTGCTCGCACTCGGTGCGACGTACGAGCAGCGGCTGCGCGATCTCCGGCGGGTACGGGAGGCCCTGGGGAAGCTGGGCTAACCCTCGGCTACGGCATCTTGTCCCCCAGGAGGGCCAGGTTCTCGATGGCGGCGAGGCCGTAGAGCGCGGTGTCGTTGGTGGACACCCAGGTGGCGTCGCTGCCCGCGACCAGGGCGGTGGGGCCGCTCACCCGCTCCGTCTTCCACGGCGAGGACTCCATGTAGCCGTCGGAGCTGTAGAACTTCGTCCACGCCCGCTTGGCGAGCACCTCGTCGCCGGTCTGGACGGCGGCGTAGGCGTCGAGGCGCGAGTGGCCCTGGAAGAGCAGCAGGGAGCCAAAGTTGGAGCCGTAGCGCGCCGCCTGTTCGGCCTTGGTGGCGTTGAAGTAGCGGCAGTAGTCGAAGTAGGCCTGGTTGAACTTCGGCATGTCGACCAGGTGGATGAGCTCGGCGCACAGTTCGTTGAGGCCGAACACGGCGGAGAGGTGGGAGACGCCGACGACGGGCGCCGGGGCGATGGCGAACCTGCCGGTGTCGAGGTCGTACAGCCCGCTGCCCTGCACGAAGCCGTTGGGCTGGGCGGCGATGGTCTCCATGGTGGACAGGACGCGCGCCTTGGCCTTCTCCCACTTGGGGCCCTTGCGCTCCCACTCGGTCAGCCAGGCCGACACCAGGCCGCTCCAGTCGGTGCCGAAGCCGATCGACAGGGCGTGCCGGTCGGGCGTGTAGGGCTCGGTGCGGACCTTGCGCAGCGGGTCCAGGGCGAGGAACGTCTCGTCGGAGTCGACGTTGGCGTGCATGAGGTCGCCGACGCGTTCGTCCGCCGTGAGGAAGTAGTAGTAGCGGCGGTAGGTGGTGTTGGCGATGCGCTGCTGCTTGGCGCTGTCCGCGTAGTGCTGGACGCCGTGCCGGGTGCCCAGGCCCGCCCACTGGCCGATGTGGTAGACGTCGACCTCGCCGGTGTGCCGGGTCATCGCCTCGGCGAAGCGGAAGATGTCGGCGCGGCCGGAGCGCAGGTAGGCGAACCAGAGCCAGAGGTCCGGGGACAGCTCGGAGTTGTCCCAGGCGTAGCCGCCGATGTCGTACCGCCACTGGCGGCGGACGGCGTCGTAGGTGTGCATGATGTCGCCGTAGTCCCAGAAGCCGTACCAGCGGCGCTGCTCCACCTGGTCCTTGTAGTAGGTGAAGAGGAAGTCGAGGTGGTCCTCGATCTTCGCCTTGGCGGGGGTCGAGCGGTCCGGCTCGGAGTAGAGGCCCGGTCCGAAGACCTTCGCCTTGATGAGCTGCTTCGGCGGGGCGGCGAGCTGCGGCAGCACCCGGACGGCCTCGACCTGTTCGGCGAGCTTCTCGGGTGCGGGCGTCGACCCGTTGGCCCAGAACAGCAGCTCGGAGGTACGGGCGATCCCGTAGGGGGTGCCGAAGCCGGGCTCGTAGTCCTCGTAGGTGATGTTGAGGCCTTCGATCTGCTCGGGGAAGGTGTCCTGGCCCATGCCGTCGTGGTAGAAGCGCAGGTCCATGGGCTGCGCCTCGGGCGACCAGAGCCACAGGGTGACCTCGGCGGCGTCGGTGTGCGCGTCCCGGATGTCGAGCTGCGCGGGGTGCTTCTCCCAGAAGTCCCTGAGGCCGAAGGAGAATCCGCCGCTCGCCCCGCCGACGTAGCCGAAGCCGGAGGCCCGCCTGCCGCCGCCGGCGCCGACCCAGCCGTGGCCCTTCTTGGTGCGCTTGCGCAGGGTGAAGCCGTCCGCCGACAGCTGGGAGAGGGTGTAGTCGCCCCACTCGGGGATGTACTGAAGGCGGGTGGTGACCCGCTGGTCCCAGGTGGCGGGGTCGGGGAGCTTCTGGCCCGCGTACTGCGCGGCCTGTACGGCGGCGCCCGGGTCGCGGCGCAGGCCGGTGATGCCCTTGACGGCCTCGCGCAGCAGTCCGGTGCCCTCGCCGCCGATGCGGATGTGACGGTCGTAGGACGCGTCGCGCATCGGGACGGTGAAGCGAACGCCGATTCCGCGGATGAAGTCGCCGCTCGCCTTGCCGGGCTCCTGCTTCCCGTCGAAGGTGACGGTGTGCACCATGCGGAAGGAGTCGGCGCCCGCGTAGAAGTAGAGGCGGATGGAGAAGGGGAGCCAACTGCGGCCGCCCTTGCGGTGCTTGCCGTCGATGCGGACGACCGCGCGGACCGGGCCCGACTGCTCGACGGTGACGCCGTCGATGGAGCCCTCGAAGCGCTCGGTCTTGACGGTGCCCTGGTCCTCGTCCTCGATCTCGGGCTGGCGGATCAGCACGAGCCGCCCGTTCTTGGCGATCTCGGTGGCGCCGCGGGTGACGGACTTGATGAGGGTCGTGCCCGACTTGCCGATCTTCGCGGTGATGACGCCGGTCGACACGTCGATGGTGCCGCCGCGCTTGTCGACGGTGACCTTCTGGGCGGGGGCGGCCGGGGCGCCGGCGGCGAGGGTGAGCTTGCCGGTGCCCGAACTCACCGCGTGCGCGGTCCACTTGAGGGAGCCGTCCGGCCAGTAGGCGAGCGGCCAGGACTGTACGGGGACGTCCTTGCCGGCGGCGTCCGTCAGCGCGAAGGTCTGGTCCTCCTGGTACGCGCCCATGGGCCAGGGCACGCCGAGCGTGGAGCCGGGGGCGGCGCCGAGGCCGCCGTCCTCCAGCCAGTCCAGGGTCACCGGATCGGCGTCGGCCGCGGCGGCTGCGGGCGCGGCCTCGGCGTCCTGGGCCCCCAGCGCCCAGCTGAACTGTGCGGCGGCGCCGGCGACGGCCGCCGCCTTGAGGAGGGACCTGCGGGGGATGGGAGACATGGGATGCGGCCTTCCTTTCCGTTCCGTGCGGGATGCAGAGCAGGGATGAACACGATGAGCACGATGAGCAGGGGCGATCAGGGGTGGTCAGCGGTGGTCGGGGACGGTCAGCGGCGGTCGGGGATGGTCAGGGGCATGACAGAGCGAGGCGCGGCGCCCGGATCGGACGCCGACCCTGAGGGGTTCCGGTCAGCGGTCGCGGTACCGCTGCTCCACGGCCACGGCCGCGGCCACGACGGCCCCCAGGACGGGGACCGCCAGCGGTGCGACGAACCAGGCGGACAGGGCCACCACGGCCAGTCCGCCGACGACGAGGAAGGAGCCGGCCGGGTCGAGCACCGTCCGGCGGCCGGCCTGCTGGAACAGGTCCCGCCAGGTGGCGTCCGGCGTCCATACGGCCGCCGCCCGCAGTCCGGCGACACCGAGCCCGATCAGCGCGAACACGCCGACCGCGCCGACCAACGGCCCGCCGGGAAGCCCGGCCCGCACGGCCTGGACGTCGACCCAGACCGCGGCCGCCGCCAGCCATCCGGCGAGCCCGGCGAGCCAGCCGCCGCGCAGTGCCGTCCGGAAGTCGCGGACGAACTCCCGCCAGCCGCCGCCCTGGTGGGCGGTGTGCCGACGCAGATGGCGCGCCCCCGCCGCGAAGGCGGCCGGGTAGGTGACCACCCCGAGCGAGGCCACGGCGATCCACACGCCGGTGAGCAGACACTCGGCGAAGACGCCGAACCGCTCGGCGACGACGGACTCCCTGCGCGGGGTGCGGGCCTTCGCACGCGCCTCGGCCATGCCGGTCAGCCCTTCAGTCCGGACGTCGCCATGCCGTCGATCAGATAGCGCTGGAAGGCGAGGAAGAAGGCCAGCACCGGCAGGAGCGCCACCAGCGACATGGCGATCATGCCGCCGTAGTCGGCCACGCCCTCCTGGTCCACGAACATCTTCAGACCGAGCGAGACCGTGTACTTGTCGGGTTCGTTGAGGTAGATCAACGGGCCCATGAAGTCGTTCCAGGAGTTGATGAAGGTGAAGATCGCGCTGGTGATCAGGGCCGGACGACACAGGGGGAGGACGATCGACCAGTAGATGCGCAGATGCCCGCAGCCGTCGAGCCGGGCCGCCTCGTCGAGCTCCTTGGGCAGGTTGCGCATGAACTGCATCATCAGGAAGACGAAGAACGCCTCCGTGGCCAGGTACTTCCCGAGCAGCAGCGGGGTGTACGAATTGATCATGCCCATGTTGCGGAACAGCACGTACTGCGGGATCAGCAGCACGTGGTACGGCAGCAGGAGCGTGCCGATCATCAGCGTGAAGAGCAGATTGCGGCCCGCGAACCTGATCCGCGCGAAGGCGTACGCCGTCAGCGAGCAGGAGAGCACGATCCCGATCACGGAACCGACCGCGAGCGTGAGCGAGTTGAGGAAGAACGTGGAGATCGAGATGTCCGCGATGCCCTCGGACAGCCGGGTGTAGTTCGACGTGATCGGCGAGCCCGGGAAGAGATCCAGGCTGCCGACGATGTCCTCGCTCTTCTTGAAGGAGCCGCCGATGACCCAGACCACCGGATAGAGGATCACGGCGAGGATCGCGAGGGAGCCGAGGTGCCAGGCGAGCGATCCGGGCAGCCGGCGCCGGAACGCGCCGCCCTTCGTGGATTTCGCGGACTTCATGGGCGGGGTCGGGGCCGGGGCGACCTCGGTGGCCTGTGCGCTCATCAGGCGCCCTCCTCGTAGTGCACCCAGCGCTTCTGGGACCAGAACAGCACCGCCGTCACCAGGGCGACCGCGATGAGCAGCATCCAGGCCATGGCGGACGCCAGACCCATCCGGCTGTTCTCGAAGCCCTGGACATAGAGGTAGCAGGTGTAGACCATCGAGCCGTCCGCGGGCCCGCAGGCGTTGCCGCCGGCGCCGCCGCCGACGATGTACGCCGAACTGAAGATCTGGAAGGAGTGGATCGTCTCCAGCAGGACGTTGAAGAACAGGACGGGGGAAATCATCGGGAGCGTGATGTTCCAGAACCGCCGCAGCTTGCCGGCCCCGTCGACCTCGGCCGCCTCGTACAGCTCCCGCGGGACCTGCTTGAGGCCGGCCAGGAAGATGACCATGGGGGCGCCGAACTGCCAGACGGTGAGCGCCACCAGGCTGTAGATGATCATCTCCGGGTCGCCGGTCCAGCCGCCGACGTCGATCCCGAAGAGCTTCTGCGTCCGGTCGACGATCGCGTCGTCCGAGAAGATCGCCTTCCAGACGATGGCGACCGAGACGCTCGCCCCGATCAGCGACGGCGCGTAGAAGGCGGCCCGGTAGAAGGCCTGCCCGCGCCGCTTCTGGGCCAGCAGCAGTGCCACGCCGAGGGCGGCGAGCAGCTTGAGTGGCGTCCCGACGACGACATACCACATCGTCACCTGCACGGAGTGACGCCAGCGCGGATCGTTGAACATCTCGGAGAAGTTGTCGAGACCGATCCACCTGGGCGCGTCGA
This sequence comes from Streptomyces sp. NPDC001858, assembly GCF_053594615.1. Classification (NCBI taxonomy): domain Bacteria; kingdom Bacillati; phylum Actinomycetota; class Actinomycetes; order Kitasatosporales; family Streptomycetaceae; genus Streptomyces; species Streptomyces sp. NPDC001858. The sequence goes on from NZ_JBSFEV010000016.1 coordinate 170,743, forward strand.
ACAGGTTGTAGTCGGTGAACGCGAAGTAGAGCGAGGCGATCATCGGGCCCGCTGTGAGCAGCAGGAAACCGGCGATCCAGGGAGACATGAAGAGATAGCCGGCCAGGTTCTCCCGACGGCCCCGCCGCTTCAGTTCGGCGGGGCGCGGGGAGTTCACCGGACCGTGCCGCGGCTCGGAGTCCTTGGCGAGGCCCTCCATCGCAGGGGCGTGTGTCACGGCGGTTCCCATCAGCCGGCGAGAGCCGTCTTCGACTCGGTGAAGAACTGCTTGACGGCCTCGTCCACCGAGCGCGTGCCCAGGGCGAGCTCCTCGCCGATGCGCAGGAAGGCCGACTCGCAGATGTCCGCACCGTTCGGATGCGGGGTGATGGGCTCCAGGACGCCCGAGGCGACGAGGGACTCCTCGTACGCGGCGATCGCCTTGTTGACCTCGTCGGTCGGCTGGAACGCGTCGAACTGGGCCTGTGTCGAGGGCACCCCGCGGTCATAGCCCATGATCTTGGCGACCTCGGGCTCGTGCACCATGAAGTCGATGAACTGGGCGACCTCCTTGGGGTGCTTCGTCCGCTTGGAGGCGCTGAGCATCAGCGAGCCCAGGTACTGGCCGGTCTTCTTGCCGTCCGTGGTCGGGATGGGAGCGAGTCCGTACTCGCTCTTGCCTTCGGAGGTGTAACGGACGGTGAAGTTGTCCCAGGTGAACTCGCTGGCGGCGAGTTCCGCGGAGACGGCCGACTTGGGCTTGACCTGGGCGACCTTCTTGGCGTCGGCGTAGATGCCGTCCTGGACGCCCTGCTTGGCCTTCGTCCACCAGTCCGTCAGATCGGCCTCGGTGAAGCCGAGTGCGTCGTCCTTGAAGAACGCCTTGCCGTTCTGGCGCAGGTAGAGGTCGTAGAGGTACATGACGCCGTACATGCCGCTGTCGCCGGCCCGCCCGGTCTTGTCGCGGATCTTGGCCATCGCCGTGTGGAAGTCGTCCCAGGTCCAGCCCTGCTCCGGCTTGACGCCCGCCTTGGTGTAGACGGGCTTGTCGATCACCAGTGCCAGCGAGTTGGAACCGACCGGGACTCCGAGGAGTTTGCCGTCCACCTCACCGAACTTCTCGAGGCCGGCCCGGAAGCCCTCCGTGGAGAGGTTGCCCGCCTTGACCTGCTCGCTGAGATCCAGCAGCACGTTCTTCGCGTCGTATTTCCGCAGGAATCCAATGGCATTCTGGAACACATCCGGCGGATTGCCGCCGGAAGCCTGGGTGTTGAACTTCTTCCAGAAGTCGAGGTAGGGCTGAAAGTCCGTTTTCACCTTGATCTTCGGGTACTTCTTCTCGAAGAGCGCGATGGTCTTGTTGATGCGCTCCGCGCGGTCCTCGGAACCCCACCACGCATAACGGATCGTCACCGTCCCGTCCGCCGAGGTACCGCTGTCTCCCCCGCATCCGGTGGTCGCCGCCAAGCCCAGCGTGACCGCCGTGGCCCCCGCGGCCTTCAGAACCGTACGCCTCTCAACATTCCTGCTGGTTCCCACAGTCGGGCCCTCCCCGCAGCGTCGTTGCCGCTTGCATGAATCGTTTCAAGAAAGCGCTTGCTGGCACAAGGTACGAGGGGCTTGAGGGAGCGTCAATGATTCGGACAGGATTTTCTTGTGAGACGGCGACGCGGCGACGGGTGTGCGTGGCGCGGACTCGGGGCTTGCGATGTCGCGAACTCCCAGGTGAGAGGCGCGCGTTCGGATCATCGAACGGATGATCAGGTTGCGAGCGACTGATCCGAACGACTGAAATCCGCCTGCACGGGTGGGGGTTGGGGGGCTGACGCGACGAATGACAGCTGAAGGGAGGGGAGTTGACGATGTGACGTAACGGCACGGTGTGACACGGCATGGCACTGCATGACCCGACCTGGCCGGATGAGGGGGCGCGGGGGTGCGTGGTCAGGTGATACGGGGATGGGGGGTGGGGCGACTGCGGACGGTTACCGGGGCCGGACGATCACGGCGATGTGCGGGGCACGGCGCTTGGGTTCGGGACGCCGGCGTGAATCGTTGCCTGAGCGCTGAGGTGGCGGACTAATCGGGGGCGCGGGCGCGACGGGTCATACGAATCGGGGGGGGCGGACGGCGGGACGCGCCGGGGGCATCGGGGGGCGAGGGCGTGACGCGCCGGAGGCAACGGGGCGCGGCGGTGCCGTGGCGCGGCCAGGCTCGGGGTGCGAGCTCGCGGTGGGGCGGGTGCGTCGGGGCGGCGAGCTCGTGGTGTGGTGCGCGGGGCGTGGTGCGCGGGGCCGAGGCTGGGGTGGTGGCCGGGGTGGCGGCGGGGTGGCGCCTGGGGTGGCGGCGGTCGCGGGATGCTGCGCATGCAGCTCCCCGGCAGCCCGGCGAATCAGAGGCTGACCCTATGGCACACCGGCTGAATCGAAGCTTGTCTCATGACATGCCGCATGCATCGAAGCCACGGCTCATGAGTGGCGGAGTCGCGGAGTCACGAGGCGCGGAGTGGCGCACGCATCGCGGCTTGGCTCGTCGCGGGCAACAGGCTTCCGGCGCCGAGCTGGTCGTGTGCGCACGCACGGGAGCCGGGCTGCCGGGTGTCGCACGGTACCGGGGGCCGCGTTCGCGGTGGTCGCACGAACGACGTCGGCCCGTCTGCGGATTCGCAGACGGGCCGACGTTCCGGTGGGCGATACTGGGTTCGAACCAGTGACCTCTTCGGTGTGAACGAAGCGCTCTCCCACTGAGCTAATCGCCCGGGATGACGGAGCATCTGGTCGAAGCCGGGCAGCAGCGCGGAGCCGCCGACCATCATGATCCCGCGGTCCGCGAGGTCGGCGACCAGGTCCGGCGGGC
>NZ_JBSFEV010000017.1:0-169875 GCF_053594615.1 Streptomyces sp. NPDC001858
CTCGCTGTCGTCGACGTCGCTCCGGTGGAAGTCGACGTCCCGGTCGTCGATCCCCTTCGCGGCCGCCGCCGTCAGGACGTCTCGAAAGCCGCCCGCCACCGCCTACCGGGCCACCGGCGGGCGGCTAGCGGTCGGCGTCCAGTGGCTCCAGTTCCTCGTCCTCGATGTCGTCCACCAGGTCCTCGTCGCCGTCCTCGTCGCCGTCGTCGCCGTCGTCGGCGTCGTCGTCGTCGAGTTCGTCGAAGACCGAGCTCACGTCGAAGCGGCAGACCACGCGCCCCGGGTCGACCTGGTCGAAGGGCGTCTCCAGCCACTCGCCCGGTTCGGCCGGTTCCTCGGCGGCCAGCACCCACAGGGTGGAGTCGCCCTCCTCCAGGCCGAACTCCTTGTGCCGGGAGGCGATCTCGTCCGCCTCGAACTCGCCGAACAGGATGCCCAGCGCCCCGTGCACGGTGCCCGCGACCTCCGCGCCCGCTCCGTCGTCGTCCGCCGCCTCCACCCGCTGGGCCTGCGCCATCAGCCGCTGCGGCTCCGCGACGGCGTAGTCGCGGCGGATCAGCACGCTCAGCGCGTTCGGCTCCTCGGGGCCCTCGTACGGCGGCAGGGAGTCCTCCGCGCCGGGGATCTCGAAGGGCGTGACCTCGTCGTAGCGGTCGTAGAGCAGTTCGTCGTAGACCTCGGCGGCCGCGGCCAGCTCGTTGAACGCCTCGTATACGGCCGGGTCGTCCTCTCCCGTCCTGCGTTCGACCGCCGCCAGGTGGCGGTCGAGCGCGGTCTTGACCGCCTCGGCGGCGGCTCGTACCTCGGCAGCGGTGGGCTGCGCAGCATCAGACATAGTGCAGACGCTATCCGTACCGGGCCCCAGCCCGCACAATAGATGCGATGCCGGAATACGAATTTGTCGACGTCTACGTGCCGCGCGGGGTCTCCCGCAAGGAGGCGACACGACTGCTGACCGACCATGCCGAGTACGGACACTGGGAGTTGGACCGCCTGAGTCTGCTGCGTGACGGCAGCCGCAGGGTGCGGTTGCGCCGGCGCATCATCCGCCAGGTGCGTGCCACGTGGTGAGATGAGACGAAGAACGGAGCGGGCCCCGCCGAGGCGGGGCCCGCTCCGTCGTGTGGGGCGTGCCGTGCGCGGTTACGCGGAGGCGCGCGCCTTGCGGTAGATCAGCGCGCCCGCGAGCAGCGCGCCCGCGCCGGCCGGCAGGGCGAAGCCGATCGGCAGTTCGCTTCCGGTCTGCGCGAGCTGTGCGGCGTGGGCCGGGGACCGGTGGGCGGAGGAGGAGCCGGCCGGCGTCACCTGATCCGGGGTGGACGGCACGCCCTGGGGTCCGGACGGGCGGGACGGGTTGGACTGGCCGTGCTCGCCCGGCTTGCCGGGGCCCTGGTTCCCGGGCTCGCCCGGCGCCTCGGGGCCGCGGGAGGGCGGCGTGTGCGCGCCGGAACCGCTGTCGTTCGCGCAGTCGTTGCCCATCGACGGGTTGAGGATCCCGACGACGTCGACGCTGTTGCCGCACACGTTCACCGGCACGTCGACGGGGGCCTGGACGTGGTTGCCGGAGCCGACGCCGGGCGATCCGCCGGTGTGCCCGCCCGCGTGCGCGCCCCCGGAGCCGCCGTGCGTCCCGGAGCCGCCGTGACCGCCGCCATGGCCCCCGCCATGACCGCCGCCGTGGTTGCCGGTATGGCCGCCACCGCCGCCCTTGTCGTCGCCGTAACCGCCCGACGACGCCCTGCCCCCCTTGTTGGCGCAGGAGTTGCCGAAGCTCGGGTTGAGCGCCCCGACGACGTCGACGGTGTTGCCGCAGACGTTCACGGGGACGTTGACCGGCGCCTGCACCGAGTTGCCCGACAGGACGCCGGGCGAGTCGGTGGCGGAGCCGTTCGCGGCGGAGTCGGCGTGGGCGTAGCCGCCTGCGGCGGCGATCACCCCCGTCGCCGCCGCCACGGTCATGAGGCTTTTGCGGGTGACCTGTCGCATTGCTGAATCCCTGCTCTCAAATCTCTTCCGGGAGAAAGACCGGTCGGCCCCGGAGCGCATGGCGTGCGCTCCGGGGCCGACGGCGAAAGACGACCCCTCAGCGGGTCGACGTCACTTGTTGATGCAGGTGTTGCCGAAGGCGGGGTTCAGCAGCCCGATCACCGAGATCGTGTTGCCGCAGACGTTCACCGGGATGTTCACGGGAACCTGAATCACGTTGCCGGACGCGACACCCGGGGAGTGCACCGCGGCACCCTGGGCGCCGGCGTCGGCGACGGCCAGGCCCGCTCCCGCGAGAACCAGCCCACCAGTGGCAGCCGCAGCAGCGACGACCTTCTTGATCATTATTCCTCCTTGTTGGCAAAGCGACCCCAAGCAGCGGATCGCATCACCAGTAACGAGGCGGAATTAATGGGGCTACGCGCTTATCGGCGCATTCACTCTTCCCAGTCATGCCCGTACAGGCGGCCGATTTCAGGACGCGTCGATGAAGCGGTCGAGCACCCGCACCCCGAACCGGAGCCCGTCCACCGGGACCCGCTCGTCGACGCCGTGGAACATCCCGGCGAAGTCCAGCTCCGGCGGCAGCTTCAGCGGGGCGAAGCCGAAGCCGCGGATGCCGAGGTCGTCGAAGGACTTGGCGTCGGTGCCGCCGGAGAGCATGTAGGGGATGGCCTTCGCGGTCGGGTCCTCGGCGAGCAGCGCGGACTGCATCGCCTCGACCAGCGCCCCGTCGAAGGACGTCTCCAGCGCCTTGTCGGAGTGCACGTCCTCGCGGCGCACCTTCGGGCCGAGGATCCGGTCGAGGTCGGCGAGGAACTCCTCCTCGTGCCCGGGCAGGAACCGTCCGTCGACGTGGGCCGTGGCCTCGCCCGGGATGACGTTGACCTTGTAGCCGGCGCCCAGCTGGGTCGGGTTGGCGGTGTTGCTGAGCGTCGCGCCGATCAGCTTGGCGATGCCGCCGAGCCGGGCGAGCGTGGACTGCATGTCCTCGGGGTCCAGCTCGAGGCCGAGGGCGTCGCCGAGCTCGTCGAGGAAGGCGCGGGTCGTCTTGGTCACCCGCACCGGGAAGGTGTGCCGGCCGAGCCGCGCGACGGCCTCGGACAGCTCGGTGATCGCGTTGTCCCGGTGGATCATCGAGCCGTGCCCGGCGGTGCCGGCGACGGTGAGCTTCATCCAGTGCATGCCCTTCTCGGCCGCCTGGATGAGGTAGAGCCGCCGCTCCTCGCTCACGGTGAACGAGAACCCGCCGACCTCGCTGATCGCCTCGGTGACGCCCTCGAACAGGTCGGGGTGGTTGTTCACGAGGTGCCGGGCGCCGTACAGGCCGCCGGCCTCCTCGTCGGCGAGGAAGGCGAGGACGATGTCGCGGGGCGGCTTGCGCCCGGAGCGCAGCCGGTCGCGGACGACGGCCAGCGTCATCGCGTCCATGTCCTTCATGTCGACCGCGCCGCGGCCCCACACGCAGCCGTCCGCGACCTCGCCGGAGAACGGGTGGTGGGTCCAGTCGACCGCGTTGGCCGGTACGACGTCGAGGTGGCCGTGGATGAGCAGCGCGGGCCTGGACGGGTCCTCGCCCTCGATGCGGGCCACGGTGGAGGCGCGGCCCGGGTGGGACTCGAAGATCTTCGATTCGAGCCCTACCTCGGCGAGCTTCTCGGCGACCCACTCGGCCGCCTTGCGCTCGCCCGGTCCCGAGTGGTCGCCGTAGTTGCTGGTGTCGATCCGGATCAGCTCGCGGCAGAGGTCCACGACCTCGTCCTCGCCGGTGACGCCCCTGGCCGTGTCGTCCGTCGCGCTCACTGAAGGTTCCTCCCGCTGTCACTGCTGGTGGGTCCCACTCATCCTCCCTCTCCCCCGGGCCGAGGCCCAAGACCGCTGCCCGCCCGTCACACGCAGTTAACGCGGGGCGTGGTCCCGGGGCGTCCTCGCGGGACGGCCGCCCGTGATCGGGCACTCCGGAAAGCCTGGTAATGTTTACGACGTCGCCGCGGGGGAAACCCCGCACGGCACACACCCTGTCCGGGTGGCGGAATGGCAGACGCGCTAGCTTGAGGTGCTAGTGCCCTTTATCGGGCGTGGGGGTTCAAGTCCCCCCTCGGACACTGGATCGCAGATCCGAACGTATCCGCTTGTGCGGGTCGAGCTGAGGCTCGGCCCGCACAAGCTGTTTCTGCGTGGTCTCGACCGGTCACCGTGCTCGACCGGAGCGCAGCGCGGACACATTTCTTCCACTCGCCCTTCCTACGCTCACGCCACCGTAAGGCCGTAGCCGTGTGAGCGAAGGAGCGACGCATGCCGTATGCCGTTGTCGACAGCACCCGGATCTTCTACACCGACGAGGGCGACGGGCCGGGGACCCTGCTGCTGGTCCACGGTGCGCTGTGCGACTCGCAGGACTGGTCGATGCAGATCGGCCCGTTCACCGACCGGTACCGGGTCATCGCCCCGGACCTGCGCGGCCACGGCCGGTCCGAGGACCATCCGGTCGCGCACGATCCCGACGCGATGGCCACCGATCTCGCCGTGCTGCTCGAACGGCTCGGCACGGGGCCGGTGACCGTGGTGGGTCACTCCCTGGGCGCGTTGGTGGCCTCGGTGCTCGCGGTGGAGCATCCCCACCTCGTCCGTGCCGTGGTCGCGGTCGATCCGGCGTACGGCTTCGACGAGGAGTACGCGGCGGGCGTCATCGAGGGTATGAGCGGCGCGGATCCGCTGGGCCTGGCGGTGGCGGTGCTGAGCGGTTCGGAGGGGCCCGGGTCGGGGGCGCCGACCCCGCGATGGCTGTCGCACTGGCACCGCCGCCGGGCGTTGAGCGCCACGCCCCAGGTGGTCCGGGACGTCTTCATCGGCACGTTGGAGGCCTGCCACCGGGCGGCCGTGCGTCCCGCCGCCGAGGAGTACCTCGCCCGGCGGTCCTGTCCCGTGCTGACGGTCTCGGCGCGTGCCTCGCTGCGGGCCAAGGGCCTGGACGCCGAGTGGGACAAGGCGGTCAGCCCGCACCCCGCCAGCGCGGCCGTGGTGCTGGACGACGTCGGCCACTGGTTCTTCCAGGAGCGCCCGGAGGACTTCGACGCCCTGGTTCTGGAGTGGCTCGCGGGCCTTCCCACGGCCGGACCGGTACCGGCCGTGGGAGGCGGCGGCCTCGGGTAGGCGGGTCGGGGGAGGTCGGCAGCGCCCTGAAGGGGCGCGGGTGCGCGACCAGCCACGACGGCACATCGCGGCACTTCCAGCGGTGCGCTCAGCGGCGGCTCCGCGCGGGAGTGGTCGTCAGAGGCGGAGCCGTTTGATCATCGCTTCGGCCAGGTCGAGCAGTTCGGCGGTCGTGGTGGCCGTCTGCTGGAGGTCGATCAGCACCTCGTCCGCGCCCGCTTCGGCCGCGCCGAGGAGGTAGTCGGTGATCTGGGCGACCGTTCCCCGGGTCGGCGCCTCCTCCGGCGGGGCCTCCTCGGCGGTCACCGTCGGGTTGACCCGCAGGACCATGCGGAGCGCGTCCGCGTCGCGGCCGGCGGCCTCGGCGGTCTGCCGGATCGTGTTCCACATCGCGGTCAGATAGGGGACCGGCATGCCGACCGCGAGCCAGCCGTCGGCGCGGCGGCCGATCCGCTCCAGGGAGGCGGGGGAGAAACCGCCGAGGAGGATCGGGGGGCGCGGACTCTGCACCGGCTTGGGGCCGATGTGCGAGGCCGGGATCGTCCAGCGTTCGCCGTCGTGGCGGACGGTCCCGTCGGTCCAGACGGCCTCCGCCACGTCGAGCCACTCCTCCAGGCGGCCGGCGCGGTTCTCCCACGGCACGTCGACGGCCCGGTACTCGTCGCGCAGCCAGCCGAGTCCGATGCCCACGTCCAGTCGTCCGTGGCTGATCACGTCCAGCGTGGTGAGGGTGCGGGCGAGGAGGACCGGAGCGTGCCACAGCGCGTTGAGGGTGCTGGTGCCGAGCCGGACGCGGCGGGTCGCGCCGGCGGCCAGGGTGAGGACGGCGAGCGGATCGAGGAAGGTGCGGTACTCGTCGGGCATGGTGCCGTCCCCGCCGGGGTACGGGTCGCTCGGCTCGTGCGGGGTGAGGATGCGGTCGGAGGCCCACAGGCTGTCGAAGCCGAGTTCCTCGGCGGCCGTGGCCACCTCCACGATCGCCTCGGGCGTCGCGAACAAGCCGTACTGCGGTACGGCGATACCTATGCGCATCTCGGGAACTCCTTGCGGTGGAAGGGCGGAACGGGGTGGTGGGTCAGAGCTCGGCCGCTGACGACACGGCCGCGATCCGCGGCGCCGGAACCTCGTCGCCGAGGGCCGACAGCCTGGTGCGGATCTCGCGGGCCGCCGTCGGGTCGGTGCGGGCCAGGAAGCGCAGCGCGCGCTCCCAGACCGTGCGGGCCGATCCGGAGTCGCCGGTGGCGAGGTAGGTGTCGCCGAGCCGGCACAGCGTCCCGGCCTCGCTGAACGTGTCGCCGACCTCGCGGTAGAGCCGGAGCGCGCACTGGTAGGCGGCGAGGGCCCGCGGGTGTTCGCCCAGGCGGTGGCGGGCGATGCCGAGGCTGTCCCAGGCGCCGGCCTCGGCGTACCGGGTTCCGTCGTGGCCGGCCAGGCCGGTCAGGGACTCCTCGAAGTAGGCGGCCGCCCTGCGGTGTTCGCCCCGCGACAGATGGGTCCGGCCGAGGGCGTGCAGCGCGCTGGTCTGCGCGATGCGTTCGTCGAGGGCCCGGTAGAGGGCGAGCGCCCGGCCGGACGCGTCGAGGGCTCCGTCGTGGTCGCCGAGCCGGTCGAGCAGCCAGCCGTGGCTGCGGTGGGCGTGGGCGAGGCCGAGCCGGTCGCCGAGCTCGGCGAACAGGTCGAGGGAGTGCCGGACCTGGGTCCGGGCCTCGTCGTGGCGCTCCAGGCGGGCCGAGGCGCGGGCCAGGCCGCGGTGCAGATGGGCCTGTGCGGTGCGGTGGCCGTCGCGGACGGCCGCCTCCAGACCGGCGCGCTGGAGTGCGGCGGAGTCGTGCCAGTGGCCCTGCCGGTCCATGAACCGCTCCAGGGACCAGGCCAGGCCCCAGACATGGGCGTCGTCCCGGCGTGCCGTCGCCCGCTTGGCGACGGCGCGCAGCACCTCCGACTCGGCCGTGTACCAGCGCAGCGCCTGCGCGTCGTCGGCGAAGGTCTCGGGGCGCGCCCCCTGGGCGGCCGCGGGCAGCGGGTTGAGCCGCCAGAACGGCGAGTAGACGTGGCAGGCGGCGTGCGCGGAGTGCAGGTAGTGGTCGAGGAGACGCCGCACGACGGCTTCCCGCTCGCCCGCGCCGTCCTCCTCGACGGCGCGTTCGCTCGCGTAGGTGCGCAGCAGGTCGTGGCAGACGTACCGGCCGGGCGCGTGCTCGGTGAGCAGATGGGACCGGGTGAGCTCGGCCAGCAGCCGGCGGACCTCGTCCGGGCGGTCGCCGGTGGCGGCCGCGGCGGCCGGCAGGGTGGCGTCCGGGCCCGGGTGCAGGGACAGCAGGCGCAGCAGCCGGGCCGCGCCGGGGCTCAGCGCCCGGTACGACCAGGAGAAGACCGCCCGTACGTCGCCTGCCGGGTCCGCGTCGGTGAACGCGTCGAGGCTGCCGTGGGTCGTGCGCAGTTCGTCGGCGATCGCGGCGAGCGGGAAGTCCGGGTGGGCGGCGGCCCGGGTGGCGACGACGGCCAGGGCCAGCGGGAGGCCGGCGCACCGGGCGACGATCTCGTCGACGGCGGCCGGTTCGGCCTGGACGCGGTCGGCGCCGAGGCGGCGGGTCAGGGACTCGCGGGCCTCGGCGTCCGGCAGCCGGTCCAGGGCCAGGGGGCGCGCGGCCTCGGCGGTGACCAGGCCGAGGAGGCGGTCGCGGCTGGTGACGACGACCAGGCAGCCGGGGCTGCCCGGGAGCAGCGGGCGCACCTGTTCGGCGTCGCGGGCGTTGTCGAGCACGATCAGCACCCGGCGTCCGGCCAGCAGGCTGCGGTAGAGCCCGGTCTGGGCGTCCGGCTCGGCCGGGATGCGCTGCGGAGGCACCCCGAGGGCCTCGATGAAGCCGCGCAGGGCCTGCCCCAGGTCGGTCACGGCTCCGCCCGGGTCGAAGCCGCGCAGGTTCAGGAACAGCTGTCCGTCCGGGAAGCGGTGGGCGATCCGGTGCGCCCAGCGCACCGCGAGCGTGGTCTTGCCGATTCCGCCCATGCCGCTGATCACGGCGATCCGCATGCCCGGGGTCTCGGTCGCCGACGTCTGCGCCACCTGGGCGAGTTCGGTCCGCCGGCCGGCGAAGGCGGGCAGGTCGGCGGGGAGTTGGGCGGGCCGGACGAAGGGATCGGGGGGTTGGGGCGCCGCGTCCGCCGTGCGCAGCCCCGACGGCTGCGTCCGCCCCGGCGCGTCGGGCACCACGAACAGGCGGGCGGCCGCGGTACGACCGCCCGGGGACGGCGCGACGGGCTTCGTCCGCCCGGCCGTCGCGGAAACGGACGTCGTGGGGGCAGGCGTCGTCGGAGCGGACGCTCTGGGGGCGGGCGTCGTGGGGGCGGGGGTGCCCTCGCGCAGGACGTCGCGTTGTGCGGCGCGCAGTTCGGGGCCGGGCTCGACGCCCAGTTCGGCGACGAGCCCGGCGCGTATCCGCTGCCAGGTGTCGAGCGCTTCGGCCCGCTGGCCGGTGGCGGCCAGGACGCGCACGAGGCGGGCCTGGAGCTGTTCGTCGAGCGGATGCTCGGCGGCGGCGCGGTGCAGGACGGCGAGCAGGCGTCCGGCCGAACCCGCCGCCAGCAGCACGTCGGCGGCCTCCTTCACCACCGCGAGGTGCTCGCGCTCCAGCGCGTTGAAGGCGGGGTGGGACCGCGCCTCCACCGGGACGCCGGTGGCGACGGCCCCGGTGCGCAGGTTGAGTGCCTCGACGTAGAGCGGCACGGCGGATTCGGACGAGCCCGCGGCGGGGCCGCGCGTCCGCTCGGCTTCCCTCGCCCGCCGTACCAACTCCCGGAAACGCAGTACGTCCAGGGTCTCGGGGGACGCGTTCAGCCGGTAGCCGCCCGCGTCCCTGACGAGCCACTTGCCGGGCGCCCGGAGCGGCAACCCCGGCTCCAGCAGCCGGCGCAGCACTCCGATGTGCCGGTACACGGCGTTCGTGGGCGAGCCCGGCGGCGCCTCGCCCCAGAGTGCCTGCTGCATCTCCTCCATGGGCACGGGCCGCCCCGCGTGCGCCATCAGCAGGGCCAGCAGGAGGCGTTGCTGGGCCGCCCCCAGCCGTATCTCCCCGTCGTCCTGCCAGACCCGCACCGGCCCCATGACCGCGAACCGCATCGTCACCATTATCCTTGTATGCCCCGTGTGTACGTCGTCCCCGTGTACCGCCCGTCTTCGCTCAGGCGGACGGCAGCCCGTCGATCCAGCCCAGTACCAGCGCGTTGAACTCGGCCGGCCGCTCCTGGAACAGCCAGTGGCCGACCCCTTCGAGCACCACGGACGCGCTGTGCGGGTGCCGGGTCAGGTTCTCCTCCCAGTCCCCGTCTATCCCCTTGGCCTTGAGGGAGTCGGCCGCCGACAGCGACAGCACCGGGCAGGTGCGGCGCGCCAGGTAGGCCTCGACGCCCGGGCGCACGGTCAGCGGGGTGGCCGCCTCGTCGAACAGGCCCTGGAAGACGTCCCGTACGGTCATCGGGTCCATGGCCAGGACCCGCCTGCGGTGCTGGACGCGCAGGGCCTCCGCCTCGGGTCCGGCCTCGGCGGTGTTCTCCAGGCCGCCGAGGACCGCCGCGGCGGTGCCGACCGGGTCCGGGACCCGGAAGGCGGCGGCGAGCTGCGGGGCGAACTCCGCCTCGAATCCGTACGCGGGGTCCACCGCGACGACGGCCCGCACCAGGGACGGGTACTCGACCGCGAGCACCGAGGCGACGAGCGCGCCCAGCGAGTGCCCCACGACGACGACCGGCCCGGCGTCGACGCTGTCCAGGAGCTCCGCCAGGTCGGAGGCGAAGTCGCGCGGGCGCTGTCCGCCCGTCAGCCCGGAGGACCGGCCGTGGCCGCGCAGGTCCGGCGCGATCACCCGGTGGCGCGCGGAGAACGCGCCGATCTGCGCCGACCAGTCGTGCGAGTCGCAGGTCGCGCCGTGCACGAGCAGCACCGTCTCGCCCTCGCGGTCCGCCGCGGGCCCTTCGACGGTGTGGAACAGCCGGTTGCCGTTGATCATGTTGTACGTCACTGAAGAGTGCTCCTTGCTCCTCGGCGGCTCATGGACTCTCCTGGCCGCTCGAAGGTGGCGGGAGCTTAGGCAGGACGCAGTGGACGAAGTGTGCCTGGCTTGTGAACGGGGCTGTGACCAGGGCGGCAGGCGGGGGCGGGGGCCGATGACGGTCGATCTTGCGCTGCACCTCGGCCGCCGCGACGGGGTCGAAGTCCCGGAAGGCGTCCCGGGCGCGCCGCCAGGCGCCGAGCGCGTCCCCGGGGTGGCCGGCCGCGAGCCGGGCGTCGCCGAGCCGGTCGCGTACGCAGGCCTCGTTGTAGAGGTCGCCGACCTCCCGGAACAAGGCGAGTGCGCGCTGATAGCAGGTCACCGACCGCTCGTGCGCGCCGAGTTGGGCGTGGACGTGGCCGATGGCGTCCCAGGTGTATCCCTCGGCGAGGCGAATGCCGAGTTCCTGGAACAGGGCGAGCCCGCGGTGCGCGAGGGTGAGCGCGCGGCGGCCGTCGCCCAGGCAGGCCTGTCCCCAGGCCGTGGCGACGAGCACGTCGGCCTGTCCCCTGCGCGCGCCCGAGGCCTCGTACAGGCCGAGGGCGGGCGCGAGTTCGTCGAGGGCGTCGGCGTGCCGGCCCTGGCGGGTCCGCAGGGCCCACAGGGAGATATGGGACTGGGCCCGCTGGTCGACGTCCCGGGCCGATTCGTCGAGCGAGGCGCGGAGATGGCCGAGGGCCTCGTCGTCGAGCCGCAGCATCATGCAGGCGCGGCCGAGCGCGCGGTGGGTCTGGGCGAGGGCGACGGGGTCGTCGAGGCGTCGGGCGGCCGCGAGCGCGGTGCGTTGCAGGGCGAGGTACTCGGGCCAGTGGCAGCAGCGTTCGTGGAAGCGCTCCAGGGTCCAGGCGAACTGCCAGACATGGGCGTCGAGTCCGTGGTCCACGGCCAGGCGCAGCGCGCCGAGGAGGACCGGCCGCTCGGAGGTGAGCCAGGCCAGGGCGGCGCTCTCGTCGGCGAGCGGCTGCGGTCGTACGGACGGCAGGGCCGGCTCGGCCGGTGCGACGGGGGTGATGACGGACGTCGGGGCGTCGAAGAGCAGCGCGGCGGCGTGTGCGGTGTGCAGACAGTGGTCGAGCAGCCTACGGACGGCGGCCCGCCGTTCGCCCGCGCTGTCGGTGGCGTGGACGAGTTCGCCGGCGTACGCGCGCAGCAGGTCGTGGCAGGCGTACCGGCCGGGCGCGCGCTCGGCGAGCAGGTGGGCGTCGGCGAGTTCGGCGAGCAGGATCCGGGTCCTGGCGACGGGTTCGCCCGCGAGGGCGGCGGCTGTCGGCACGGTGAACTCCGGCCCGGGGTGCAGGCCGAGCAGCCGGAAGAGCCGGGCCGCGGCGATCCCGAGCGCCTCGTAGGACCAGGAGAACACCGCGTGGACGTCGGTGGCGGGGTCGGAGTCGCGGAACGCCTCCAGGCCGCCGTGCGCGGCCCGCAGCTGCTCGGCCAGGGTCGCCAGCGCGAACGCGGGGAAGGTGGCGGCGCGGGCGGCGACCATGGCCACGGCGAGGGGCAGCCCCGCGGTGAGCGAGACGATCTCCCGCACCGCGTCCGGCTCGGCGGACACCCGGGCGACGCCGAGCCGCAGGGCCAGCGCGGAGCGGGCCTCGGCGGGCGTGAGCACGTCCAGGGTGAGCGGACGGGCGCCGTCGGCGCGGAGCAGGCCGGTGAGCCGGGCGCGGCTGGTGACGAGCACCGGGCAGCCGGGTGCGCCGGGCAGCAGCGGCCGGACCTGGTCGGCGTCACGGGCGTTGTCGAGCAGCACCAGCAGTCTGCGGCCCGCCAGCAGAGCGCGGTACAGGGCGGCCTGGGCGTCGAGCCCGTCCGGCATGCGCGCGGCCGGCACCCCGAGGGCGTCCAGGAAGCCCCGCAAGGCGGCCTGCGGACTCAGGGGCGGCGCGCTCGGGTCGAAGCCACGCAGATTGACATACAGCTGCCCATCAGGAAACCGATCAGCCACGTCATGCGCCAACCGCACGGCAAGAGCGGTCTTCCCGACACCGGCGGGCCCACCGATGACTCCGATCACGGGGGTGCGGCCGGCGGACGGGGCGAAGGAGGCGGCGGGGTCGGCGGACGGGGCGAAGGAGGCGCCGGGGTCGGCAGCGGGGGCGGACGGGGTGCCGGAGTCGGCGAGCAGGGCCGCAGGCCCACCGGGGTCCGCGGACGGGGCATACGGCGTTCCGGGATCGGCGAGCACGGCCGCGGGGCCGCCGGAGTCGGCGGGGCCGTGAGTGGTGAGCCGGGGCGTGGGGGTGTCGGAGGGGGTGGGTGGGGTGGTGAGTAGGGCTCGTAGGTGGGTCAGTTCGGTGGTGCGGCCGGTGAAGACCGGGATGGCGGGCGGGAGTTGGGCGGGCCGGAGCGGCAGGGGGGCCGGGGTGGGCGGGGGGACCGCGGCGGGGTTCGGGGCGGCCGGTGTTTCCGCGGGGTCCGGGACGGCTGCGCGGCGGGCGGCGGCGATCAGTTCGGGGCCGGGGTCGACGCTCAGCTCGTCGGTGAGCCGGGCGGCCGTCGCGCGGAACACCTCCAGCGCCTGGGCCCGGCGGCCGGTCGCCGCGAGGGCGCGGACGAGCAGGGCCTGAAGTCCCTCGTCGAGCGGGTGGCGGGCCGCGCTGCCGGACAGCGCGGGCAGGACACGGTCCGCCCGGCCGCAGCCGAGCGCCGCGTCGGCCGCCTCGCGCACCACGGCGTCGTACTCGCGGTCCAGTTCCCTGAAGACGGGATGCGGGGCGGCATGGGCCGGGCAGCCGGCGGCCGGGCCGCGGCGCAGCGCGAGCGCGTCCGCGAACACCTCGACGGCCCGCTCCGGATCGTCGCGCCGCAGCGCTTCCCGTGCCGTGTGCACCAGTCGACGGAGGATCAGCAGGTCCACGGAGTCGGGCGGCGCCATCAGCCGGTAGCCGCCGGCGCCGCGCAACAGCAGGCTGCCTTCGGCCCGGTTGGGCAGTCCGGGCTCCAACAACCGCCGCAGCTCGCCGACATGACGGTGCACCATGTTCACCGCGCGAGCCGGGGGCGGGTCCGCCCACAGCGCCTCGACGATCTCCGGCAGCGGAACCGGGGAACCGGCCCCGGCCAGCAGCAGCGCGAGGAGCGTACGGCGCAGCGGCGGGCCCGGATCCACCTCCGCCCCGCCCCGCCAGACCCGCACTTCCCCGAGGACCGTGAACCGCAACGGCATCGGCGACATGAACCCCTCCGCACCCGTCAGCCAGCGGAGGTCATGCTAGGCAGCGGCGGGGCCGCCGCTCACGGGGCAGGACATTCCGGGCGCGGCGCGGCAACGTCTACCTCTATGCCTGCGCCTACGCCCATTCGACCACCTCGGCGATGGCCGCGAGCGCGTCATGGCGCTCGAACTCCGCCTGCAACTCGGCCGCGCGCCTGCGGTGTCCGGGTTCGGCCAGCACGGTCCGCACGGCGTCCCGCACGGCTTCGGGCGACGGCCGGCCGGTCCGCAGATCGCGCCCCGCCCCGCTCCACTCGACGCGGGCCGCCACCTCCGGCTTGTCCTCCCCGTCCCCGCCGACGACGAGCGGCACCCCGTGCCGCAGGGCCTCGTGCACACCGCCGTACCCGCCGTTGGTGACCAGCACCGAGGCATACGGCAGGAGCATGTCGAGCGGGACGTAGCCGCCGATGCGCGCGTTCGACGGCACCGGCCCCGCCGCACGGACCTCGGCGGGCCCGTCGGCGCGTCCCGTGACGGCCACGACGAGGGCGTCCTCGTCGGCGAGCGCCTCCACCGCGGGCCGCACCAGCCGTCCGAGGTCCCAGTTGTCGAACGACCCCTGGGTGACCACGACGACCGGCCGCCGCGCCGACTTCACTTCCCCCCACCAGTCCGGGAGCGGCTGCGGCCGCGGGGGCGTGGCGGGCAGCGGTCCGACGAACCGGAACGAGCGCGGCAGGTCGGCGCGCGGATACTCGAAGCCCGGGACCGTCAGCTGCAGGTAGTGGTCCGGCGCGGTGACCAGCGTGTCGAGGAGGAAGCCCGGCAGTTCGACGCCGCTCTCTCCGAAGTTCTCCTCGATATGCCGCTGGGTGTCGGCGAAGACCTCCCTGACCTGGTCGTTCATCTCTCGGTGCCGCTTTTTCGCGTCCTCCCCCCGCAGCGGCGGCAGCCCGAACCCGATGGGGGGCGCGTCCTCGCTGAGCACGGTCGGCAGGGTGATGCCGAGGCTGACGGTGACCGGCCGATGCCCGGGCGCGGCGGACAGGGAGAGCGCCGTGGCCCCCCAGAAGTACGGGTCGCCGATCACGACGGACGCCGGGAACCGGCGGGCCAGCAGGGTGGTGAGCGCGCGGTACTGGGCGGCGGTCGGGTCGCCGAAGATGTGCTTCAGGTCGTACGACAGCTGCGCCGGTCCCGGCGGAAGGGCGGCGCGCTCGGGGAAGTACAGGTCGAGCTTGCGGTCGTCGAAGTCCGCCTCGGGCGGCAGCGCCACATGCAGGGCGCCGACGGCCCGCACGTCCTCGGCGAACCGGGCCCCGGTCAGCACGACGACCTCGTGTCCGCGCCGCACCAGGTCGGCGGTCACGGTGAGGACCGGCTGAACATGGCCGTGGAACGGTGCCGCGACGGCGATGACGAGTGTCATGGAGACTCCCTGGGTCGGGTGGGTGGACGGTGCCACGGGAGCGTAGAAACCCGGTGTGCAGAAGAAGTGGACCCCCTCTGACCTGCCCGCTGAACTGCCCGCTGACCTGCCCCTCGGGCCTGCCCGCTCAGGCCGGCCAATCGAGGTCGGTGACGCACAGACCGTGGTGTTTGTAGAGCCCTCGCACGGCCACCCGCAACGCGGTGTTGGGCAGCTCGGGCACTGCGGCGGGCCAGTCCCGGACGAGGATGTCCTGGAGGAGTTGGCGGTCGACGAACTCCTCCGACTCCGCCAGCTGGGCGAGGAAGTTGTTCAGCGTGGGCAGCAGCTGTGCGGCCCTGGGCGCGACCAGCCAGTACAGCAGCCAGAGGGCCACCTGGACGGCCCGGTTCTCCAGGCCGTCCTCGACGGCGGGGTCGGCGTGCCGGGGCCGGGGCCGCAGCAGCAGACGTTCGTACAGCAGGCTCCTGCACAGGTCGCCCAGCTCCGTGTCCGTGTAGTCACGCTCCCCCAGCGTGGCCAGGACGAGGTTCTGGGCCTGGCAGTTCAGCCGCGCCCCCAGGATGTGGACGAGGTCGGTCAGCGTCGCCTCGCTCAGGAGCCTGTCCTTGAGGTTTTTGCGCAGCTCGTCGGCGTGCGGGGGGTGCGGCTCCATCAGCTGTCTCACCAGTTCCTCGCGGACCCTGTGCTGCATCGGCTGCCTCGCCTTGAGGCGCTTCTTGGGCTTCGGCTGCGGGAGGACGTCCAGGAAGTGGATGTCGAACACCTCCTCCAGGATCGCCGCGCGCTCGTGCTGCGACAGCGGCGGGCCGTCCTGCCGGTAGGAGTCCGCGGCGCCGACGGCGGGCGGGCGTTCGGGCCGGGGCGGGACGGCCACGGTGGGCGCGGTGCTCGTCGGCGCGGCGGGCACCGGGGGCGGTGGTGGTGGAGGAGGTGCCGACGGTGGTGGAGGAGGCGGTGGCGGCGGCGGCTCGGTGGGCGGCACCGCCGTCGGACTGACGGGCATGACGGTCGCGACGGGCACGGCGGGTGCGACGGTCGGCCAGGAGTCCTCGCGCGGGTCCGGCGGCGTGGCCGTCTCGGGGACGCCCGGGTCGCCGATCTCCGGGTGGTGCGGGCTCTCGCGGCGCGGGTTTTCGCGGTGCGGGCTCTCGCTGCGGGCCGCAGTGTCGCGTCGTTCCGGCTCCGGCTCTGCCGTCGGCGCGGGCTCGGTCCAGAGGTGTTCGTCGACCCAGAGGCCCGGCTCGTCCTCGCCGGGGTTCACCTCCGGAGGGGAGGGGGCGGCGGGAGCGGCGGGCGGCCGGGGGGCCGGGGGGCGGGGGTGGAGGCGGGGGTGGCGGAGTTGGCCCGTCAGGGCGCCGTGGATGACGTCGTAGCGGTCCTCCTCCGGGAGGGACGCCGCGTCGGGGACGCGTTGCAGGGGGCGTGGGTACTTGTCCTGGGAGCGGGTGGTGAGCCAGTTGCGGTAGTGGGTGACCAGCTGCTCCGCGAGCTCGACCGCGCGGTCGCGGTCGGTGTCGGTGAGCTTGATGCGGCGCAGGTCGTTGTCCTGGGTGTGGGAGCGGCGCCAGTCCGGGACGAAGACCACGCGGTGCGGATGGGCGTCCGAGGTGTCGTAGGTGGCGTACGTCCAGCCGTCGTTGCCCAGCCAGTTGCCGAAGATGTCGCACAGGGCCCACAGGGCCGACAGGGCGGGGTCGGGGGGCTCTTCGTCGGTCTCGGCGCGGGCGCCGCGGGCGGCGTCGGCGGCCGACTCCAGGTCGCCGACGAGGGCCGACACCCGGCCGCCCGGGGTGCGTACGAGCTCGGCGACCAGGCGGACCAGCGGTTGCCGGATGTGCAGGACGCCGTCCTTCAGGGGGCCCTGGCGCCGGTCCGCCAGCTCCTGGACGGCCTTGAGGTCCATGCGCGGGATCGTGCCCCGGGCCTCGTCGAGCCAGCCGTCCTCCTTCCAGGGCCCGGAGCCGAGGGCCAGGCAGAGGCGGGCGGTGAGGGTGGCGGCCGGCGCCATGAGGGCGTGGCACACGGTGTTGCGGCGGCTGATGCCGTCGGTGTCCGGCATCCTGCGCAGCAGGACCGCCCGGTCGTCGTGGATCAGCCGCACCACGCTGGTGCGGCTGCCGCCGCCCTTCACCCGCAGCACCGAGCCGCGCTGTTCCACGAGTTCGCGTGCGAGGCGTTCCTCGCAGGAGTAGGCGACCGCGGTGATGCCGGCCCCGCGGGTGGGGCCCCGGTTGCCGGCCCACCGGAACACCATCTGGTCGACCACGCCGATCCCGTCGCTCACATCCCCACCTCGGCGGGACCGTCGGCGCCGGTGTCGGCGATCATGCCGCACATCGAGAGCACGGAGACCAGCGGTTCGAGGACGCGGCGCGGCCGGACCCCGTGCACGAAGCGGTCGTCGCGGTACTGGCTGCCGGTCGCGGAGGCGAAGTGCAGGGTGCAGCGCAGCACGGTGTCGAACGGCCGTACCCAGGCGGGTCCCGCGTGGTGGCGCAGGAACGCGTAGGCGTCGCAGCTCTCGGCGCGGAAGCGGGCGGCGGAGACCTGGGGCATGGCCGGTTGGGAGAGCCAGCGGTCGACCGGCGGTTCGAAGCGCAGCAGATCGCATTTGTTGATCACCACGGCCGCGGCGACCCCGAGATAGGTGCCGTGGCGGGGCAACCGGTCCAGGACGGTCTGGAAGGCCGGGTCGCCGCCGCGGGTGTAGTGGAACGCGCCGCGCAGCGGGTCGAGTTGGGCGTGCGGCAGGGCGCGCAGCGGATCGACGACGAAGATCAGCGCGTCCACGCCGAGCATGAAGCGCAGCAGGGCGTCGGTGCGCCGCAGGTCCTCGCCGCTGAGGTCGAAGAAGGCGAGCGGACGGGTTCTGCCGTCGGCGCCGGTGAGCAGCAGGGCCTCCTCGAAGGTGGCGGAGGTCTCCAGCTGCGGGGTGTGCTCCAGCATCCGGCCCGAGCGCAGCACGTCGACCTGTTCCTCCATGAACTCGCGGTGGTCCTGCGGGTTCACGGACTGCCAGGTGATGCCGTAGGGCTCCAGGCCGCCGTCGGTGATCTCGCCGATCATCTGGGTGAGCAGGTGGGTCTTGCCGGTCGCGGAGTCGCCGACCATGGCGACGGTGAGCGGGCTGCCGTTGGTGAGGTAGGGGACGGGGATGTAGTGGGGGGTGACGCCGTCGGTGTTGCGGCAGCGCTGGTAGGCGGAGCGCAGGGTGTCGGCCCGGCGCAGCGGGCTGGTCTGGCCGCTCAGGTCGAGGGTCTGGTACTGCTGGCGCTCGTCGCGGACGAACAGGTGGCGGTCGTCGTAGGAGACGACCTCCAGGCAGTAGGGGCAGAGCATGTCGGCGCCGGTCGGGCCGGCGGTGAACGGGCTCATCGGTAGCCACCCCTGTCGGTGCCGGCGGTCTCGGGATCGTGGGTGGTGCTGCCGCCGTAGAGCCAGGTGCTCGTGGCCTCGGCGGGGTCGGCGGGCGGCCGGGGTTCGCCGCGCCAGGGCGGCGCCGGGGGTGGTGCGAACGACGGGGCGGACCGCGGTGCGTAGGGCGGGGCGGACGGCGGTGGTGGGAGCGGGGCGCGGCGCAGCGAGGCGCGTTTGCGGAGCATCGCGGCGTCGAAGTCGCGCCGGCAGGGGTCGAGCGGGTCGGGCTGGGCGGCGGCGGGGAAGTCGGCTCCGGCGCCGGGCATGAGCAGTTGCAGCAGCGTTCCGGGCAGCGGCCGGTCGGTGGCGCGGGGTGCGAAGACCGGGGCGAGGGTCTGGGCGAGGGAGGGGTGGGCGGGGAGGTCGGCGGAGGGGCCGTCGGGATGTCCGGGGCGTCCGGTGACCAGTTGGTGCATGATCTGTCCCACGCTCCACAGGGCGTCGCGCGCGTCGGTGAAGCCCTCGCCGTGGCGCTGTTCGGGGGCGGCGTAGGGCGGGATGCCGTAGGGCCTGCGGGGGCGGCCGAGGTGGGTGACGGAGCCGAGGTCCCAGAGCTGGATGCCGTGGTCGTCCCAGCGCACGGCGGCCGGGACGAGGCCCTGGTGGACCAGTCCCACGGCCTCCATGAGCCGTACGGCGAGGACGAGATCGCGCTCGATGACCCGCTGCTGGCTGGTGGAGACGCCCTGGGCGAGGGCGGCGACCGAGCGGCCGCGGGGGGCGGCGTAGACGATGAAGGGTTCGGCGGCGTTGATGTCGTAGCCGATCGGCACCGGGAAGAGGCCGCTGTAGCGGGTTCCGGAGTAGGCGCGGTGCACGGCCAGGACGGCCGCGGTCTCGGCCTCGATGGCGGTCTGGGCCGGCTCGTTGGCCGACTCGGCTTCCGGCAGCCGCACCTGGAGGCCGGTCCGCTCGTCCCCGAACTGCACGCGCCGGCCGACGGCGGGCGGGCGGACCAGGCGCGGCAGGTCGGGTCCGAAGCGGACCTCGACCCGCAGCGGGGCGCCCTGCGGGGAGACCATGCTCAGCTCCTCGAACTCGCCGTCGGCTCGCGCGTTGTCGTCGTTCACCATGAGGCTCCCCCACTGTCGCCGTGCGACATCCGGCTGTCCGCCTTGTCGTCGTCCGCGGCCCGCACGCGGATCCGTACCGTCTCGACCGCCCCCGGGCGCAGGGCGGTCAGTCTGATCGCGCCGACGAAGCGACCGGACGACATCCAGACGGCGTCGTCGGGCGCGGACGCGAGCGCCGGACCCGGGCCCGGGCCCGCGGCCGGGCCGAGCGCGGTGCGTACCGCCCGCGGGGCGAAGCGGATGACGTGCATGGCCGTCGGGTCCCGGCTGAGCAGCGGGAGTTGGGCCGTGGAGCACAGCGAGCGCAGCCGGTCGGCGGCCTCGGGGGTCAGGGCCTCGCGCAGGGGTCGCAGGCCGCTGCCGAGCAGGGCCATGGCGTCACCGCGGCGGCGGCCGTGCCGGGCGAAGGGGGGCACGGCCAGCACCCCGCAGCGTTCCAGGTGGCGGCGGGCGGTGCCGAAGCCCTCGCGGACGGCCTCCGCGAGGGTGTCGGCGGGCCGGTGCGCGGTCGAGGCCGGTCCGGCGGCTCCCCAGAACCGGTGGAGGGCGTCGACGGTGGCGTCGGCGAGGTCGGCCACCAGCGTGGGCAGCAGTTCGGGGCCGCCGTCGGCGGTGGTGTGCACGAGCCAGTGCGGTGCGTCGGGGGCGGCGGGACGGCCGTCGGCGTGGGCCTGCGGCGGCTCGTGCGCGGGCGGTGGCTCGTCGAAGGCGGGGTCCTTGCGCCGGGGCACGTCGTCCCAGGGGCCCGCGTCGGCGGGGCGCTCGCTCCAGGGGTCCTCCGACCAGTCCTCGTCCGACCAGGTGTCGGCCGTCCAGGTGTCGGCCGTCCAGCCGTCGCCGGTCCGGCCCGCGCGGGCGGGATCGCCCTGGAGCGGATACGCGGCGGCGTCCGGCTGTCCGGGGACGGTCGGGGGGTGCGCGGTCCGGCTGCCGTGCGCCTCGGCGGCGCTGCGGCGCAGGACGACCGCGAGGGCGCGGGCGGAGTCGGCGCACCGGGTGCGTTCGTCGGCGGCCCACCACTGCCGGCGCATCGCGTCGGCCAGCACGGCGTCGACGCCGTCCAGGCCGTGGCGCAGCAGGGCGAGGCCGGTGCTCTCGCACCAGTCGTCCACGGCCCGCACCCAGTCGGCGCAGACCAGCAGCAGACAGGCCGAGGCGGCCACCGCCGCGCCGATCGCCCCGATCCACAGGGGCGGTTCCAGGAGCCGCCCCAGGAGGAACGCGCCGGCGGCGCCGAGGGCGACGGCCGCCGTGCGGGATCCGACGGCCTGGCGGATCGGGCCGCGCACGGCCGGGGCGGGGCGGCGGGCGGCGGCCAGCGCCCCGCCCGCCAGCAGCACCAGGACCGGTACGACGGCCAGCGCGAGGCCCGGCAGGCGGCCGAGCCCGGCCAGGGCGACGAGCGCCGCGAGCGCGGCGAGCCGCCCGGGTCCGGCGGAGGCGAAGCCGAAGGGGTGGGAGAGGCTGACCCGGCCGGGCAGCTCCGTCGGGCAGCGCTGGTCGAGGCGGGCGGCCAGGCCGGCGGCCGGGACCGTGGCGACCTGCTCGGACAGCGAGGTGAGCCGGCCGGCCACCGTGTGCAGGGCCAGGCCCCGGGAGAGCAGGCCGACGGCGAACGCGCCGAGCTCCAACTCGGCGGCGCGCTCGGGCCGCGCCGTGGAGCGCGGGCCGGCCGGCGGGGTGACCCCCAGCCGGTCGAGCAGGGCCGCGGACTCGGCGGGCGGGACGCCGGGTGCCCCGCTCTCGCGCAGGACGCGGGCGACGACGTCGCGGTAGCGGCGCAGGCCGCGGGAGGCGTCCTCGACGGCCCGGGGCAGGGCCTGCGCGGCGGTCTTGCCGGTGAGCAGCGCGAGCGGCCGGGCGAGGTCCGACCAGGCCGTGTCGGCGGCGTCCAGGGCCCTCGCGCAGGAGTCGCGTTCCGCGGCGACCGGTCCGTCGGGGCGCAGCATCCGCCGCGCAGGGGCGGCGGCGCCGTCCGGCAGCAGTTCGGCCAGTGCCCTGGGCAGATCCTCGGGCGCCGGGGCGGTCTCGACGCCGGTGGCCGGTGCGGCCGGGTCGCCGGCGAACCGGGCCAGGGCCGCGCGCCAGGCCCGGTCGCGGGCCTCGGCGGGCAGGTCGTAGGCGAGGACGTGGGCGGAGAGCGCGGCGGTGGCGGAGGGGCAGCGCAGGGCTTTGTCCAGCACCTCGTCGAACAGCTCGGGCGGGCGCAGCAGTTCGACCAGCAGGGCGACGGCCGCCTCGCTCTCGGCGGTCCGCACCGCGACGGGGCGCGGGTCCGGTTCCTGCGCCGCGCCGCTCGGGTCGGAGACCCACAGGACGGCGGCGCCGGCCGTGCCGAGCACGGTGGGCAGCCGCAGTCGGCGGCCCGAACCGGGCGCGCCGCCCGGTTCGGCCGCGGCGGGGGGCACGTCGCCGACCGCGACGCACAGCACCTGCGGCGCCGACGGGGCCGGGTGGCCCATGACGCGTTCGTAGGCGGCGGTGTGGGCGGTGAGGCCGACGGCGGTGTCCAGGACGAGCAGGCGCAGCGGTCCGGGTCCGCCGCGGCGGGCGCGGGCGAGCTGTTCCTGCGCCTTCCGCTGGGCGGCGGCCGGGTCGGCGGGGCGGCCCGGCGGCGGCCGCAGGTCGAGTACGCGGACGCCGTCGGCGTCGCCGTCGCCGGGCCTGACGTCGGTCACCGCGGGTCTCCCTTCCAGGGATCGTGCTCGCCCGCGTCGTTCCAGTCGTCCTGGCCGTCGCTGTGGGCGATCCCCCAGGGCGCCGAGGGGTCGGCGCCGGGCCAGGGCGGGTCGGCCGGGGCGCGGTCCGGGTAGGGCGGGTAGCCGACGGGCTGCTCGGAGACGGGGACCGTGCGGCCGGCGGTGGGCACCTGCGTCGGCCCGAGGGGGCCGCCGTGCTGCTCCTGCCGGGCGGCTTCGGAGCCGGGCCAGGGCGGCGGGGCCCCCTCGGCGGGCGCGCCGCCCGGGGGCGGGCCCGCCTCGGCGGGCCACCAGGGCGTGCCGTTCGCCGACCCGTCCGGGCCGGCCTCGGCGGCCCGACGGGACGGGTCCCCGTTAACCGCACCGGACCAGGACGGCGCGCCGCCCTGTGCCTCGGCGGGCGCGGGACGGTGCCACGGGTCCGCGGGCGCGGATGCGGGTCCGACACCGGGCGGCGACGTGCGGCCGGGCGGGCCCGCGGCCGCCGCGCCGGGCCAGGCGGGCGCGCCGGCCGGTGCCTCGGCGGGGGCGGGGCGGTGCCATGGGTTCGCGGGTGCGGGGTCGGTGCCGGGCGGCGTCCCGCCCGGGTGTTCGTGCCGGGGCGGGGGCGGGGGCGGTGGGGTGCCGGGGCGGCCGCCGATGCGGGTCCACTCCTCCAGCGCGCGCAGCGTCGACTGGACGGCGCGTTCCTCGTTGGGGAACGCGAGGTCGAGGGCGCCGGGGAGCGACAGGGACCAGAACTCGCGCAGCGGGCGCAGCCATTCGGCGATCCGGCCGCCGTACGTCCGCTCCCGTTCGGTCAGCAGTGTGAGCTGGAGCGGCGCGACTTCGTGGACCAGCTTGAGGTAGAGGGGCGACGGGCGGCTGCCGGAGGTGCCGAGACCGTTGGGGAGGGTGTTCATCAGGACCCGGCAGTAGTCCTCGACGATGGCGTCCTCCTCCAGCAGCGCCCAGCGCTCGTAGGCGCGCAGCAGGCTCGCCCAGCTGGACACGTCGTCGCGGTGGTCGTCGAGCCGGAGGGTGAGGCCGGGGGCCTCGGGGCCCATCTCGTCGTGCAGGCGCAGGGTGACGCGCTGCGGGGACGCGGGGTCGCCCTGGACGTCGACGCGGCCGTTCCAGATGACGCACAGCAGCCGCTGGAGGATGTGCCGGCGGTCGTCGGGGGTGCAGGCCAGCCAGTCGTCCTGGTAGCCGAGCCGTTGGCGCCAGCGCAGGACGTCGTCGTCGCGGCGGTCCTCCTGGGCGCGGGCCCATTGCCGCATGACCTCGCGGGCGCCGGGCACCTCGGTCAGGCTCATCTCGCTGCGGAACAGCACGACCGTGATCGAGTCGGTGTCCACGGGCCGGAAGACGATGCTGCGGCGGCCCTTGGGCAGGTGGAGGGCCTTCTCCAGGTAGTCCTCGATCGCGGTCCGGCCGCCGAGGGCGCTGGGGTAGGTGATGAGGATCTTCAGGGGGCCGTTGCCCTCGGGGGTGAAGCCGGCCGGGAGCAGGCCGGCCAGTTTGTAGGTGAACTGCTCCAGCGCGGGCTTGCTGACGCTGCGGGCGGCCTGGCCGTCGCCCACGGCCGCGGACAGCAGCGTGCCCATGCTGGGCAGCAGGGGCTGGGCCCGCTGCTGGGCGCCGGGCTCGGCGAACAGCTGCTCGACCCGCTTCTGCAGGACGGTCTTGACCTCCGCGACGGCGGCGGCCGGGTTGCGGCGGCCGGCGGTGAAGGCGGCCTCCCAGCGGTCGGCCGAGACCAGGTGGGTCAGCAGGTCGGCCTCGTCGCCGCCGCGGCCGACCTGGGCGCTCTCCACGAGACGGTCGATCAGGTCCTCGTAGAAGTCGCGCAGGCTGTTCTGCGGGGGCAGCAGATAGGAGACGCCGGCGCGGTCGTCGTACAGCTCCTTGAGCCCCGCGTCCCAGGCCCGCGGTTCCTCCTCCAGGTGCTTGCCGAAGGCCTCGGCGAGCCGGCCGAGGTCGTGCCGCAGTTCCTCCGCCGAGCGGCGCCAGCGCGGTTCCTGTTCGTCCCAGGCGCGGTGCCAGACGTCCTTGGCCCGCCACGCGTACCAGCGGTCCTGCTCGTCGAGGGCGGCGCGGACCTCCTCGTCGCCCCAGCGGGCCCGCGACAGGCCGCCGGCCCGGCGGTGGATGCGGGGCACGGACGGCGGCTGCACCTCGACGCCGGGCGGCCGGGCCGGTTCCTGACGGCGGTTCTCCAGCATCCCGAGGAAGCCGAGTCCGACGGCGCCGCTCTGGCCGGGCACGCCCTTGACGACCGTCTCCAGGCTCAACAGGTCGACCTTGCGCAGCAGTTGCTCGGCGGCCACCCGCGGCACGAAGGCGTCCGCCAGTGCGGGCGCCTGCCGCTTGAGGCGGGTCTCCAGGTCGCCGAGAAGCCGCTGCATCTCCTCCAGCCGGTCGCGCAGGGCCTGCTGGATCTCCGAGGTGCCCTTGGGCACCGGGTCCGGGTCGGGCACGGGAAGCGCCTCCCGTCGCCACACGGGCGCGATGCCGGCGGCGGTGAACATCTCCTGCACCAGGGCGCGGACGTCCAGGGAGGTGGGCGACGCGGTGTCGGTGAGCCGGCGGACGGCCAGGGCGAGCATCCGGGCCGCGACCAGTTCGGCGAGTTCGTCGAGCGGGGAGGTCATGGCAGCGACCAGGCTGGTGGAGATGCCGCGGTGGCCGATGCCGGTGGCGGAGCGGGTGCGGCGGTCCACCTCGGCGTTGATGAAGTTGGAGGAGAACGTCTGGTCGTCGTGGTCGGCGCCGCCGGCCGCCGACTCGCCCAGGTCGGTGCCGATCAGCGACATCACCAGGGAGACCATGGAGCGGCGCAGGTCGTCGGGACGGATGCCCGCGGTGGGGCTGAACAGGAACGCCGTCGGGACGGTGCCGGTGCGCAGCCGCACCGGGTGCATCTGCGGGTAGCGCATGGCCGTCGGGTCGGATCGGCCGGTGTCCCCCAGGTTGGCCTTGGGGTCCGGCACGTTCTGCTCGTCCACCAGCCGGGACAGGTCGACGACGGCCCGGGCGGCGTTGAGTTCGGCCCGGCGGCCGCCGCCCTTGCCCGGCGGGAACGCCTTGGGCATGACGACCAGCGGGTACACCCGGGCGGACAGCCGCTTCTCCTTGAAGACCTGCCCGATCAGGTACAGGTAGTCCAGGAAGATCCCGGCGCCGGTGCCGCCCGCCACGGAGAACGCGACGAAGACGTCGCAGCCGTTGAGGGGTCCGCCGCCCAGCTCGCTGAGTTCGCCGCCGGACAGGCCGATCGCGTCGATCGCCCGGCGCAGCGGGTCGAGCACCGGGGCCGGGCCGTCGCGCAGGGTGGCGAACAGCGCGGCGCGGCCGACGGTGGGCAGTTGTCCCGCGCCGCTGCGCAGCGGGGTGACCTTGGGTTCGTCGTCCACCGGCGGCAGCCAGCCGGCCACCTCGGTGCGGAGCACGGCCCGGAGCATCTGGGTGACCTCGGGCGAGCTGTCGAACTCGGCGGGCAGCAGGTCGTGGCTGGCGCGCGCGGTGCGGGAGTACGCCTGGCGCAGCGCCGGGTCGGCGCTGAGGTGGGGCAGTTTGGCGAGTTCGGCCTCGCTGTAGTCGGCGTACACGAACTGGACGCAGTCGGGCAGTTGGTGCGGGAGGCGGCGGCCGTCGCCGGTGAGGGCGGTGCCGTCGGGCCCGCACAGTTCGGCGCGCAGACGGCGTTCGAGCTCGGCCCCTACCAGGCCGCCCGTGCCGCCCAGGCCGACGAACAGCATCGGCTGGAATATCTTCATCGGTGCGATCCCCTCTGCCCGGGCGGCGGTTCGCGGCCCGGCAGCGTGTCCGTGTGGCCCGGCCCCCTGGTGCGGGCCGGTGGTTCGAGGTGTGCGCGACGGCGGGGCCGCGGGTGGTGTCCGGGCCCCGCCGTCCGGTCACAGATCGGGGTCGTAGCGTTCGGTTCCGGCGGCGGGCACCCGGGTGGTGTCGTCGTGGACGGTGCGTCCGCCGGCCGGCCCGGACGCTTCCTGGCGTGGCCCCGGTGTCGTACGGCCCGGGCGGCCGGGCCGGTCGGCGCGGGCGAGCCCCGGGAGCGCGAGGCGGGGCAGGCGCAGGCCCGCGCCGAACGCGGGTCGCCGGACGCGGCCGCGGGACGAGTCGACCTTGAGCCGCAGCCCGTCGGTGAGCGGCGCGGTCCTGCCGTAGGAGACGGGGATGCCGGCGCTCTCGGGGGTCTGCAGCCGGGCCATGCGCTGGGCGTCCCGCCGTACCGCGAACCGGCCCTGCCGGTCGGGCACCAGCCGGGGGTCGGTGCCGCTGCCGGCGACGACGCCGAACCGGTACTCGGGGCCGTCCGTGCGCACCTGGATGGTGCTGACGGGCCGTTCGCCGTGTCCGTCCTCGTCCGGGACGAGCAGGGTGAGGACCAGTCCGCGGACGTTGTGGACGCGTTTGCGTTCGAGCAGTTGCCAGCCGGTGACGGCGGTCGCGGCGGCCAGCAGCAGGCCGAGGGACAGGAGCAGGAGCCAGTGTTCCTCCGGCCAGTCCGGCGGCGGAGTCACCCGCAGGGTCAGCAGCCGGGCGTCGAGGACCCGTGCGGGCTGCCCGGTGTCGTAGACCACGATCTTGGCCGAGAGCCGGCCGGGGGCGACGCCGGTCCCGACGCGCACCTCGGCCCGCACGGTCCGGGTCTGTCCCGGCTCCAGGCGTACGCGGGCCGGGGTGACGGTGAGGTCGCCCCCCGAGCTGTCCTCCAGGATCAGGTGCAGGACGCGTGCCGCGGCGGATTCGTCGGACGCCTTGAGGGTCAGCGGCACGCTGTCGCCCGGGTGCAGGGTGGCGTCGGAGACGCCGAGATGGGCCTGCACCTGCGCGTTGACTCCGGCCACTCCGGTGACGAACGGCCGGTGGTCGGCGGTGAGTCCGACGGCGGTGAGCACGCCGGTCACCTTCAGCCGGTCCTTCGCCGTCCGCGGGACGGTGACGGCGCCGGTGAACCGGCCGTCGCCCGCGTGTTCGTCCTTGCCGCGGCCGTCGTCGGCGAGCGGCACGCCCTGGGGGGTGAAGCCGGCGCCGTCGAGGGTGGCGGAGACCTCCAGCGCGTCGAGGTCGGCCGGGTCGCTGACCGGCCGGCCGTTCCAGGTCTGGAGCTGGAGGCCGACGGTGGCCCGCTCGCCGGGGCGCGGCGAGGCGGGCGTCATGACGATGGACGAGCGCAGCGCGCCGCGCCACTGCACGCCCACGCTGGCCAGCTGGTCGCGGTGGCCCTCCGGCGCGCTCAGGTCCACGGTCCAGATGCCGGGGCGCGGGGCGACGACGCGCAGCGACTCCACTTCCTGGTCGGCGCCGGTGCGCCGGTAGGAGGACACGCCGTCGTCGCGGGTGCCGTCGATCTCCTCGCCGCCGGGGGCGCGGATGCGCACCTTCACCGCCGCGTCGCCCTTGGACACCACGATGGTGGCCAGGGTGGCCAGCGGCGAGATCCGCAGCCGGAAGGTGGCGGGCGGGGTGTCCTGGTGAGTGGGGTCGGCGATGAGACAGCGCGCGCTGGCGAACGCCTGCTGGACGGCCTCGCCCAGCGCGGCGGAGTCCGCGACGACCCGGGAGGCGGGCTTCGCCTGTGGCAGGTCGACGCAGGCGCCCTGGTAGCCGCCGGCCGCCATGGCGCGCAGGGCTTCCGGGTCGGGCGAGCCGAAGCCGAGCGGCCAGATCTGCACCTTGGCCTGCCTGGCCTCGGCGAGGGCCCGCTGGAGCTCCCGTTCGCCGTTGGCCTCCCGGCTCTCCGCGTCCGCACCGTAGGCGGGGCTGTCCGAGACGTCCAGGACGCCGTCGGTGAGCAGGAAGAGGATCCGCGGGCCGGTCACCGACCCCTCGGAGAGGCGGGCGATGCCCTGTCGGACGGCGGCCGGGAAGTCGGTGCCGGTGCCCTCGCCCTTGCCGCGCCGGTCGAGCTTTCCGACGCAGGCGGCGATCTTCTCGCGGGCCACCTCGGTCAGGGCGGTGGTCGGGCACACCTCGTCGACGGCCTGCTGTGCGTCGTTGTCTGCGCTGGCGAAGCCGAGCACGGTCAGCCGCGAGCCGGTGGATATCTCGCCGAGCGCGATGCGCTGCGCGGCGTCCCGCTCGCGGTCCACGTCGTCGGCGCTCAGGCTGTTCGACTCGTCGACCGCCACGGCCAGGTTGATCGGGTCCGGCGCGGCCGGAGCTGTGGCGGGGCCCGCGCCCGCGGCGCCGGGCGCCGGACCGGCGGCGCCGATCAGCAGCGCCGCCGTGATCAGCGCGGCGGCCGCCCGGACACGCGCCCGTGCGGTGGAGCGACGCACCCGAAAACGTATCGAACATTTGCCCACATACCGGACATCATTGCTGGATGGATTCCCCACGTACCCCACGTTCTCCACGTTCCCCACTTCGTCTTCCGATGCGGTCCCGGTCCCGGACCCCGTCCCGGACCGGTTGATCAACCGACCAGCAACCCGACCGTGGCGCACACCAGCCCCGTGAGCGCCGAGAGGATCCCCCACCGGATCCACCGGTACTTCGCGGCGAGGATGGCGCTGACGTCGACCGCCTGGGTCAGCAGCCAGACCACCGGATCCCGGCCCGCCCGGGCCGCCTCCGCCCGGATCCCGTCGATGCCGTCGTCCCGGTGCAGGGCCAGGACGTCGGCGTAGTAGGTGAGCCCGGGGCCGCTGCGCCGGGTGCCGCTGCGCGGCAGGACCGCGTGGACCAGCGCGCCGACGCCGGTCAGCCATCCGACGGCCGCGAGGGCGAACAGCACCGGCGCGGTGGTCGTACGCCAGTGCGGCAGGCCGGTGATGCCCACGACCAGCGTGGGCAGCGCGATCACCAGCGTCAGCAGGAAGGACGCCTTGGCGTCGGCGCGTCCCGCGTCCTCCCGGATCACCGCCAGCAGCCGCGCCGCCACGAACTCCGCCTCGCCCTCACCGGCCATCGCCGTCGGGCCCTTCCGGAGCGGCGTTCCAGTAGTCGTCGTCGCGTCGCCGCCGCCGCGTGCTGTCCGGCGGGTACGGCTCCGGGGTGTACGACTCGGGTGGGTACGGCTCCGGGCGGTACGGCTCGGGCCGGTATGCCGGTGGTTCCGGCCGGTCGGGCCTCGGCCAGGGCGGGGTGTCCTCGGGCTCCGGCTCCGTGCGGGCGCGCGGCGGGGGCTCCGCCGTCGGGAGTTCCCTCGGCGGCGGCACGAAGGGGCCGGGCACCGCGGGGCCGGGCACGGCCGGGGGTGCGAAGCCGCCCTGGGTGAGCGAGGCGAGCACCCTGGTGCGCAAGAACGCCTCCAGCTCGGGGCTCGTGATCCGGCCCTGTTGCAGCATGCGGAGGAAGAACTCCTGCGTCTCGCGCCGGCCCTGGGCCTCGTCCTCCCGCATCATGGCGATGACGTCGGCCACGTCCTCCCGATTGCCCATGGCCATCAGATAGGTGAGCCGGCCTTCCGCCGAACCCGTCGGCAGCTTGGCGAACTCCTCCAGGCGGCGGGCCGCCGCGTCCCGCTGCGCGGCCTCCTCGCGGGCCTCGGCGACCTGGCGCTTGCGCATCTCGTCGGTGTCCACCTCGACGAACAGCCGGGTGTGCAGGCCCACATCGGCCCCGAAGTCGGCCCAGCGGTCGGTCTCGGTCTCCGCCAGGATGGCCTGGTTCGCCCGCTGCACGTCCTCCACCGCGAACCGGCCGGAGACCTGCCGCAGCCGGGAGACGATCTCCGGGCCCAGGTCGCTCTCGATGCTGGCCAGGCGCACCCGGGCGACGCGTTGGTAGTCCGTCACCTCCCAGCGCAGGGTGACCTTCGTCGGGAAGAAGGTGGCCCCGTTCGCCGTCGGCAGGTCGACGGTGAAGACGGTGGTGTGCCGTCCGCACGCTATCTCGCAGACGCTGACCGGACGAGCCCGGTAGCGCCGGGGCACGAGGTGCTCCGTGCCCTGCACGGTGACCAGGCTGGACCCGCCGCCGTCGTAGTAGACGATCGAGGCGATCTCGGCACTCGTGTGCTGGAACTTGGCTCCCTGCAACATCCGTTCACGCAGATAGGGCCCGATGACGGTGCCCGGCAGACCGGCCGGCTCCGGCTGCGGTTCGTCGCTCACTGCTGTCCCTCTCCCCGGCCGCGCAGGCCTGCCCCCACCGCGTCGAGCACCTGGCCGACGAAGCGTTCGTCCATCGGCTCTCCCGGGTCGGCGGCCATCGCCTCCAGGACCCAGCCGAGCCGCTGCCAGTCCCGCTCCTCACGGACGAGGAGGGGGAGGAACCACACGAGCGCCCGCAGCAGTTCGCCGTCCGCCGCGTCTGTCGCGTCTGTCGCAACCGCTGGAGCCGCCGCGGCCGCTGTCGGGGCCGCTGTCGGCGCCGCGTCCTGTTCCGCCGCGCGCAGCCACGAGGACAGTCCGTCGAGGGCGCGCTCGCCCGAGAGATGGCTGTCGAAGACCCGCCAGAGCAGTCCGGCCAGCGGACCGGCCGCCTCCGGCACCGTGACGGCGAGCGCGAGCGCCAACGGCCAGTCCCGCAGCCGGCCCAGCTCCGCGTCGACGGCCGCGACGTCCGCCCGGGGCACGGCCGGGCGGTCCGGGACCGTCCGCCACATGCCGGGCAGCCGGACGGTCGAGGCCGCCCGGCCCGCCGACCGCGCCGCACCCACCCAACCGGGGCGTCGGGAAGGCCGGCCCGCACCGGCGGGGCCGGTCCGGGCGTCCCGGCCGGCGGGTTCGCCGCCACCCCCGCCACCGCCGCCGTCACCGCCGTCCGTGTCGCCCGCGACTTCCTCCGCGTCGGGGCTCTCCGGTTCCCAGTAGTCCTCACCGACGGCGGTGCACAGCCGTACCCCGGTCAGCAGGGCGAGATCACGGCGCTCTCCGGCGACTTCGGCGGCCCATTCGTCCAGCAGCGTCAGCGCCTCGGCGGCCCTGCTGCCCGCGGCCAGCCGGGCCAGGGCGTAGGAGGCGACCTGGAGGTGCCTGCCCTCGTCCCGGGTGCCGAGGCGGCCGAGCAGTTCCACCGCGGTGCGGGTGTCGGGCTCGACCCTGCCGTGGCCGAGGGTCAGGGCGGCCGTCCAGCGCAGTCCCGCGTCGTCGGCGTGCGCCCATTCCTCGACGACGGCCCGGACCGCGCTCCGGTAGGGCTCGCGGCGCCCGGCCTGGTCCAGGGCGGTGGCGGCGGCGTACCGCCTGCGGGGGGAGCGCGCGGCGGCGAGCGGAGCCACCAGTTCGACGAAGCCGTAGCCGGGATCGGCGGTGCACAGTTCGCCGGCCGCCAGGGCGGCGCGGACCCAGACCTGCGGCCGGGGGTCGTCGGCGAGCGCGCGCAGCCAGCGGACGACGGGCCCGCGGGCCGCGTGATGGCTGTGCCACACCTCGGCCAGGACCGCGCCGGCGAAGGCGTCCCCCCGGTAGCGGACGGTGCGCACCGGCAGCGGCACTCCGGCCAGGCTCTCGTCGTCGGTCCGCCCGAACTCGGCGCGGGCGGCGGCGAGGAGGCCGTCCCAGTCCTCGGCGAAGACCGGACGTCCGGGCTCCTCGCCGGGGGTCCGGGCGGTCAGCAGTTCGCGGGCCAGCAGGTCGGCCGCGTCGGCCACCGAGCTGAAGGCCTCGCCGTCCAGGACCGCCAGGGCCACCCGGAACGCGGCCTGCCGCAGCAGGGCGTGGGCCGCCTCCTCGGTCGTCGCCGCCGCCTCCCTGGCCCCGGCGAACCAGGACCGGGCCTGGGCGCGCGCCACCTCGCCGCAGCGGTCCAGGAGTTGAGCCCTGGTCAGTGGGCCGCGCAGGTGCCGTACGACCAGCCCCGCGAGTGCGTCGGTCTCGGCGGGACGGAGTTCGTCGAGCGGGATCCCGAGCGCCTGGCGCAGCAGCGGGTGGCGCAGGATCCGCTCGCCCTTGTCGAGGGTGTCCGGGCCCGCTTCCGCCTCTTCGGCCGCGAGGCGTCGCAGCAGGTGCCAGGAGAGCAGTTCGGGGGCGGGCGCCGACGGGCAGCGCAGGGCGTGGCGCCCGGTGAGCAGGGCGCCCGCCGGGGTGGACGGCGAGGCGACCAGCACGGCGTACGCGTCCCGCCGGGCGAGGGCCGCGGCCAGGGCGCCCAGATGCGCCTCGCTCGGCGCGGTCCAGTCGCCCGGTGCGTCGGGCAGCTGGAGGACGAACCCGCCGCCGGGGGCCACGCGGGCGGCGACGGTGGCGGGGTCGCGCAGGATGTGCTCCAGCGACGCGGCGTCCAGGCGGGTCACCTGGCCGGGGGCGAGCTCGGCGTGCTCGCCCGGGGCGGCGGGCGGTTCGGGGGTGTCACCGGCCGGTTCGTGGATCGCGTCGGCCGGCTCCTTCCGGGCCTGCTGCCGGGCGTCCCTGGTCAGCTCCTCCAGCAGGCACAGTGCGGTGGTCCGGCGTCCGGTGCCGGGCGGCGCCACGAGGACGAGCACGCTGCGCTCGCGCAGCACCTCCTTGAGCGCCTGGTAGCCGTCGGGAGCGCAGTAACTCCGGCTGAGTCGGACGAGTTCGTCCTCCGGCACCTCGCCGAGGACGGCGGAGCCGGCGTCGCCCGCGCCCAGGTAGACGTTGCCGAAGTGCGCGTAGCCGATGCTGCTGCGGTCGAACACGCTGCTGTTGCCGCGCACGGTGAAGCGGGCGCGCCCTTCGGAGCGGGACCGGCTGACGGCCCGGGCGCCGCCGGTGGCGCCGTCGGCCGCGACGGGGTCCTGCATCGCCTCCCGGAAGCGCTCGCCATCGCGCCGCTGCTTCTCCTCCCACTCCGCGCGGGCCCGCCGGGCGGCTGCGTCGTCGTCGCTGTCGCTGTCGCTGTCGCGGACCTTGGCGTGAGCCTTGTCGTTGGCCTTGGCGTTGGCGTAGCCCTTGTCGTCGAGGTCGCCTGGCCCCCGGTCGCGGTCCCGGTCGGCGGGCTGCGGTGGCGGTGGTGACGGCGGCGGTGGCGGTGGCGCGGCGGCGACGTCCGCGGGTGCCGCCGCGGCGAGGCCCTCCGGGCTCACCTGGTCGCTCCGTCGCCGGTGCCGCGTCCCCCGAAGTGCGTCGGCCCGTGCAGCACGGAGTCCGTGACGACATAGCTGTCGCCCTCGACGTCGATGTCGAACCGGCCTCCCGCGCCTGCCGCGCTTCCCTCGCCGTCCGTGCGGTCGGGCTCCGGCGTCCGGCCCGCTCGGGACGGCGCGGCGGCGGGCTCGGCGGCGGCGCGCTGCTGCGCGAACCCCTCGTCGCCCGGCACCGCGGGGAGCGGCCCGCCCGGGAGGTGGAACCAGGCGGTCGTCGGGCCCTCCTTGAGGATGACGGGCGCGGCGCGGTAGGCGAGGGGCTCGATGAAGCGGCCGCCGTGCCTGACCACGTCCTGGTAGAGCCGCTCGCTGACCACGCAGACCAGGTCCCGCCCGGAGCGCTCCAGCACCGCCCGGGTGACCTCGGCGTCGGCGAGTCGGCAGACCAGGTCCATCGCCTCGCCGGCCAGGCCGTTGTCGTCCTGTGCCACGGGGCCGACGTGCAGGGCGACCCGCAGGGCCAGCGGCCGGCTGCGCTCC
The DNA here is from genome assembly GCF_053594615.1 of Streptomyces sp. NPDC001858. Taxonomy (NCBI): domain Bacteria; kingdom Bacillati; phylum Actinomycetota; class Actinomycetes; order Kitasatosporales; family Streptomycetaceae; genus Streptomyces; species Streptomyces sp. NPDC001858. The sequence continues at coordinate 33,451 of NZ_JBSFEV010000017.1, forward strand.
TCGTTCAGGGGTCTCAGCCCCTGGTGGACCTCGGCCAGCCAGGACCCGATCAGCCGGGCCGGCGGCACCCGCGCGTCGAGGGCGGCGATGAAGCCGTCGCCCCGGTCCTCCCGGTGGATCAGCGCCGGGCCGACTCCCACGGCGTGGAAGGCGTTGTCGGTCAGCTCGTAGAGGTCCCGGCGCATGCGCAGTTTCGCGCCATCGGGCAGACCCCCCGATCCCCGGACGTCCACACTCATCAAGAACTTGTAGACAGCACTGCCCGCCACCCGCATCGCCCCCATGCTGCGTGAATGGGCATCAGCATTCCGGAATCCGGAGGGGCTGGATGTAGCCGTTCACACATTGCGATGCTCCAGCGGGAGCATGCCGGGAGGTGCGCGCCCCAGGCGCACGAAGCCATCCCTTTTTCACCACTTCACGCCCCGAACGAAAGGGATATTCGAACGACTCGGCCGCTGTTCCCGCCGATGTGGGGCAAGTCTCGCGGGCTTGCGAACCGTCCAGGTCAGAGCGTTGCCGATGATCAATTCCGGGCACCCGGACGGCCTACCGGGGTGGCCGGGCCAAGCGGGCGCGCCTAGCGTCGTACTAAAATTTCCGGCTTGTTACGGTGCTGGACCGGACAACCCCAGGCAGACCTGCGGGCCCGCCGGCGCCCCGGAGGCTTCCGGGATCGAGACGCGAGGACCGATGGCAGCCATACACGAGAGCAGTGCTCTCGGCCTGCTCGACGAAGAAATCCGCGTACAGCTCGGCGACACCGCACGCTTCTCCGGTGGCCCCGCCGCCTCTCCCCGCACCCTCGTCGACGTCTTCGACGCGGCCCTGCGCTCGTTCCCGGACGAGCTCGCCCTGGACGACGGCAGCACCCCCCTCACCTACCGGGCCCTCGCCGTCGAGGTGGAGCGCCTGCGGCACCGGTTCGCCGCCGCCGGGGTCGGACTGGGCGACCGGGTGGGCGTGCGCGTGCCGTCCGGCACCAACGACCTCTACGTGGCGATCCTGGCGGTCCTCGCCGTCGGCGCGGCCTACGTGCCGGTGGACGCCGAGGACCCCGACGAGCGGGCCGAGCTGGTGTTCGGCGAGGCGGACGTACGGGCCGTCGTCGGCGCCGGGCACGAGATCACCGTGCACGGCGCGTCCGAGGCCGCGGCCGGCCGGCCCGGCACCGAGCACGACGCCTGGATCATCTTCACCTCCGGCTCCACCGGCAAGCCCAAGGGCGTCGCCGTCAGCCACCGCAGCGCCGCCGCGTTCGTGGACGCCGAGGCCGCGCTGTTCCTCACCGAGGAGCCGATCGGCCCCGGCGACCGGGTCATGGCGGGTCTGTCGGTGGCCTTCGACGCCTCCTGCGAGGAGATGTGGCTGGCCTGGCGGTACGGGGCCTGTCTGGTGCCCGTGCCCCGGTCGCAGGTCAGAAGCGGCGCCGACCTCGGGCCCTGGCTCGTCGAGCAGGAGATCACGGTCGTCTCGACCGTGCCGACGCTGGCCGCGCTCTGGGAGCCCGAGGCCCTCAACGAGGTCCGGCTGCTGATCTTCGGCGGCGAGGCCTGCCCGCCCGAGCTGGTGCAGCGGCTGGTCACGGAGGGCCGGGAGGTCTGGAACACGTACGGGCCGACCGAGGCCACCGTCGTCGCCTGCGCCTCCCTGATGTCGGGCGAGGAGCCGATCCGGATCGGGCTGCCGCTCCGGGGCTGGGAACTCGCCGTGGTGGACGAGGCCGGGGAGCCCGTGCCGCTGGGCGACAGCGGGCAGCTGGTGATCGGCGGGGTCGGACTCGCCCGGTATCTCGACGCCGAGAAGGACGCGGAGAAGTACGCGCCGCTTCAGTCGCTGGGCTGGGAGCGGGCCTACCGCAGCGGCGACCTGGTGCGCGCCGACGCCGAGGGCCTCGTCTTCCTCGGCCGGGCCGACGAGCAGATCAAGCTCGGCGGGCGGCGCATCGAACTGGGCGAGGTGGACGCGGCGCTGCAGGCGCTGCCGGGCGTCGCGGGGGCCGCGGCCGCCGTGCGGACCGCGCGCAGCGGCAACCAGCTCCTCGTCGGGTACGTCGTCACGCAGGACGGCTGGGACCAGGCGGCGGCCGTGGAGCGGCTGCGCGCCGAGCTGCCCGCCGCCCTGGTGCCGCTGCTCGCGCCCGTCGACGACCTGCCGACGCGGACGTCCGGGAAGGTCGACCGCAACGCGCTGCCCTGGCCCCTGGAGGGCCTGGAGACGGCCGGCCCGACCGAGCAGCTCTACGGCACCGAGGCGTGGCTCGCCGAGCAGTGGACGGAAGTCCTCGGCATCCCCGTCGGCAGTGCCCGCGACGACTTCTTCGCGATCGGCGGCAGCAGTCTGGCCGCCGCCCAGCTGACGACGCGGCTGCGCACCCGCTACCCGAGCGCGGCCGTCCTCGACATCTACCAGCAGCCGACCCTGCGCAAGCTGGCCCGGCACCTGGAGGAGTCCGCGCAGGGCGACGGCTCGGCGCGGGTCATCGCCCCGGTGCCGACGCGCGCCAAGGCGATCCAGCTCCTGCTGCTCCTGCCGCTGTTCACGCTGCGCGGAGTGCGCTGGACCGTGCCGCTGGCCCTGATCGGGAAGCTGCTGCCCGGATACGCCTGGCTGCCGACCGCCCCCTGGTGGCTGATCGTGGCCGGGCTCCTGCTGCTGTTCAGCCCGCCCGGCCGGCTCGCGATCGCCGCGGGCGGGGCGCGGCTGCTGCTGCGCGACGTCCAGCCCGGCCGGTACCCGCGCGGCGGCAGCGTCCATCTGCGGCTGTGGACGGCGGAGCGGCTGGCCGAGTTCAGCGGGGCGACCTCGCTGACCGGAGCCTGGCTGGAGCGGTACGCGCGGGCCCTGGGCGCCAAGGTCGGGCCGGACGTGGACCTGCACTCGCTGCCGCCGGTGACCGGCATGCTGAAGCTGGGCCGGGGCGCGGCCGTCGAGTCCGAGGTGGACCTGTCCGGGCACTGGCTGGACGGCGACCGGCTGGAGATCGGCCCGGTCAAGGTCGGCGCGCACGCGGTCGTCGGCACGCGCAGCATGCTCTTCCCGGGCGCGCGGGTCGGCAAGCGGGCCGAGGTGGCGCCCGGTTCGGCGGTCACCGGCCAGATTCCCACCGGTCAGCGGTGGGCGGGCGCGCCCGCGGTCAAGCTGGGCAAGGCCAAGCGCAACTGGCCCAAGGAGCGGCCGGCGCGGGGCACCCACTGGCGGGTGATGTACGGCCTGACCGGTTTCGCGCTGACCTCGCTGCCGGTGCTGGCGGCCGGGGCGGCCCTGCTGGTGGCGAGCCTGTTCGTGGCGTCCGGCGACGGGCTCGGCGAGGCCCTGCGGGGCGCCGCGCTCGCCCTGGTCCCGGCCACGCTCGCCTTCGGCCTGGCGTACGCCGTGGTGCTGCTGATCGCGGTGCGGCTGCTGAGCATCGGCCTGCGCGAGGGCACGCATCCCACGCACAGCCGGATCGGCTGGCAGGCCTGGACCGTGACGCAGCTCATGGACCGCTCGCGCGAGACCCTGTTCCCGCTGTATGCCGGGCTGGTCACGCCGGTGTGGCTGCGGCTGCTGGGGATGCGGATCGGCAAGGGCGCCGAGGTGTCGACCGTCCTCGCGCTGCCCAGTCTGACCACGGTCGGCGAGGGCGCGTTCCTCGCCGACGACACGCTGACCGCGCCGTACGAGCTCGGTGGCGGCTGGGTGCGGATCGGGCGCGCGGAGATCGGCCGGCGGGCCTTCCTCGGCAACTCGGGGATGACCGCGCCGGGGCGCAGCGTGCCGGACGGCGGCCTGGTGGGCGTGTTGTCGGCGACCCCGAAGAAGGCGAAGAAGGGCAGCTCGTATCTGGGGCTGCCGCCGGTGAAGCTGCCGCGGAACACGACCGACGGCGACCAGAGCCGGACCTACGAGCCGCCCGCGCGGCTGCTGTGGGCGCGGGCCCTGGTGGAGCTGTGCCGGATCGTGCCGGTGTTCTGCTCGGCGGGGCTGGCCGTGCTGACGGTGGCGGCGCTGTGCGCGCTGGGCGGCTGGGCGCCGCTGCTGTCCGGGCTGGTGCTGCTGGGCGCCGGGGCCGCGGCGGCTCTGCTGTCCGTCGTGGCGAAGTGGCTGCTCGTGGGCCGGCACCGCAGCGGGGAGCACCCGCTGTGGAGCGGCTTCGTGTGGCGCAACGAGCTGGCGGACACGTTCGTCGAGGTGGTCGCGGTGCCGTGGCTGGCGGGCGCCGTGCCGGGCACGCCGGTGATGACCGCGTGGCTGCGCGCGCTCGGCGCGCGGATCGGCGCGGGCGTCTGGGCGGAGAGCTATTGGCTGCCGGAGTCGGATCTGGTCACACTGGGAGACGGGGCCACGGTCAACCGGGGCTGTGTGCTCCAGACTCACCTCTTCCACGACCGGATCTTGCGGACGGATACTGTGGTCCTCCGTGAGGGCGCCACGCTGGGCCCTGGCGGGATCGTGCTGCCCGGCAGCACGATCGGGGCCCGTACGACCCTGGGCCCCGCGTCGCTCGTCATGGCCGCGGAGTCCGTCCCGGACGACACCCGCTGGCTCGGCAACCCGATCGAGGCGTGGCGTCCCTGAGAGCGGGCCGCTGAAAGCCGGCGGGCGGGGTAGTAGGGACCCGGCGGCGGGTGGTTCGAGCACAGGTCAGGGAGCGGACGGGGAAGTGGCAGTTCAGCAGACGGTCGGGCCGGATCCGTACTTCCCGGCCAACGGTGACTCCCGGTACCGGGTGCACCGCTACGAGCTCACGCTGGACTACCGGCCCGGTCCCAACCGGCTGTCGGGCGCGGCACGGATCAACGCGATCGCGGGGCGCTCGCCGCTCGCCGAATTCCAGCTGAACCTGGCCGACTTCAAGATCGGCCGGGTGCGGGTGGACGGCCGGCAGACGCACTACACGCACCGCGGCGGGCGGCTGCGGATCCGTCCCGCCAAGCCGATCCGCGCCGGGGCCGCCTTCACCGTCGAGATCCACTGGTCGGGCAATCCGAAGCCGGTGAGCAGCCCGTGGGGCGGGATCGGCTGGGAGGAGCTGGGCGACGGGGCGCTGGTGGCGAGCCAGCCCGTCGGCGCGCCGTCCTGGTACCCGTGCAACGACCGGCCCGCGGACAAGGCCTCGTACCTGATATCGGTCACGGTGCCGTCGGCGTACTCGGTGGTGGCCGGCGGCCGGATGCTGACGCGGACCACCAAGGCCTCGACGACGACCTGGGTGTACGAGCAGTCGGCGCCGACGTCGAGCTATCTGGTCGGGCTGTCGATCGGCAAGTACCAGACCGTCCTGCTGGGCGATCCGGGGCTCGGCGGCATCCCGCAGCACGGGCACATCCCGGGGCATCTGCTGGCGGAGTTCTCCCGGGACTTCGCACGGCAGCCGGGCATGATGCACCTCTTCCAACAGCTCTTCGGGCCCTACCCGTTCGACGAGTACGCGGTGGTGGTGGCGGACGAGGAGCTCGATGTCCCCGTCGAGGCACAGGGGTTGTCGCTGTTCGGCGTCAACCATGTGGACGGGGCGCGGGGTTCGGAGCGGCTGGTGGCGCACGAGCTGGCGCACCAGTGGTTCGGCAACAGCGTGTCCATCGCCGACTGGCGGCACATCTGGCTGAACGAGGGGTTCGCGAAGTACGCGGAGTGGCTGTGGTCGGAGCGGTCGGGCGGCCGCAGCGCGCAGCAACTCGCCGCCGTCGCGCACCGGTTGCTGTCCTCGCGCCCCCAGGATCTGCGGCTGGCCGACCCCGGCCGCAAGTCGATGTTCGACGACCGGCTCTACGAGCGCGGCGGCCTCACCGTCCACGCGCTGCGCTGCGCGCTGGGCGACGAGGCGTTCTTCCGCCTGCTGCGGGCCTGGCTCGGCCTGCACCGGGGCGGTTCGGTGACGACGTCGACGTTCGTCGCGCACGCGGCCCGCTTCGCCCCGGAACCGCTGGACGACCTGTTCGACGCCTGGGTGTACGGCACGGCCCTGCCCCCGCTGCCGATCCTGACACCGGCCCGCAGCGCGGGCGCGGAATCGGCGTGACGCTCCGCTGTGACGGGGCAGAATGAGGCCCATGTCCCGACGCCCCGCCTCCTGTCCCTGTGGTCTGCCCGAGCCGTACGAGGCGTGCTGCGGGCGGTTTCACGCGGGCGGTGACGCCGCGCCGACCGCCGAGGCGCTGATGCGGTCGCGCTACTGCGCTTTCGTGAAGGGCGACGCCGGGTATCTGCTGCGGACCTGGCATCCGCGGACGCGGCCGGAGCGGCTGGAGCTGGATCCGGGGATGCGCTGGACCGGCCTGGAGATCCTCGCCGCGGTCGGCGGGAGCGCGTTCCACACCACCGGGGTCGTGGAGTTCCGGGCGTCCTACCGGGGCGGGGCGCTGCACGAGCGCAGCAGCTTCGAGCGGGTGGCCGGGGCCTGGGTGTACGTGGACGGGGAGTTCCCCGAGTAACGCGTGCCCGAGTAGCGCGCCCGAGCGGCGCGTCACGGCGCCAGGATGTCCAGTTCCTTCAGCGCGCCGAGCGTGATCTCGCGGGTGAGGCTCTCGGCCCGGGCCGGGTCGCGTTCGCGGACCGCCTCCGCGACCTGGACGTGCAGGGTGACCGCGGCCGGGGCCGGATCCTCGAACATGACCTGGTGATGGGTGCGGCCGGTCAGGACCTCCGCGACGACGTCGCCGAGGCGGGCGAACATCTCGTTGCCGGAGGCGGTGAGGATCACCCGGTGGAAGGCCACGTCGTGGTCCAGATAGCCCTCCAGCCGGTGGCCGCGTGAGTTGGCCACCATGCCGAGCGCGCACTCCGTCAGCTCGGCGCACTGCTCGGCCGTCGCGTGCTGCGCCGCCAGGCCCGCCGCGACCGGCTCGATCGCCGAGCGCAGGACGGTGAGCGAGCGCAGTTGGTGCGGGCGGTCGGCGCCGGCCAGCCGCCAGCGGATGACCTGCGGGTCGTAGACGTTCCACTCCGCCTTGGGCCGGACCGTCACGCCCACCCGGCGGCGGGACTCGACGAGGTGCATGGACTCGAGGACGCGGACCGCCTCGCGCATGACCGAGCGGGAGACGTCGAAGCGCTGGGCGAGTTCGTCGGTGCGCAGGACACTGCCCGGCGGGTAGCCGCCCGCGGTGATCGCGGGGCCCAGGGCGTCCAGTACTTGGCCGTGCAGACCCCGGCCCGGAGTGGTCATGCACACAGAGTACGGGGTAGATCACGGAGCCAAAAAGTCAGACTTATTTGTCACACACTCTTGAATTAGTCCTACCTAATCGGCTTCAGTGTCCGTCGGCGTCCGTTGACGTCAGGTGTCGAAGAAGACAGCGAAGAAGACAGCGAGGCATCAGATGCGTACCCCCCACGTCGTCGTGGTGATGGGCGTCGCCGGCACGGGCAAGACCACCATCGGTCCCCTGCTCGCCGCCCGGCTCGGCGTCCCCTATGCCGAGGGCGACGACTTCCACCCGTCGGCCAACATCGCCAAGATGTCGGCCGGCACGCCGCTCGACGACGACGACCGGTGGCCCTGGCTCGACGCCATCGGCGCCTGGGCGGACGGGCGGGCCGGGCTCGGCGGGGTGGTCAGCTGCTCGGCGCTGAAGCGGTCCTACCGCGACCGGCTGCGGGCCTCGGCCTCCGGTGTCGTCTTCGTGCACCTGGCGGGCGACCGTGCGCTGATCGAGGACCGCATGGCGCACCGGCAGGGTCACTTCATGCCGACGACCCTGCTGGACTCCCAGTTCGCCACGCTCCAGCCCCTCCAGGCGGACGAGGCGGGCGTCGTCGTCGACGTCTGCGGCAGCCCGGAGGACATCGCCGGGCGGGCCGTGACCGCGCTCGCCGCTCTTCCCGACACCGCCGCGTAAGCCTCCGCACTCCCCCTCACCCGTCTCCCCCCTCACCTCTAAGGGACCCCCGTGACCAGACTCAGTGTCGAGGCACTGGCAGCGGACACCGCCGAGCCCATCACCTCGGCCGGCCACGCGCAGTTGGGCATCGCCGTTCTGGCGGGCATCGCCGTGATCGTCCTGCTCATCACCAAGTTCAAGCTGCACGCCTTCCTGGCGCTGACCATCGGCTCGCTCGCGCTCGGCGCGTTCGCCGGGGCGCCGCTCGACAAGGCCATCGCCTCCTTCACCACCGGGCTCGGCGCCACGGTCGCCGGCGTGGGCGTGCTGATCGCGCTGGGCGCGATCCTGGGCAAGATGCTCGCGGACTCCGGCGGCGCCGACCAGATCGTGGACACGATCCTCGCCAGGGCGAACGGGCGCACGATGCCGTGGGCGATGGTGCTGATCGCCTCGGTGATCGGTCTGCCGCTGTTCTTCGAGGTCGGCGTGGTGCTGATGATCCCGGTGGTGCTGATGGTCGCCAAGCGGGGCAACTACTCGCTCATGCGAATCGGCATCCCGGCGCTGGCCGGTCTGTCGGTGATGCACGGGCTGGTGCCTCCGCACCCCGGCCCGCTGGTCGCGATCGACGCGGTCGGCGCCAACCTGGGCGTCACCCTCGCGCTGGGCGTGCTCGTCGCCATACCCACGGTCGTCATCGCCGGCCCGCTGTTCTCCCGGTACGCCGCCCGCTGGGTCGACGTCCCCGCCCCCGACCGGATGATTCCCCAGCGGCCGTCCGAGGACCTGGAGAGGCGGCCCGGGTTCGGCGCCACGCTCGCCACCATCCTGCTGCCCGTCGTGCTGATGCTGTCCAAGGCGCTGGTCGACATCGTCGTGGACGACAAAGAGAACACCGTGCAGCGCGTCTTCGACGTCGTCGGCTCGCCGCTGATCGCGCTGCTGTCCGCCGTGCTCGTCGGCATCTTCACGCTGGGCCGACCCGCGGGCTTCAGCAAGGAGCGGATCTCCCAGCTCGTCGACAAGGGTCTCGCGCCCATCGCGGGCATCCTGCTGATCGTCGGCGCGGGCGGCGGCTTCAAGCAGACGCTGATCGACTGCGGCGTGGGCCAGATGGTCCTGGACGTCTCCGAGGACTGGTCGATACCGGCCCTGCTGCTGGCCTGGCTGATCGCGGTGGCGATCCGGCTGGCGACCGGTTCGGCGACCGTGGCGACCATCTCGGCGGCCGGCCTGGTCGCGCCGCTGGCGGCCGACATGTCGACCACGCACACCGCCCTGCTGGTCCTGGCCATCGGCGCCGGCTCGCTCTTCTTCAGCCATGTCAACGACGCCGGGTTCTGGCTGGTGAAGGAGTACTTCGGCCTCAGCGTCGGCCAGAACATCAAGACCTGGTCGGTCATGGAGACGATCATCTCGGTGGTCGCCGGCGGTCTGGTCCTGCTCCTGTCACTGGTCATCTAGGCGAGGCGGGCCGCGGTTCGGCAGCGCCCTGAAGGGGCGCGGGGAACTGCGCGACCAGCCACGACGGCGCCGCACCGGAACGACGACGCATCGCGGCACTCCCAGCGGAGCTCTCCGCGGAGCGCGTGGGCACCGCCGGTGGCGTCCTCGACGGATCTCCGTCACGGGCGCCACAGGCGGTGTTCCCGCTCCGCCCACTCCCGGCTCACCGTGCCCGTGCGCATGCCGCGGCGGGCCTCCGGGTCGCCCAGGGCCATGCCGATGTGCCCGGCGAGGACGACGCCGATGGTCAGGGCCAGCCAGTCATGGACGAAGGTCGCGCTGGTGCGCCACATGATCGGGGTGAGATGGGTGAACCACATCAGCAGACCGGTGCCGACCATCACCAGGGTCGCCCCCGCGATCCAGGCCGTGTAGACCTTCTGCCCGGCGTTGAACTTGGCCGCCGGACGCGACTCCCGGCGCTTGTCGCGGCGCAGGGCGGCCCGCAGCCAGCGGCGGTCGTGCGGGCCGAAGCGGTTCAGGTGCCGCAGGTCGGCGCGGAAGGCGCGGGAGGCGAGGCCCGCCAGCACCGGGACGGGCAGGGCCAGGCCCGCCCACTCGTGGATCCGGACCACCAGTTCGCGGCGGCCCACGAGCTGGGCGAACTCCGGGACATAGAGAAAGGCCGCGGTCACCACGCAGACGCCCATGAGGAGGGCCGTGGTGCGGTGCACCCACCGTTCGGCGCGGCTGAACCGGCGGATGCCCGTGGCGACGGGCGGCGCGTCAGCTCGTAGGCTCATCGTCGCGTCCGTTCGAACGGCCGACCCAGGCGTCGACGTCGTAGCCGCGCTCCTCCCAGTAGCCGGGCTTCACCTTCTCGGTGACGGTGATGCCGGAGAGCCACTTGGCGGACTTGTAGAAGTACATCGGGGCCACATAGAGGCGGACCGGGCCGCCGTGGTCGTGGCCCAGGTCCTTGTCCTGCATACGCAGTGCGACGAGGACGTCGGCGCGGCGCGCCTGGGCCAGGGTGAGGCTCTCGGTGTAGGCGCCGTCGAAGCAGGTGAAGCGGATCGCGCCGGCCTCGGCCCGGACGCCGGCCGCGTCGAGGAGCGCGGAGAGCCGGACGCCCTCGAAGGGCGTGCCGGGGACCCGCCAGCCGGTGACGCACTGGACGTCCTTGACCATGCGGGTCTGGGGCAGGGCCCTGAGCTGGGGCAGTGTGTAGCTGCCGGGGCGGTCGACCAGGCCGTCCACGGTGAGGCGGTAGTTCGTGGCGTTCTTGTGCGGGACCGACGAGGTCACCGAGTAGTAGCGGAAGCCGCCGCCGTTGGGCAGCAGACCGGTGAGGCCGGTGGGGTCCTTGTCGGCGGCGCCGGCCAGGAAGGACTCCATGCCGCGCTGGAGCGGGGGCGCGGCGACGACGCCCAGCGCACCCAGGGCGAGCGTGCCGAGGAAGATCCGACGGCCCACGGGCGCGCCACGTTCACCGGGAGACTCCGACGGCTCGGAGGGCTCGGACGCCGCTGACGGTCCGGATGGTTCGGGGTTCACCTTTCCATTCGAACACTCGCGGCCCGCCGGGGCCAGGGATCCCGGACGTCCGCCGGACTCGGGTCGTCACTTCTTACCTCACTCGGCAGGGTCCGGCCCTGGTGGGAGCCGGTGCGGCCTCGGCTTCGCAGAACCTGTGTGGTGTATGCCATGGCGCGGCCTCGCCGGAGCCCACACCATGGCCGTAGAGGGACGCTAGAGTCGGCCACCACGCACCCCGTCCGTGGTCCGACCGGATGATCGAGGTACGCAGCGTGTCGGTTCTGGTTCTGGTTCTCGCCGTGAGCGCCGCCTGCTGCCTGGGCTTCGGGTACGTGCTCCAGCAGAACGCGGCCCAGCGCGCACCGCTCGGCGACTTCCTCTCGCCGCGGCTGCTCCTCGACCTGATGAAGGTGCCGCGCTGGCTCGGCGGCATCGGCCTCATGGTGGCCGGCATGGCGCTCGGCGCGGTCGCGCTCGGCCAGGGCGAGATCTCCCTGGTGGAGCCGCTCCTGGCGACGAACCTGCTGTTCGCCCTCGCGCTCTCCCGCCATCAGACCAAGCAGCCGCTGGGCCGCCAGGGCTGGGCGGGCCTGCTGCTGCTCGCGGGCGGGGTCAGCGCCTTCATCGTGGCGGGCGAGCCGCGCGGCGGCAGCGCGCTGACGGATCCGCTGCGGCACTGGCTGATCATCGGCGTGATGGTCGGACTGGCCCTGCTGCTCACGGCGTACGCCAAGCGCTCCCGGCTGAGCTCCGGCCCGGTCCTGCTCTCCCTGGCGGCCGGTCTCCTCTACGGCGTCCAGGACGCGCTGACCCGGGTCAGCGGGCAGCGGTTCTCCGCGGGCGGCCTCGGCGAGATGCTCACCGGCTGGCAGCCCTACGCGGTGCTCGCGCTCGGCGTGACCGGGCTCGTGCTGGTCCAGAGCGCCTTCGAGACGGCGCCGCTGCGGCTGTCGCTGCCCGCGCTCACCGCCGCCCAGCCCCTCGCCGGGATCATCTGCGGCGTCGGCTTCCTCGGCGACCAACTGCGCACCGACGCCGGCTCGCTGGCCTGGGAGGCGGCGGGGCTGGCGGCGATCGTCGCGGGCATCGTGCTCCTCGGGCTCCACCCGGCGATGCCACGGGGCGGGGCGCCGCGCGAGCAGGTGCCGGACCTCCAGCCCCAGTAGCCGCCGCGGTCAGCGGCGGCGGGCCTGCTTGGATGGGGGCATGAGCGCTGCTGACGAGATCCTCGACATCGTCGACGAGCACGACCGGGTGGTCGGACGGTTCCCGCGCGGGCAGGCGTACGCCGAGGGCCTGCGCCACCGCTGCGTCTTCATCCGGGCCCGGGACGCCCAGGGCCGGATCTTCGTGCACCGCCGCACCCCGACCAAGCTGGTCTTCCCCTCCCTGTACGACATGTTCGTCGGCGGGGTGGTCGGCGCGGGCGAGAGCTATGACGACGCCGCCCTGCGCGAGGCCGAGGAGGAGCTCGGCGTGAGCGGTCTGCCCCGCCCGGAGTTCGTCTTCAAGTTCCTCTACGACGGCCCCGCCGGGAGCTGGTGGTCGGCCGTCTACGAGGTCCGCTGCGAGCTGCCGGTGAACCCCCAGGCGGAGGAGGTGGCCTGGCACGACTTCCTCCCGGACGACGAGCTCGAACGGCGGCTGTCCGACTGGGAGTGGGTGCCGGACGGGCTCGCCGCGTACGAGCGGCTGCGGGAGTTCCGGGCCCGGGGCGACGGGTAGGGTCCTGCGGGTGATCGAGTGGGTACGGAACGTCCGGTTGTGGTTCGCGCCCGCGCGGGTGCGGGAGGGGGGCAGCACACCCGACTACCGGTTCTCGCTGGCGAACGAGCGCACGTTCCTGGCCTGGCTTCGCACCGCGCTCGCGCTGATCGGCGGGGGCTTCGCGGTGGACCAGTTCCTGCCGGACCTGCGCTGGGGCTGGCGGGTCGGGCTCGCGCTCGCGCTCCTCGCGGCGGGCGTGCTGTGCGCGCTGCGCGCGGTGAACCACTGGGTGCGCTGCGAGCAGGCCATGCGCCGGGGCGAGGACCTGCCGGCGACCCGCTTCCCGGCGCTGCTGGGCGTGCTCGTCGCGGTGGTGGCCGTCGCGATGGTCGTCGTGGTGCTGTTCGGGTGGGAGGGATGAGCGGCGCGGCGCTGCCGGAGCGCGACCCCGGTCTGCAGCCCGAACGGACCCGGCTCGCCTGGCGACGGACGACGCTGGCGAGCACCGTCGTCGCCGTGCTCGGCCTGAAGACCGCGCTGCACGGCGGCCCGTCGGCGGCCGCGATCGTCGGCTGCGCCCTGGTCTGCGGCCTGTGGCTGGCCTTCCTGCTGCTGGCCCACCACCGTATCCGCGCCCTCGCCGCCACGGCGGACCCGGCGGCCCTGACCCCACGGCACGCCACGGCGGCGGCGCTGTGCACGGTGGCCACGGCGGTGTGCGCCGCGGCCCTCGTCCTCTGAGTCGGCTGCGCGCCCCGAAGGGGCGCGAGGCGCTGACAGCTGCGGCTCCGCCGCGATGGGGGTCCCCCCGCTCGAGCGCAGCCGAGAGTGGGGGAACGACCGGCCACGACGGCGCCGCAGCGAAACGACGGCCCATCGCAGCACGTCCAGCGGAGCGCCTACTCGTCCGGCCAGTCGACCGTCACCACGATCTTGCCGCGGGTGCGGCCCTGCTGGTTCAGCCGGTGGGCGTCCGCCGCGCGCTCCAGCGGGAACGTGTCGGAGACGTGCACGGAGACCACGCCCTGTTCGACGAGTTCCCCCAGCCGGGTGAGGTCATCGGCGTCGGGCCGGACCCAGTAGTACCGGCCGCCGTAGCCGACCACGTCCCCGTCGGCGATCGACGCCAGGCGGCCTTCCGGGGCCAGCAGGTTGGCGGAGACCTTCAGGGTGTCGCCGCCGACCGTGTCGAAGGCCGCGTCCACGCCCTCGGGGGCCAGTCCGCGCACCCGCTCGGCCAGCCCCTCGCCGTAGGTCACGGGCTCGCCGCCCAGCGAGCGCACGAAGTCGTGGTTGGCCGCGCTCGCGGTGCCGATCACCCGGGCCCCCAGATGGCGTGCGAGCTGCACCGCGATGGAGCCGACGCCGCCCGCCGCCGCGTGGACGAGCACCGTCTCGCCCCGCTTCACCCGCAGAGCCTTGGTCAGCACCTGGTAGGCGGTGAGCCCGGCCAGGGGCAGGCCCGCGGCCTCCTCCCAGCTGAGGTTGCGCGGCTTGCGGGCCAGGGTGCGCACCGGCGCGGCGACGTACTCGGCGAAGGTGCCGCGCGAGAGGAAGTCCTCGCGGACATAGCCGATGACCTCGTCGCCGACCTCGTACTCGGTCACGGACACCCCGAGCCCGACGACGACCCCCGAGACGTCCCACCCGGGAACGACCGGGAAGACGGCGTCGATGATCGGGTCCAGGTACCCCTCGCGGCACTTCCAGTCGACGGGGTTCACCGCCGCCGCCCGAACCCTGACCAGCACCGAGTCGGGACCGACCTTGGGGTCCCGGACGTCTCCATAGCGAAGCGTCTCCGGCCCGCCGTAGCGTGAGTAGCTGATGGCCTTCATGGGTCCGACCCTCCGGGGTACCCGGACGCCACGCAAGCCGAAATGAGCCGTTGTGCGGAGTTCGGCACGATACGCGTGGCAGCCTGTCCGACGTCGTCATCCCCCCCGCAGCTTCGAAGGCGAGCACCCCATGACCACCCTGCACGTCGAGCACCCCGCCCACCCGCACAGCCACGGCCCGGACTGCGGGCACACCCGGGTGAGCCACGGCAACCACGTCGACTACGCCCACGACGGGCATCTGCACCGCGAGCACGGCGGCCACTGGGACGAGTGCGAGCCCGGCGGGCACGTGACCCACGCCGGGCACGAGCACCGGCACGGCGCGGACTGCGGGCACCCGAGCGTGCTGCACGGCGACCACGTGGACTATCTGCACGACGGCCACCGGCACGCCGAGCACGACGGCCACTGGGACGACCACTGACGCGACGCCGGCAACTGACGCGACGCCGACGCGACCGAAAACCGCCTGTCGACGGCTCCCCGGGTGCCCCCCGGGGAGCCGTCGACCTGTCGTGACCCCCTATCGTGGCCCAGATCACGTTGGACGCGACTACTGGACGGCATACCGACCGGTCGGCATCATGGTGCGGAGCCTTGTTCACCCGTCCCGTCCGTAGGAGCGACGCATGAGCCCCGATCACCCGCCCGGACTCGACCTCGACGGGCTGCGCGCCCTGCTGGAACGTGAGCGCCCCGGTCTGGTCCACGGCCCGCTCACCGGCCGGCTGATCGAGGGCGGACGCTCGAACCTCACCTACGCGGTCTCCGACGGCGAGACGAAGTGGGTCGTGCGGCGGCCCCCGCTCGGGCACGTCCTGGCCACCGCGCACGACATGAAGCGCGAGCACCGGGTGATCAGCGCACTGCACCCGACGAGCGTCCCGGTGCCGCGCCCGGTGCTGCTGTGCGAGGACCCCGAGAACGAGGCGGCGCCCGGGGCCCCCTTCTACGTCATGGAGTTCGTCGAGGGCATCCCCTACCGCACGGCCGAGGACCTCGCCCCGCTCGGCGAGCAGCGCACCCGCGGCGCGGTGCTGTCGCTGGTGGACACGCTGGTGGAACTGCACGCGGTGGACCCCGCCGGGGTGGGCCTGGCCGACTTCGGCCGTCCCGAGGGGTTCCTGGACCGGCAGCTGCGCCGCTGGGGCAAGCAGCTGGACGCCTCCCGCAGCCGCGACCTCGCCGGGATCGACGAGCTGCACGCGGCGCTCGGCCGCGCGCTGCCGCACTCCCCCGCCCCGGCGGTCGTGCACGGCGACTACCGGCTCGACAACGTCCTGATCGGCGCCGACGACCAGATCAAGGCGATCCTCGACTGGGAGATGTCCACGCTCGGCGATCCGCTGACCGACCTGGGCCTGCTGGTGATGTACAGCGTGCCGCTGGAGCTGCCGGACTCCCCCATCTCCACGACCGCCACCGCCGTCGGACACCCCTCGGCGGCCGAGCTGATCGAGCGCTACGCGGCCCGTTCCGGGCGGGACGTCTCGGCGGTCGCCTGGTACACGGCGTTCGCCTGGTTCAAGCTCGCCGTGATCCTGGAGGGCATCCACTACCGCTACACGCTGGGCCAGACCGTCGGGCGCGGCTTCGACCGCATCGGCGATCTCGTCCCCCTGTTCATCGCGCACGGCACGACCACTCTCCAGGAAGGCTGACCGGCATGGACTTCGCGTTCGACGCCCGCACCGAGGAACTCCGCGCCAGGCTGCTCGCCTTCATGGACGAGTACGTCTACCCGGCCGAGGCCGTCGCCGAGGAGCAGCGCGCGCTGCTCGCCTCGCCGTGGGACACCCCGGCCGTGGTGGAGGAGCTGAAGGCGGAGGCGCGCAGGCAGGGCCTGTGGAACCTCTTCCTGCCCGACGCCGAGCACGGCGCCGGTCTGACGAACCTGCAGTACGCGCCGCTGGCCGAGATCACCGGCCGCTCCCCGCATCTGGCGCCGACGGCCCTGAACTGCGCCGCGCCGGACACCGGGAACATGGAGGTGCTGGCGCAGTTCGGCGACGAGCGGCAGCAGAAGCAGTGGCTGGAGCCGCTGCTGGCCGGTGAGATCCGCTCGGCGTTCGCGATGACCGAGCCGGACGTGGCCTCCTCGGACGCCACCAACATCACCACGCACATCGAGCGCGACGGCGACGAGTACGTCGTCACGGGCCGCAAGTGGTACATCTCCGGGGCGATGAACCCGGACTGCCGGATCTTCATCGTGATGGGCAAGACGGACCCGGACGGCGCCGATCCGCGCCGCCAGCAGTCCATGGTCCTGGTCCCGCGCGACACGCCCGGTGTCACCGTGAAGCGCGCGATGAAGGTCTTCGGGTACGAGGACCACTCCCACGGCGGCCACGCCGAGGTGCTCTTCGACCACGCGCGCGTGCCGGTGACGAACCTGGTCGGCGAGGAGGGCGGCGGCTTCGCCATCGCCCAGGCCCGGCTCGGCCCCGGCCGCATCCACCACTGCATGCGGCTGATCGGCATGGCGGAGCGGGCGATCGAGCTGATGTGCCGGCGGGCCGTCTCCCGTGACGCCTTCGGCACCTCGCTGGCCCGGCAGGGCGTGATCCACAACTGGATCGCGGACGCGCGCGTGACGGTGGAGCAGCTGCGGCTGCTGGTGCTGAAGACCGCCTGGATGATGGACACGGTCGGCAACCGGGGCGCCCACACCGAGATCCAGGCCATCAAGATCGCGACGCCCCGCGCGGTCGTCGACATCATCGACCGCGCGATCCAGCTGCACGGCGCGGGCGGCGTCAGCCAGGACTTCCCGCTGGCCGAGCTGTACGCGAGCGCGCGGACCCTGATGATCGCCGACGGCCCGGACGAGGTGCACCAGCGGTCGCTGGCGCGACGGGAGCTGAAGAAGTACCTGTAGGCCTGCGGTGCGGGCGCCGCTACGGACGCAGCGC
This sequence comes from Streptomyces sp. NPDC001858, assembly GCF_053594615.1. Taxonomy (NCBI): domain Bacteria; kingdom Bacillati; phylum Actinomycetota; class Actinomycetes; order Kitasatosporales; family Streptomycetaceae; genus Streptomyces; species Streptomyces sp. NPDC001858. Next base: position 50,707 of record NZ_JBSFEV010000017.1, read on the forward strand.
CCGCAGCAGCAGGTCGGCCAGGTGGTCGGCGACCTCCTGGGGGCTCATCGGCCCGCCCGGCCGGTACCAGGTCGACAGATGGTGCACGGACCCGAAGTGGTAGTCCACGACCAGGTCGGCCGGGGTCGCCGTGGAGAAGACGCCGGACTCCTGGCCCTCCTCGACGAGCGCGCGGAACCGTTCGTGATAGCGCCGCCGCTCGGCTCGGACCTGCTTGTTCTTCTCCGGGCTCAGATGGTGCATCGACCGGAAGAAGATCATCGCGTCGTCGAGGTTCTCGATCGTCGTGACGACGACGTCCGCCGCCGCGGCCCGCAGCCGCTGCTCGATCGGCGCGTCGGCGTTCGCGAAGGCGTCCAGGCGCTCCTGCTGGACGCGCAGCACGCGCGCGTACACCTCGTGCAGAAGGTCGTCCTTGGAGCCGAAGTAGTGGTACAGCGCCCCCTTGGTGACGCCGGCCGCCTCCACGATCTCCTGCACCGAGGTGCGGTCGTAGCCCTGCTCGGCGAAGAGCCGGGTGGCGGCGGCCAGCAGCCGCTGCGGCACGGGGGTCCCCTCGCCGTCCGTCGTCCTGGGCACTGCCGCCACCTCTCGCTTCGTCTCTACCGGCTGTCGTGCGCGCGGGAACGCAGTTCCCGACGGAGGATCTTCCCACTCGCCGTCTTGGGCAGGGCGGGCAGGATCTCCACCTGACGCGGACACTTGTAGGCCGCCAGTCTGTCCTTGCAGTAGGCGGCGAGCGTATCGGCATCCGCGTCGGCGCCGGGGCGCAGACCGATGTACGCCTTGACGGTCTCGCCGCGACAGCCGTCCGGCACCCCGACCACAGCCGCCTCGCGCACCGCCGGGTGGGTCATCCGGCGGCCTCCCACTTCTGCTGGAGGTGGTTCATGTTGGTCAGCCAGCGGTCGGGGTCGCCCGCGCGCACCTGGTAGTACCCGGCGACCTCGGGGTGCGGCAGGATCAGGAAGCGGTCCTCGGCGATGCCCTTGAACAGGGCGTCCGCGACGTCCTGCGGCTCGATCGCGGTCGGCTTGAGCACCAGGTCGCCCGCGCTGCCGGTGGCGTCCAGCATGTCGGTGCGCACGCCCTGGGGACAGATCGCGTGGACCTTGATCCCGCGGTGCCGGTAGGTCAGCGACAGCCACTCGGCGAAGGCGTACGCGCCGTGCTTGGTGACGCTGTAGGGCGCGGCGCCGATCATCGTGAGCAGCCCGGCCGCGGAGACGGTGGAGACGAACCGGCCCCGGCCGCGCTCCAGCCAGTCCGGCAGCAGTGCGTGCGCCGCGCGGACATGGGCCATGACGTTGACGTCCCAGGCCTGTGCCCAGACGGCCTCCTCGGCCGCCTCCGAGCCGCCCGAGGCGACTCCGGCGTTGGCGCAGTACACGTCGACCGTGCCGCCGAGCGCCTGCCGGGCCGCCTCGACGACGGCCGAGGCGTCGCCCGGAACCGCGATGCCGCCGATCTCGTCGGCGACGGCGCGCGCCCGGTCCGCGTCCAGGTCGTTGACGACGACCCGGGCCCCCTCGGCGGCGAAGCGGCGGGCCAGCGCGGCCCCGATGCCGCCCCCCGCTCCGGTCACGACCACTCCGGCATCCTGCACGGCTTCCACCATCGGTCTCCTTCGACGCGACTGCGGCACGACTGCGGCACGAATCGGCTCCGCCGTCAGACTAACCGGTCGGTATGTATCAGGAAAGGGTCGGCCGCGGGGTACGCGCGCCCCGGCGGACCCGTGAGGATCGTCTTTTGTGCGGATCAGCCGTGACGTATGGCCAAGTGCGGCGGTTGGCAGGACGATGCGCGCAGCTGGCGCACCACTTCGGGGGACGAGGGGGCCTGTCATGGCGGATCCGGCGATGAGCGTGACTCCCTACTGGGAACTGACTTTCGACGCCGACGGGGACGTCGACGGCACGCGGCGCGACCGGCTGCTGACCGAGGTGAAACGGCGCGGCGTGCAGCATCTGATCGTCTTCTCGCACGGCTGGAACAGCGACCGCTCCGGCGCGACCGGCCTCTACAGCCGCTTCTTCGCCCCGATCCCCTCGCTCGCCCCGGCCGCGAAGATCGGTTACGTGGGCGTCGTATGGCCGTCGATGCGGTTCTCGGACGAGCCGATCCCGGACTTCCCGCGGTCGGTGGCGGCCGGGCCGGCGCACCGCCCGGCACTGGACGAGGACACCCGGCACGCCCTCCTGGAGACGTTCCCGGGCCGGGCCACGGTGGTCGACCGGATCGGGCGGATGCTGGAGCAGCGGCCGCCCGAGGAGGCCGAGCTGGAGGAGTTCGGACGGCTGTTGCGGCTGCTCGTGGACGTGGTGCCGCCGGGACCGCAGGCGCTGTTCGCCGCGGACACGCTGGCGGAAGGGGTGCCGCAGGACGAGCCGGAGATGCTCACCGGCTCGACGGCGGAGGCCTGCGAGGAGTTCGCCCGCGCCCTGGCCGGACTCGAATCCCCGTCGGGTGTCCAGGAGTTCAGTGTTCCCAACCCGTGGGACGGGGCGCACGAGCTGCTGCGGCAGGCGACCTACTACGCGATGAAACGGCGCGCGGGGACGGTCGGTGAACGGGGACTCGGCCCGTTCGTCGGGCGGCTGGCCGCGGTGGCGCCCGGCGTCCGGGTGCATCTGGTGGGGCACAGCTTCGGCGGGCGGCTGGTGTCGTTCGCGCTGCTCGGGCTGCCGGAGGGTGTGCGCACGGTGAAGTCCGTGACGCTGCTGCAAGGGGCGTTCTCGCACTACGCGTTCTCCGCGCGGCTGCCGCACGACACGCGCGCGGGCGGGGTGCTCCAGGGGCAGCAGAACCGTATCGACGGCCCGCTGGTGTGCTGTTACTCCTCCTTCGACCAGGCGCTGAGCACGATGTACCCGCTGGCCTCGCGGATGGCGGGGGACGCGCGCGGGGCGGTCGAGGAGTTCGGCGTCGGGAGCGTGCTGGGCGCGAAGTGGGGTGCGATGGGGCACGACGGGGTGCAGGCGGTGCCGGGCACGCGCGCGTGCACGCTCGCCGAGGCGCTGGCCGGACGGCTGCCGGCCGCGGGCTGTGTGAACGTGGACGCGTCCGAGGTGGTCCGCCGCGGTGGGGCGCCGGCCGGGGCGCACAGTGACATCGTGCACCCCGAGCTGGCGCGGGTGGTGCTGGCGGCGGGCCGCGTCCACTGAGGACGTCCGGTGGAGGACCCGGCCCGCCGCCGTCTTTCACGGGCTCATCGGTACGAGCTCATCGGTGCAGGCTCAGCGGTGCGAGGTGAACTCCACCACCTGCTGGAAGGTGGGCCGGTTCTGCCAGCTGATGTTGCCGTGCTTGATGCCGCCGAGGGTGCGCTGGACGATCGAGTCGGCGCACCACTGGTTGCCGGCCGCGCACAGGGCGTCGCCGGGGTAGACCTGGGCCGCGGTCCGGCCGGCCGCCGTCTTCAGGGTGCTGATGAGGACGTCCCGGCAGCCGGTGAGGGTGCCGCCGCCGCAGTACTTCTGCGTCAGCCCGCCCTGTACCGACTCGCCGAGCACGGCCCGGATGTCCTTGTCGACGTAGCTCCACCAGCCGTACTGGAAGGAGCTTCCGGCGTGCGCCCCGGTCGGTCCGTGGGCCGCGGACGGGGCCTCGTCGACGGGCAGGTTGGCGGTGAACGCGGTGTAGAGGGGCGTCCCGAGGCCGGGTTCGAACTCGGCCTTGACCAGCAGCGGCCACCAGGCGTCCAGGATGCGGATCGCGTCGGCGTTGGCGTAGGTCTTGGAGCCGGCCGTGGTCTCCGTGCGTTTGCCGCCAGCCGTGAGCCAGGTCTGGAGCTTGGTCACGGCCGCCGCCGCGGTGGAGTCGGTGACCGTGGAGCTGTTGATCACCTTCAGCAGGTCCGGCAGGACGTCCTCGGCGCGCAGGTCGGCGAGCGCCGCGTCCGCCATCGCCTTGGTCAGCGACGCGCGCGTGACGCCGCCGGCCGCGACCAGCTTCTTCACCCGGTTCTCGAGCAGGTTGCCGCGGTGCACGGACCCGTCGCCCCAGGAGGCCGTCGAGTAGTCCAGGGCCTGTTTGTTGTTCCAGGAGATGTAGTAGTCCTGGTCGATGGAGTTGGGGTGCGCCGAGGCCGGCGTGTACTCGGCCGTGTTGGTGGCCGGCACCCAGTTCTTCCACTCGTACGCCGCCTGCGCCCAGACCGGGAACTCGGCGTCGACGCCGCTCGCGCGCACCGGGTTGTCGCCGCTGTTGTAGTAGGCGGTGTGGGTGGAGTCGGCGTAGAACCAGTTGAAGGTGTAGTTGATGTGCTGCACCGCGCTCTGGAAGGTCTGCGGGCTCTTGACGTAGTCCGGGTCGTTCAGCATCTGGAAGCCGATGATCGAGTCGGCCTCGTGCATGTACGACGAGCGCAGGGTGGTGTAGGCGACCTTCTTGCCGCCCACGGTCGCCCGGTACTCCACGGGACCGTACTTGGTGCGGTAGACGCGCATCGTGTACGAGCCCACGGCCGTGTCGTCCGCGGTGGTCGGCTTCCAGGCGTTCTTCTGCTCCACCACGTCCATGGCCGTGCAGGTGCCGCGGTACAGGTAGTGGTAGTCGTCCTGGCACAGTTCGACCGCGTAGGTGTCGATGATGTCCTGGCCGGAGGTCGTGGCGCTCCACGCGTAGTCCTGGCCGCGGCCGAGCTCGACGTACATGCTCAGGCCCGCGAAGGAGGCGCCGCGGGCGCTGATGCCCGGGCCCTGGATCTCCTGGAGCATGAGCAGCTGCGGGGCGAAGTAGCCGGTCTGCGGTCCGAAGACGGCGATCGGGTGTCCGCCGGCCGTGGCGTCGCCGCTGACCACGAGGGCGTTGGACATGCCGCGCTTGGCCGAGCTCAGCGCGGTGGCGGTCGCCGTGGCGGAGGCGGCGCTCGCGCTCGCGTCCCCGCCGGTGCCGGTGGCGTCGTAGATCAGCGGTTGCGTGGTCACCGAGCCGGCGTCGGGCAGGGCCGCGCCCTGCGGGTTCGCGGGCTTGGTCGCGTACGGGAAGCTCTCGCCGTCGTGGACGGTGAGGACGGCCTCGGGGTCGTTGCGTTCGCGGAACGCCTCCCAGACCTGGGTGCCCTGCGTGACGCCGTATTTCTCCTGTGCGGCGAGCAGCGAGATGGCGTTGTTGACCTCTCCTCCGCCGCCGGAGCCGAAGAGCGCGCCGATGACCGAGGCCAGCGCCACCAGATCGGTGATCTTGAAGTGGTCGATGGTGCCGGCGTTGGTGATTGAGTCCTTGTGCCCGGTGAGGACGTATTCACCGGGGAAGTAGCGGCCGCTGTCGGAGGCGTCGATATAGGCGTTGACGCCTGCCAGATAGGCGTTGGCGTCGGCGAGTGCCTGCTGGCCGCGGGCGCCGTTGTTCGCCACGGCGTTGTCGATCTGGGCCTGGAGGTCTGCCTCGGTGTACGGAGCATTGCGCCAGAACTGCTGCTCGAGACCCTGGTTGGACGGGTCGCCGCCGGCGAACGTCGTGAGCCGGCCGCGGCCGACGTGGCGGAAGACGTCCATCAGCCACAGCCGGTCCTGGGCCGCCGCATATCCGGCGCCGAACTCCGTGCCGTATCTGGTGGTACCGGTGATGTGCGGGACGCCCGTCTTCTTGTCCCGGACGATCGTCACGTCCGTACGGCCGGCGGGATTGAGAGTGGAGGCGACTTGATCGGCGGAGACTCCGAACGACGCGTCGTTGAAGAACGTGTTGATCGTGGCGTTGGTGAGCGTGGAGTAGCCCTTGGCCAGGTTGGCGTAGGGGCCCAACTGGTCCTCGGCGTGCTCGGGTTGGGTGCCGAAGGCCTGGTTGAGGAGGATCTGGGCGAGGGTCGCGTTGCCGTTCTGGCCGGGCGGCAGGATGTCGGAGCACTGGCCGCCGCAGTAGTCGTTCGCGGCCGTGACCTCGGCGGCGACCGCCGTTTGGGAAAGCGGCGACAAAAGTCCGGCAATCAGCGCGCATACGGAGGCGGTCTTCAGGAACCCGGGGAATCTGCCGGGAGTTCTCAGTCTGTCGAGAGTTGTTCGGGGGGTTCGCCGTGGCATCGGCTGCTCCTAGCGACAGGGGGGTCGGCGGAAGGTTACCGGCGGTATCCCCGAGTTTGAAGATGAACATGCGTCAAGTTTTCGGCAGGGGGAGGTCATCGGAAAATCGGATGGAGCCGAATCGCATGTCGATACGTCTATTCGACGACGTCCGTACGACGACGCCGAAGTGACCGAAGTACAGGTGCAGATGTGACGGAGGTGCAAGGCGATGGCGGGTTTCCGAAGTCTGGCAAGACAGGTGCGAGACCCTCGGTGCGATCTGGCACTGCGGCGGTATTCGCTGCGTAAGTGCCTGGAGCGGTTCGCCCCCTACGGGCACCGGGCGACCTGGGACCACCTCAGCTCACGCGCCGGGTTCGGTCCGGAGGACCGCTCCCCCGACCCGGCGCGGCTCGTGGCCGCGCTGGACGAGTTGGAGGAGGCGCGGGCGGTGTGGCTGGCCTATGAGGTCGAGTTCGCCGAGCGCCGCAGGAAGGAGAAGCACGGCGGGCTGCGCAGGCCCGGCAGTGTGGACGACTGGCACCGGCTGACCTGGGGCGGCTTCGGCGTCGCCTGGTGCGACGACCCGCGACTTCACCCCCGTGAGTCGCTGGCCGAGGTACTGCGCAGGCTGATCGCCGCGCTCAAGCGGGAACCGGGCTCGGGCTGCCCGGTGTGCGGCGGCGAGCGGCTCCCGTGGAAGTACGAGCTGGATCACGAACCGTCGGCGGGTCCGGTCTGCGCGGACTGCGGAATCCTCGTACCGCGCCCCGTCCTCACCCCCGAAGCCCTGGCCTGTGCCAGGCGCGGGCGGCTGCTGGTGTCGGCCTGAGTCCCTGACACCGGCCCCGTGGCTCCGCCCGAGGTCGGCCCACGCCCGACCTGAACAGCACGCCGGGGGCGCGAGAGCACTACGGGGGTGCGAGGGCACGAGTGGGGATGCGAGGGCACGACGGGGGTGCGAGGGCACGACGGGGGTGCGCTGGGGATGCCGCACCCCCCTGTTCCCGCCGGGCCGGCGAAGCGCGGGAGGCTACCAGCCGCTAATCGGGTGGCTCCATCCCTTTCCCTGCGGGGAGAGTTGGGGCGATGGAACCGAGCCGAGGAACCCGTACGCGGTCCTGAAGGAGCCCCCATGTCGACGCTGCGCGTCACCGCCGAAGTGCTGACCGTCCACGAACACCCCAACGCGGACGCCCTCGAACTGGCCCAGGTCGGCCTGTACCGGGCCGTCGTCGCGAAGGGCGCCTACCGAACCGGCGAGGCGGCCCTCTACATCCCCGAGCAGTCGGTGCTGCCGACCGAGCTGGTCGAGGAGCTGGGGCTGACCGGGCGGCTGGCGGGCAGCAACTCGGACCGGGTCAAGGCGGTGCGGCTGCGGGGCGAGCTGTCGCAGGGGATCGTGTGCCGCCCGAAGGCACTGGCGGACGTCGACCTGGCGCTCGCCGCGGCCGAGGGCGCCGACTTCGCGGAGCGGCTCGGCATCGTCAAGTGGGTGCCGCCGATCCCGCCGACGATGAGCGGCGAGGTCGAGGCGGCCCTGGAGCTGCTGCCGTGGGTCGACATCGAGAACATCCAGCGCTACCCCGGCATCTTCGAACCCGGCGAGCCGGTGGTCCTCACCGAGAAACTCCACGGCACGGCGTGCCTGCTGACGTATGTCGCGGACGAGGATCGGGTGCACGTCTCCTCGAAGGGCTTCGGCGCGAAGTCCCTCGCCCTGGCGGAGGACCCGCGCAACCTGTACTGGCGTGCCGTGCGCGGCCACGGGGTCGCCGAGGCGGCGGCCGAGATCGCCGAGCGACTGGGCGCACGCCGAGTCGGGATCTTCGGCGAGGTGTACGGAGCGGGCGTGCAGGACCTGAGCTACGGCGCGGACGGACGACGCGACACCCTCGGCTACGCGGTGTTCGACGTGTCCGCGGAGATCGACGGGACGGTGCGCTGGCTGGACGCGGCGGAGCTGCTGGCGGGCCGACTGCCGCTCGTGCCCCGCCTGTTCGAGGGACCGTACGACAGCGAGCGCGTGCTGGAGATCGCGACCGGCCGCGAGACGGTGTCCGGACGCGAACTGCATCTGCGCGAGGGCGTGGTGATCCGGCCGGCCGTCGAGCGGTACAGCCCGGTGACGGGGGGACGGGCGATCGCCAAGGCGGTGAGCGGGGCGTATCTGACCCGGAAGGGCGGCACCGAGTACGAGTAGCGGGCGGCCGGGGGCGCGGCGCGTGGGCCTGTCCGGGTCAGCCGCGCCCCCTCGTGCGCTCCACCAGCAGCCGGGAGCCCGATGCGCTTTCGCCGAAGACGTCGTCCGGGTTGGACAGGACGCAGGTGGCGAGGGACAGACAGCCGCAGCCGATGCAGTCGGTGAGGTGGTCGCGCAGCCGGTTGAGCTGCTTGATGCGTTCGTCCAGCTCCGCACGCCACGCGCGGGACAGACGGGCCCAGTCCTCGCGGGTCGGGGTGCGCTCCTCGGGGAGCTCGGCGAGCGCCTCGCGGATGGTGGCCAGCGGGATGCCGACCCGCTGCGCCGCCCGGACGAACGCGACGCGGCGCAGCGTGTCGCGGTGGTAGCGGCGCTGGTTGCCCGTGGTGCGACGGCTGCTGATCAGGCCCTTGGACTCGTAGAAGTGCAGGGCGGAGACGGCGGCGCCGCTGCGCGCGGCGAGCTGGCCGACCGTGAGCTCATGGATCTTCTCGGGAATCTGCGGCACCCCTCGAACCCTACCCATCGTTGACATGCGCCCCCATCCCCACCATGCTAAGCAGTCGCTTAGTAGGACATCGTGCGAGAGGGCCGGAGACACATGGCAGAGCCGAGGATCTTCACGTCCGCCGAGGAACTGAAGTCGGCGGTGGGCGAGCAGCTGGGGCACACCGACTGGCTGGACGTCGACCAGAAGCGCATCGATCTCTTCGCGGAGGCCACCGGCGATCACCAGTGGATCCACGTCGACCCGGAGAAGGCCGCCGCCGGCCCGTTCGGGACCACGATCGCGCACGGCTATCTGACTCTGTCCTTGCTGCCGCTGTTCGGGCCGCAGCTGATCAAGGTCGAGAACGTCAAGATGGGCGTCAACTACGGGACGAACAAGGTCCGTTTCCCCTCCCCCGTGCCCGTCGGCTCGCGGCTGCGCGCCACCGCGAAGATCACCGGCGTCGAGGACGTGACCGGCGGCGTCCAGGTCAGCGTCGCCTTCACGGTGGAGCGCGAGGGCGGGGACAAGCCGGTGTGCGTGGCGGAGTCGGTGTCCCGGTACTACCTGTAGGCACTACCCGTAGGCGCTACTTCGCCGCGCCCACCATCCGCAGCACGAGGTCGGCGTACAGCGCGCCGACCTCTTCGGGCGTGCGGGGGCCGTCGACGTTGAACCAGCGGGCCACGTCGATGCAGAGGGACAGCACGGCGAGGGTCGTGCCGCGGACGTCCGGCACATCGAACTCGCCGCTCGCCACGCCGTCCTCGATGATCCCGCGCACCTCGGCGTCGACCTGGCGGCGCAGGTCGAGGATCTCGGCGCGGGCCTCGGGGCCGAGCGCGTCCAGTTCGTACTGGACGACCCGCGCGGTGGTGCGCCGCCCGGCGTGCCAGCGGACGAAGGAGCTGACCGCGTCCGCGAGCCGCCGGGTGGCGTCGCCGTCGCCGGCGGCCGCCGTGCGCAGGATGTCCAGCGCGCGGTCGTGGCCGATCCGGCTGATGCGGTGGAGCAGCTCTTCCTTGGTCTTGTAGTGGATGTAGAGGGCGGCCGGGCTCATCCCCGCGCGGCCCGCGATGTCCCGGGTCGTCGTCGCGTGGTAGCCGCGCTCGGCGAAGGCCTCCACGGCGGCGACGAGCAGTCGCCGGGCCGCGTCAGGGGTGACCTCTTCCCACGGCTCGATCTCGCCGCCGGACGTCTCCTGCGCCGCAGTCATCGCTCGTTCGCCCCTCTCGGTACCGGAGCTACACCATACCGCCGAAGCTGAGCGCCCGCTTAGAGTGCCCGCTCAGAGCTTTTCGGTCCGCTCAGAGCTTTTCGAACGGGCTGTACGTGCGGGCCGCCGCGTCCTGCTTGTCCCTGATCACCTTGGCGAGGGTGAAGGCGGACGTCACGAGGTAGAGGACGGCGATCGCGAGGAAGCCGCGCACCCAGGCGTCGGCGTTCAGCTTGAAGATGCCGATGGCCGTCGCCGCCATCGCCACGGCGAAGGACGCGACCGCCTGGCCGTAGAAGGCGGCGGTGTTCTGCTTGCCCGGTGTCTCACTCATGGCAGCAGCCTCGCCGAGCGCGGCCGCCGGCACATCCGTCGAGCTACTCAGAAGGTACTCAGAACGCCGAAACCCCGGTCAGCGCCCGCCCGATGACCAGCTTCTGGATCTGGCTCGTGCCCTCGTAGAGGGTCATCACGCGGGCGTCGCGCAGGAGTTTGCCCGCCGGGTACTCGTCGATGTAGCCGTAGCCGCCGAAGACCTGGAGGGCGTTGTTGGCGGCGCGGACGGCGGCCTCCGAGGCGAAGAGCTTGGCCTTGGAGGACTCGGTGGCGAAGGGCAGGCCCCGGTCGATCAGGTCGGCGACCCGCCAGGTCAGCAGCCTCGCCGCGTCGACGTCGACCGCGATGTCGCTGATCAGTTCCTGGACGAGCTGGTGGTGGGCGATGCTCCTGCCGAACTGCTCGCGTTCGCCGGCGTAGCGCACCGCCGCGTCCAGGGCGGCCTGCGCGATGCCGACGCAGCCCGCCGCGACCGACATCCGCCCCTTGGCCAGCGCCGACATCGCGACCGAGAAGCCCTTGCCCTCGGGGGCGAGCAGCCCGGAGGCGGGCACCCGGACGCCGTCCAGGACCAGTTCGGCGGTGGTCTGGCCGCGCAGGCCGAGCTTGCCGTGGATGGTGCGGCGGGTCAGGCCGGGGGTGTCGGTCGGCACGAGGAAGGCGGAGACGCCCTTGTGTCCCGGGGCGTCCGTCGAGCGGGCGAAGAGCAGGACGACGTCGGCCCAGGCGCCGTTGGTGATGAACATCTTGGCGCCGTCGATGACGTACGAGTCGCCGTCGCGGACCGCGCGGGTGGTCAGGTTGCCCGCGTCCGAGCCGGTGCCGGGTTCGGTCAGACCGAAGCAGCCGACGGTCTCGCCGGAGGTCAGCCCCGGCAGCCAGCGCCGCTTCTGCTCCTCGCTGCCCCAGGCGGCGATCGTCTTGGCGACCAGCCCGAGCGAGACGGAGACGATCCCGCGCACGGAGGAGTCGCCGCGACCGAGTTCCTCCGTGACCAGGCAGTAGGCGAGATGGTCGCCGCCCGAGCCGCCGTACTCCTCGTCGACGGTCAGCCCGAGGAAGCCGACCTCGCCGAGCTTCTTGACGAGGGACCGGTCCACCTCCTCGGCACGGTCCCAGGCGACCGCGTGCGGCGCGATCTCGCGCTCCACGAAGTCCCTGGCGAGCCGCTGGACGGCCGCCTGCTCCTCACTGAGCCCCAGATTCATGACCGCCCGCACCCTCGGATCAGCTGGATCAACGCGATAAATTAGCACTGCTAGTTTCTGTTGCGCAGCCCTACTATGTGCGCCATGGCCCGACCGCGCAAGCCCCTCCTCAGCACCGACCGGATCATCGAGACCGCCCGGGCGCTCGTGGACGCGGAAGGCCTCGCGGCCGTCTCGACGCGCCGGCTCGCGGCCGAACTCGGGGTGAGCGGGCCCTCGCTGTACAACCACTTCCGCACCAAGGACGAGATCCTGGAGGCCGTCGCGGACTCGGTGAGCGCCCAGGTCGATCTGTCGATGTTCGAGGACGGCCGGGAGTGGCGGACCGCGCTGCACGACTGGGCCGTCTCCTACCGGGCCGCCCTGCGCGACCACCCGAACATCGTCCCGGTGCTCGCCCGGGGCCCCGGCCGCCGCCCCGCCGGACTGCGCCTCGCCGACGCGGTGTACGGCGCGATGGTCCGGGCCGGCTGGCCGCCCGCGCAGGCCACCTCCATCGGCGCGCTGATGCGCTACTTCATCATGGGCTCCGCGCTCGGCTCCTTCGCCGGCGGCTTCGTCGACGACGTGAGCGCGTACGACCCCGCCGACTATCCGCATCTGGGCCAGGCCCACCTCCTGGCCGAGCAGCAGGAGAAGATCGACGAGCGGGCGTTCGAAACCGGCCTGACGGCGCTGCTGACCGGGCTGGCCCACCAGTTCGAACAACTCGGCTGACACCGTTCGGGCGGACACCGTGAGGCTGACACACTTCGGCGGGCGCCGAAGTGTCCGTCGCTCATGCTGGAAGGCGTGAGCATCAAGGACACCGGGAACCGCCGGGACGCACGGGCCCCGGGGCTGGCCGCCCTCGCCGGTCTCGTCGCCGACGAGACCCGGGCCGCCTGTCTGCTGGCGCTGCTCGACGGGCGGGCCTGGACCGCGGGCGAGCTGGCCCGGCACGCGGGAGTGGCCGCGTCGACGCTGAGCGAGCACCTGGGCAAGCTGGTCGCGGGCGGGCTGCTGGCCGAGGAACGGCAGGGCCGGCACCGGTACGTACGGCTGGCCGACACCCGGGTCGCCCAGCTCCTGGAGGACCTCGCCGCCGAGGTCGCCCCGGACCCCGCCCGCCGTCCGCGCGGCCTGCGCGCCTCGACCGCCGGATCGGCGATGGCCCGGGCCCGCACCTGCTACGACCACCTCGCCGGCCGCCTCGGCATCACCGTCACCGACGCCCTCACGGCACAGGGACTGCTGGACCTGGATGGACAGGCCGGGCAGGCCGGGCTGACCGAGGCGGGGCTGCGGTGGTTCGCGGGCCACGGCATCGCGCTGGACCGCACGACCCGACGTCCGCTCGCCCGCGCCTGTCTCGACTGGACCGAGCGCCGCCCCCACCTGGCGGGCGCCGCGGGCGCGGCCCTGTGCCGGCACGCCTTCGACACCGGCTGGTGCGTGCGCATCGGCACGGAGCGGGCGGTGAAGGTGACTCCGTCGGGAGAGCGGGCGCTGCACGACCTGCTCGGCATCGAGGCAGCCTCGCTCCGCTGAGACACCCCCGCACACGCACGACCGAAATCCGCGAGCTCTGCAAGCGTCCCCTTCGTAGCCTCAGGAGAATGATGACTCCCCGCCACACCCCCCTGCTCGCGGGCGCCGCGGCCACCGTCACCGTCGTGCTGTGGGCCTCCGCCTTCGTGTCGATCCGCAGTGCGGGCGACGCGTACTCGCCCGGGGCGCTGGCGCTCGGGCGGCTGGTCTGCGGGGCCGCGGTGCTGGGAGTCGTCTGCGCGGTACGGCGGACGGGGTGGCCGCCGAGGGCCGCCTGGCGCGGGATCGCCGTGTCGGGCGTGCTGTGGTTCGGCTTCTACATGGTGGTGCTCAACTGGGGCGAGCAGCAGGTGGACGCGGGGACGGCGGCCCTGGTCGTCAACATCGGGCCGATTCTCATAGCCCTGCTCGGCGCGCGGCTGCTCGGGGACGAGATGCCGCCGCGGCTGCTGGCCGGGATGGCGGTGTCGTTCACCGGCGCGGTGGCCGTGGGGCTGTCGATGTCGGGCGAGGGCGGCGCGTCGGTGCTCGGGGTGGTCCTGTGTCTGCTCGCCGCCGTCGGCTACGCGGGCGGGGTGGTCGCGCAGAAGCCGGCGCTGGCCCGGGCGAGCGCGCTGCAGGTGACGACGTTCGGGTGTGTCGTCGGGGCGGTGGTGTGTCTGCCGTTCGCCGGGCAGTTGGCGCACGAGACGGCCGACGCGCCGCTCTCGGCGACGCTCAACATGGTCTACCTGGGCGTCTTCCCGACCGCGCTGGCCTTCACCACCTGGGCGTACGCCCTGGCCCGGACGACGGCGAGCCGCATGGGCGCGACGACGTACGCGGTGCCCGCGCTGGTCGTGCTGATGTCGTGGCTGGCACTGGGCGAGGTGCCGGGCCCGCTCACACTGGCAGGCGGAGCCCTGTGTCTCGCAGGCGTGGCCGTGTCACGCTCGCAACCGAAAGCACCTGCGGGCCTGGAGGGCGCTCCGCGGCCGACGGGGCCACGCCCCGAGCGGAACCTTGACCGCAAAGCGTCCTAAACAGATCGGCCGAAGCCGAGGCAGCGCCCCGAAGGGGCGCGAGGAACTGCGCGACCGGCCACAACGGCGCCGCAGCAAAACGACGCCACATCGCGCCGACTCGGACGAAGCCAACTCCGGTTCGGCAGCGCCCTCAAGGGGCGCGGGGAACTGCGCAACCAGCCACAACGGCGCCGCAGCACAACGACGGCACATCGCGGAGCGCTCCGCGGCGCCCCTAGAAAACCACCAGGGCCCGGCCGCCCTTGCCGGCCAGCATGTTGTCGAAGGCCGCCGGGATGCCGTCCAGGGCGATCCGCTCGGTCACGAGGGCGGAGAGGTCCAGCCGGCCGGCCCGGACGTGTTCGGCGAGCACCGGGAGGTCCTCGGCCGGGTCGCAGTTTCCGTAGACGCAGCCGGAGAGGGTCCTTCCCCAGTGGAAGAGTTCCAGCGCGTTGAAGGTGACCTGCTGGTCCTTGCCGCCGATGCCGACGACCGTGGTGCGCCCGCCGCGTCGGGTGGACTCCCACGCCGTGCGGATGGTGACCGCGCGGCCCACGCACTCGACGGCCACGTCGACGCCCTGCTTGCCGGTGAGGGCGCGGATCTCGCGGGCGGTCTGCGCGGAGGCGACGACGTACTCGGTCGCGCCCGCCGCCCGCGCCAGCTCCTCCTTCTCCGCGGAGACGTCGACGGCGACGATCGTCGAGGCGCCGGCGATGCGGGCCGCCTGGAGGGTGGCCAGGCCGACCCCGCCGACGCCGAACACGGCGACCGTCTCGCCGGGTCGGACCCGGGCGCAGTGGTGGATCGCGCCGTAGCCGGTGAGCACCGCGCAGCCGAGGAGGGCCGCGTCGGTGAGGGGGATGCCGTCGGGCAGGGGCAGCAGACAGGAGGCCGGGACGACCGTCTCCTCGGCGAAGGCGGCCACGTTCAGGCCCGGGTGGAGGTCGAGGCCGTCCGCCGTGCGGGCGTAGACCTCGGCGGCGCCGTTGAGGGCGTTGGCGCACAGCCAGACCTCGCCGAGCGAGCAGGCATGGCAACGGCCGCAGGACGGAGCCCAGTTGAGGACGACGCCGGCGCCGGGCGCGAGGTGTTCGACTCCCTCGCCGACGGAGACGACCGTGCCGGCGCCCTCGTGCCCCAGGACCGCCGGGACCGGCACCCGCAGGCGGCCGTCGGACAGCGACAGGTCGGAGTGGCAGACGCCGACGGCGGCGAGCCGGACGCGGACCCGGCCGGGGCCGGGCTCCGGCAGGTCGATCTCCCTGATCTCCAACGGAGCGCCGACGGCGGGCAGCACGGCGGCGCGGACGAACGGTCGGGCGGCGGCTCGCAGGGCCATGGCGGGCTGACTCCCTTAGAACTGGAGGGACTTGGTCTGGAGGTACTCGGCGAGACCGTGCGCGCCGAGTTCGCGGCCGACGCCCGACTGCTTGTAACCGCCGAAGGGGGCGAGGGGGTTGAAGCGGCCGCCGTTGATGTCGACCTGGCCGGTGTCCATCCGGCGGGCGAAGGCCACCGCCGTCGCCTCGTCGCCGGCCCAGACCGCGCCCGCGAGCCCGTACACCGTGCCGTTGGCGATGCGCAGGGCGTCGTCCTCGTCCTCGTAGCGCAGGACGGTCAGGACCGGGCCGAAGATCTCCTCCTGGGCGACGGTCATGTCGGGGGTCACGTCGGCGAAGACCGTGGGGCTGACGAAGTAGCCCGGTGTGCGCGGGGCTTCGGGGCCGCCCGCGACCAGCCGCGCGCCCTCGGCCACGCCCTTCTCGATGTAACCGCGCACCCGCGCCTGCTGCGCGGCGCTGACGACGGGGCCGATGCGCTCGCCGTACTTGGCGGCCGCCGCCGCGGCGAGCGCGACCGCCTCCTCGTACCGGTCGCGGTGGACGAGCATCCGGGTCCAGGCGCTGCACGTCTGGCCCGAGTTGGACATCACGTTGGCGACGCCGACGTTCACCGCCCTGGCGAGATCCGCGCCGGGCAGGATCACGTTGGCGGACTTGCCGCCGAGTTCGAGGGCGACCTTCTTGACGGCCGCGCCCGCCGTCGCGGCGATCTGCTTTCCGACGGCCGTGGAGCCGGTGAAGGAGACCAGGTCGACGTCGGGGTGTTCGGCGAGCGCCCGGCCGGCGACCGGGCCGAGGCCGGTGACGAGGTTGAAGACGCCGGCCGGGACGCCCGCGGCATGGACCGCCTCGGCGAAGAGCTGGGCGACGAGCGGGGTGTCCTCGGCGGGCTTGAGGACCACGGTGCAGCCCGCGGCGAGCGCCGGGGCGACCTTGGCGACGATCTGGTGGAGCGGGTAGTTCCAGGGGGTGATCGCGCCGACCACGCCGATCGGCTCGTGGAAGACGGTCGAGTTGCCGACCCGCTCCTCGAAGGAGTGGGTCGCGGCCAGCTCGGCGTAGGAGCCGGCGACCGCGATCGGCACGGCCGCGTGGACCGCCTGGGAGAAGGCCGGGGGCGAGCCGAGTTCTGCGGTGACGGTCTCGGCGATCTCTTCCTTGCGGGCGGCCAGGACGTCCCGCAGTGCGGCCAGCCGGGCGGCGCGCTCGGCGGGCGGGGTCGCGGCCCAGCCCGGCAGGGCGGCGCGGGCGGCCCGTACGGCGGCGTCGACGTCGACGGCGTCGCCCGCCGGGACCCGGCCGATCACCTGTTCGTCCACCGGGTCGACGACCTCGATCACGGCCTGGCCCGCGGCCGGGCGCCACGCGCCGTCCAGGTAGATGCCGTCGTGTGCCTTCATCGCGTTCCCTCCGGGCGGTGCTCGTCGACCGCGACCTAAACTAGCGTCGATAGTTTTAAGGCACCAGAGGACGGCCGGGGACACTCGACGTGGTTGTGGGGCAGCGGGTCAGCGGGTTGCCGTCAGGTGGGCGAAGACCACGACGTTGCTGGTGTAGCCCGTCGCATGGCGGAACAGGCCGCCGCAGGTGAGGACGCGGAGCTCGGGGCGGCGGGTCGGACCGTAGACCTCCTTGTCGGGGAAGGTGGCCTTGTCGAAGACCCGTACCCGGTCGACGGTGTAGACGGCGGTGCGCCCGTCCGCGCGCCGGGCCTCGATCCTGGCGCCCCGGGCCACCCGCGCGAGCCCGGCGAAAACCGCGGGGCCGGTCTTGGTGTCGCGGTGTCCGACGGCGACGGCGGTGCCCCGCTCCCCCGGGGTGGGGCCCCCGGCGTACCAGCCGACGAGCTTGGGCTTGTCGAGCGGCGGGGTCCCAAGGTGCCGGTCGGGGCCGAGCCGCAGCGGCATGATCGGCGCGACGATGCCCAGCGAGGGCACGTGCAGGGTGGTCGCCGGGGACCGGGGCAGCGGGCGGGGAGGAGGCTTGCGGGGCTCGGACGCCTTCTTGCCCGTCGTCCGCTCGTCCTCGTCCGCGCCGCCCCCGGCGGCCGGGGCGCCCGGGGCCCCGGCCTGCGCCGGGGCGACCGGAACGTCGTGCCCCCCGCACCGGACTCCCGCCGTCACCAGCACGACCGCGAGCACGGCCGTCCTGGTGAGGCGAAAGGCGCGAGTCCGGTGCCAGGGCCTGCGTGCGCGCCTACGCGGCACCGTGCGTGCGCCGACGGGTCAGTCGGAAGTACGCGACGCCGCCCACGGCCACCAGACCGACGGCCGCGGCCCCGGCCAGCGGGGTGAAGGCCCGCGCGGGGTCGGCGAGGCCGCCGCCGCCCGCGTGGACGCCGCCCGCCGGAGCGCCGCCCTTCTCGCCGCTCCAGGCACTGCCGCCCTGCGCGGTGCCGCTCTGCGCGCTGCCGCCCCGACCCGTGGCGGTCGTGCCGCCCTGGCCCGTGGCGG
Organism: Streptomyces sp. NPDC001858; assembly: GCF_053594615.1. Lineage (NCBI taxonomy): Bacteria > Bacillati > Actinomycetota > Actinomycetes > Kitasatosporales > Streptomycetaceae > Streptomyces > Streptomyces sp. NPDC001858. The sequence goes on from NZ_JBSFEV010000017.1 coordinate 68,501, forward strand.
TCGTGCCGCCCTGACCGGTGGCGGTCTGGCCCGTGGCGGTCTGGCCCGTGGCGCTCTGATCGGCGGCCGTCTGGCCTGCGGCGTTCTCGCCGACCGCCGTCTGGCCGGTGGCGGTCTGACCGGTTGCGGTCTGGCCCGTGGCAGTCTGGCCCGTGGCGGTCTGGCCCGTGGCGGTCTGACCGGTTGCGGTCTGGCCCGTGGCGGTCTGGCCCGTGGGCGTCTCGTCGCCGCCGGCCGGGCCGCCCGGGGCCGCGGCCTCCTGACCGTCGTCCGTGATCGGCCGGTTCGGACCCTGGTTCCCGCCGCGTCCGCCGTTCTCACGGCAGTTGACCCTGAAGACCTTCACCCGGGTCGAGGCGACGACCCCGCCATCGGCGGCGGGAAGGTCCCAGCTGAGCGTGTACGAGCCCTCGGCCAGCCCCAGCGTGTCGGTGTGCCCGGCGCCCTGGGTCAGGTCGATGGTGCCGGTCACGGTGGCCGTGCCGTTGGTGGGGGGCTTCGCCTTGATGGTGTAGGTGACGGCCTTGAGGTCGGCGAAGTTCGCGGCGTCGAGGTAGAAGCGGCAGGCCACCGGGTCGTCCTTCGAGACGCCGGGGGGTACCTGCTCGCGGTGGATCCTGATGTCTCCGGCTTCCCCTACGGCCATGGCGGACGGCGCGGCGAGGCAGGTGAATCCCGCCGCGGCCAGCACCGTGAGGGCCGTGGCGCCGAGGCGGGAGCCGCGGGCGGACGGGAGCGTCGAGGTGGACATGTGCATTCCTCCGAGTCAGGACGATTTTCATACAAATCGTTCTCGCACCTGACTCTCTTTCACATCGACGCCCCCGACTGTGGGAGCGCCGACCGACGCGCCGTCAGACATCGCTCGACCGGCGCAACCGCGATCCGGAGCGCCGTCCGGCCGAGGACGCCCCCGAGCCCCCTCCCCCGCGGGGCTCGCGGGGCTCGCGCGGCCCTCCCGGCCCTCCCGGCTCCCCCGGCGCCCGCACCGCCACCCCGGACGACATCAGCAGCAGCGCCCCCAGCATCACGAACGGCGCGGCCACGCCCGCGACCCCGGCCACCAGACCCGCCGCGGCGGGCGCGGCGACCTGGCCGAGCCGGTTGCCGGTGAGGCGCAGCGCGAGGGCGGTGGACCGGGCGCCGTCGGGGGCCGCCTGGACGACCGTCGTCATGGAGAGCGGCTGCCCGACGCCGAGGCAGAAGCCCAGCAGCGCGAGGATCACGCCGAGCCCCCAGACCGGCACCGGCAGCGCGATCGCGGCGCACAGCAGGGCCGCCAGCAGACAGGTCACGGTGAGCAGCGCCGTCCGCCCGAGCAGCCGCAGCAGCGGGGTCAGGACGAGCCGGCAGGCGATGGAGGCCGCCGCGCGGACGCTGAGCAGGACGCCGATCACGGACGGCGCGATGCCCCGGTGTTCGCCGACCACCGGCAGATAGGCGGTGAGGATGTCGGTCGCGGACAGCACGGACAGGCTGATGAGGATGCCGGCGGGGACGCCCCGGGCATGCAGGATCCGGCCGACGGGGACCCGATCGCCGTCGCCCGCACGGGACTTGGGCCGGGTGTCGCGGTGCTCGATACGCCACAGCGAGGTGAACGCGACCGCGCAGCCCGCCCCCGCGACGAGCAGGGCCAGCGCGCTGCTGCCCGCCATGTCGGGACCGCCGATCAGCGCGCCGGCCGCCACGGGGCCGATCAGCTGGCCGAGGGAGGCGCCGATCGTGAAGTGGCCGAAGTTGCGGTCCTGTTCGTGCGGCGCGGACTGGCGGGCGACCAGCGACTGGGCGCCGATGACGAAGCAGAGGTGGCCGAGGCCCATCACCCCGCTCCACAGGGCCATCGTCCACAGCGAGCCGGCGAGGCCGCTCAGCACGCAGCCGCCGGATATGAGGACCACGCCGACGGGCAGCAGGGGCGCGCAGCGGCCGTGGTCGGTGCGGCGGCCGAGCGGCACGGCCGCGAAGAGGGGCAACAGCGCGTACACGCCCGCGATGACGCCGACCGCCCGCTCGTCGGCGCCCAGCGCGAGGGCCCGGTAGGAGACGGCGGGCCGGGCCATCGACACCGCCCCCTGCGCGAAGCCGAAGGCGATGACGAGGCGGAGCAGCCAGCCGCGGTTCCTACCGGGCCTCACAAGTTCCTCCAGGGGTGGGTCAGATGATCCCGAACAGCATGCCCGCGCCGAGGATCACCAGGCAGGTGAGGGCGGCCCACTTGACGACGAACCTCGTGTGGTCGCCGAACTCGACCTTCGCCATGCCGACGAGGACGTAGACGGCCGGGACCAGCGGGCTGGACATGTGCAGGGGCTGGCCGACGAGCGAGGCGCGGGCCATCTCCAGCGGGGAGACGCCGTGCGCCGCACCGGCCTCGGCGAGGACGGGCAGGACGCCGAAGTAGAAGCCGTCGTTCGACATGAAGTAGGTGAGCGGGAGGCTCAGGACGCCGGTGACGAGCGCCATGTGCGGGCCCATGCCCTCGGGGATGACGTCGACCATCCACTTGGCCATGTGGTCGACCATGCCGGTGCCCTGCAGCACGCCGGTGAAGACGGCCGCGGCGAAGACCATGCCGGAGACGTTGAGGACGTTGTCGGCGTGGGCGGCGAGCCGCTCCCGCTGGGAGGGGATGTGCGGGAAGTTGACGGTGAGGGCGAGCGCGGCGCCGAGCAGGAACAGCACCGGGATCGGCAGCCACTCCATGATCATGGCGGTCAGCAGGGAGACCGTGAGCAGCGCGTTGAACCAGTACAGCTTGGGGCGCAGGGTGGCCCGGTGCGGGTCGAGGCCCTTGAAGTCGTCCTCTTCCTCGTCGTCGTCGCCGAGTGCGACGGCTCCGCCGGAGCCTGCGGCCGGGGTGGCGGACTTGTCGCTGCCGGAGCCGGCGCCGGCGCCGACGAGCACGGTCTCCGTCTGCTCGACCTTCTCCTCCACCAGCGTCTTCTTCTCCACCAGCACCTCGTCCAGCGTCAGCACGCCGAGCCGGGCGCGCTCGCGGCGGCCGAGGATGTAGGAGAGGGCGATGACGAAGACCAGGCCCACGGCCAGCGCGGGGATCATCGGCACGAAGATGTCGCTGGCGTCGAGCTTCAGCGCGGTGGCGGCACGGGCGGTCGGCCCGCCCCAGGGCAGCGTGTTCATCACGCCGTTGGCCATGGCCGCGACACCGGTCATCACGACCAGGCTCATCTTCAGGCGCTTGTACAGCGGGTACATCGCCGAGACGGTGATCATGAAGGTGGTGGAGCCGTCGCCGTCCAGGGAGACGATCGCGGCGAGCAGCGCCGTGCCGACGACGATGCGCAGCGGGTCGGCCTTGCAGAACTTCAGGATGCCCCGGACGATCGGGTCGAAGAGGCCGACGTCGATCATCACACCGAAGTAGACGATCGCGAACATGAGCATCGCCGCGGTGGGGGCGAGGCTGGTGACGCCGTCGATGACGTAGTCACCGAGCTTGGCGCCCTTCCCGACGAAGACGCAGAACAATGCCGGGATCAGTACGAGCGCCGCGATCGGCGACATCTTCTTCAGCATGATCAGGACCAAGAAGGTCGCGATCATGGTGAAGCCGAGGATGGTCAGCATGAGTGGACACCTAACGTTCGCCCTTGAACATCCCACCTGGGGGTCGGCGGTGCGATGACGTTAGGTCTGTTCAATTGGTGTTAACAAGACGTTGACGTGCGAGCAATAAGCGCAAAACTCCAGGTCACGGCTTTGCTCAGCTCACAGGGCCACGACGGCGGCGCATTCCACCGGCACTCCGTTGAGGACCGCGTTGCCGGACAGCGGGTCGAGCAGGCTGCCGTCGAGGAGCTGGTTGACGTTGACGCCGGGGTCGACGGCGGCATGGCGGAGCCGGGTGCCGGGGCGATCGTGGCCCCAGCCGTGCGGCAGGCTGACGACGCCCCGGCGCACTGCGTCGGTGACCTCCGCCGGGGCCGTGACCTCGCCTCCGGCGCCCTTGACCCGCACCGGCGCGCCGTCGCGCACGCCGAGCCGTTCGGCGTCCTCGGGGTGGATGTGCAGGGTGCAGCGGTTGGTGCCGCCGGTGAGGGCGGGCACGTTGTGCATCCAGCTGTTGTTGGACCGCAGATGCCGCCGCCCGACGAGGACGAGGCCGTCCGGCTCGCGCCGCAGTCCCTCGCGCAGGCGCGGGAGATCGTCGGCGATCGGCTGCGGGAGCAGTTCGATCCGTCCGCTGCGGGTCTTGAGCGGCTGGGGCAGCCGGGGGCGCAGCGGTCCGAGGTCGATGCCGTGCGGGGCGGCGAGCAGCCGGGCCAGGCCGAGGCCGTCCGGGCGGGCGCCGAAGCCGTCGCCGTAGGGGCCCAGGCGCAGCATCAGGTCGAGGCGGCGCTCGGGGCCGCTCTCGCCGACCAGTTGCGCGGCGAGTTCCCGGGGGTCGCGGCCGTGCACGGGCGAGTGCGCTTCGGTGACGGCCTTGCCGAGGGTCTGGCCGATGACGAGGTCGTCGACGGCCGACGGGTCCGCGCCGTGCATGCCGGTCGCGACGAGGATCAGCCGGGCGAGGATCTCGGTCTCGGCCATCCGGCCCGGCTCCAGCGGGACGGCCGCGCGGTTGTAGCGGACCTGGTTGCGGACGGCGAGGGTGTTGAAGGCGAAGTCGTGGTGCGGGCTCTGCGAGGGCGGCGGCGGGGGCAGCACGACGTCGGCGTGGCGGGAGGTCTCGTTGAGGTAGGGGTCGACGCTGACCATGAAGTCGAGCGAGTCGAGCGCCTTGTCGAGCCGGTCGCCGTCCGGGGCGGACAGCACGGGGTTGGCGGCGACGGCGATGAGCGCGCGGACCGGTTCGCCCTCCGGGGTCGCGGTGTCGATCTCCTCGGCGAGCGCGGACAGCGGCAGCTCGCCCTTGGCCTCGGGGTGCCCGCTGACCCGGGAGCGCCAGCGGGCGAGCCGGAAGCCGTGGCCGGGGCCGGCGGGGCGGGGGGTGCGGTCGGTGGCGGCCTGCGGGAAGAGCGCGCCGCCGGGCCGGTCCAGGTTGCCGGTGAGGATGTTGAGGACGTCGACGAGCCAGCTGGCGAGGGTGCCGTAGGGGACCGTGCAGCTGCCGATGCGGCCGTAGACGGCGGCCGTGGGGGCGGCGGCGAGTTCGCGGGCCAGGGTGCGGATGAGCCCGGCGTCCACGTCACAGGCGGCGCTGACCGCCTCAGGGGTGAAGTCCCGTACGGACTCGGCGAGTTCGTCGAGGCCTTCGACGTGCGGGGCCAGCTCCCCGAGGTCCACCAGGCTTTCCTCGAACAGCGTGTGCGCCATCGCGGCGAGGAGCAGCGCGTCGGTGCCCGGCCGGATCGGGATGTGCCGGTCGGCGAGCTTGGCGGTGCGGGTGCGGCGCGGGTCGATGACGGTGAGGGCGCCGCCGCGGGCCTTGAGCGCCTTGAGCTTGCCGGGGAAGTCGGGGGCGGTGCACAGGCTCCCGTTGGATTCCAGGGGGTTGGCGCCGATGAGGAGGAGATGGTCGGTGTGGTCGAGGTCCGGCACCGGGATCGCGAGGGCGTCGCCGAAGAGCAGTCCGCTGGAGACGTGCTTGGGCATCTGGTCGACGGTGGAGGCGGTGAAGAGGCTGCGGGTGCCGAGGCCGGCGATCAGGAGAGTCGGGTAGAGCGCGCCGGCCATGGTGTGCACGTTGGGGTTGCCGAGGACGACGCCGACGGAGTTCGCCCCGTACCGCTCGACGGCCGGCCGGATCCCGGCGGCCACGGCGTCGAAGGCCTCCGCCCAGGTGGCCTCGCACAGCTCGCCGTCCCGGCGCACGAGGGGTGTGCGGAGCCGGTCGGGGTCCGCGTCGACGGCGCCGAAGGAGGCGCCCTTGGGGCAGATGAAGCCCTTGCTGAAGACGTCCTCGCGGTCGCCGCGGGCGCCGGTGACCTTGGTCCCCTCGATGGTGAGCGTCAGCCCGCAGGTGGCCTCGCACAGGGGGCAGATTCGCAGAGCGGTGCGGGACACGGGTCCTCCTGGAGCGGCGGCAACGATGACGCACGGACTGCGACCGAGCATACCGACCGGTACGCAGGCAGGGGAGGGCCTCGGGGCGACCCCTCAGTCCAGCACCCGCGCCAGATACGACCGCAGCAGTACGCGCGTCTCGTCGATCACCTTGGCGTCGCCCTCCGGATCCACCCGGAAGGCCAGGTGGACGAGGGTGTCGGCGGTCTCCACGGCGATCAGGAAGGTGCGGCGCAGATCGTCGTCGGGCGCACGGACGAGATAGTCGGAGAGCAGGGTGGTGAGGCGGTCGGCGACGCGGTGGTTGGGCTCGGCGTGCCGGGCGCCGACCGGGATCTGGTTGCCGAAGTCGACGAGGGAGAACCCGGGCGCGGTGCGCTTCATGGCCAGGTACTCGTCCAGCACGGCGTCCATGGCGGCCCGCCAGTCCCCCCGGCGGGCCCCCTTGAGCCGCTCGGTCACGCGCTCGGAGTAGTGCTCGAGGTTGCGCTGCGCGAGCGCGTCGGCCATCTGCCGCTTGTTGCCGAAGAAGCGGTAGACGGAGCCGATGGGGACGCCGGCGCGCTCGGCGACGGCGCGGGTGCTCAGGGCGTCGTAGCCGACCTCGTCCAGCAGGTCGGCGCAGGCGTCGAGAATCCTGGTCAGCCGTTCGGCACTGCGCCGCTGCACGGGCGCACGACGGAGAGATGTCGCTTGGGGCACGGGCCTCATGATGCCTTTCCCCCGCGGCCAGGTGAACCTCGCCCCCGGGTACGGAGAAAGATGCCTGATGCACCCATCGGGACGGCTCGGCAGGTCGGGCGAAGTCGGCAGCGCCCCAAAGGGGCGCGAGGAACTGCGCGACCAGCCCCGACGGCGCCGCAGCAGAACGACGGCACATCGCGGCACGTCCAGCGGAGCGCATCGCGGGCGGGGCGCTCAGGACGCCGGCTCGGACGCCGTGACGTCCGCCGTGCTCTGCACCGGCTTGCCGTCCACCGCCCACACCGTGCCGTCGTCCGCGTACAGCCGGGCGGTGACCTGGTGCGTGCCGTGCGGGAGGTAGCCGGCCGGGATGCGGTAGGCCGGGGTGCGCAGGTCGGCGACCGGCGTGTCGTCCACGAAGAGCCGGGCGACGCCCTGGCCGTGCACCGCCGTCGGCTCGGCCCCGGCGGCGGGGGTGAACCGGAAGTTCTCCACCTTCAGGCGGACGTCCCAGCTGCCGTCGGCCTCGGGCTCCACCTCGACGCCGACCTCGGGCGCCCCCTTCTGCTCCACCTCACGGTAGTGCCGGCCTTCGCCGTCCGTGTCCTTCAGGACCTTGCCCACGGGCGACGGGGTGACCGACGCCGCGGTCGTCACCTCCGGCCCCTCCTGGGCGTCACTGGTGCCACAGCCCGCGGATCCGGTCAGCAGCACGACACAGACCGCGGCCACGGCAAGGCTTCCGCGCGTCCACGACATGCGGGGGAGCGTAGAACAACGGACCGGCGCGCGAATCCCCCTGGGGTCTGGTTCCGGCCGTCTTGATCGTCCTCCAGGAGGAGGACCGCCGCACCTCTTGCACCCGGGAAAACGCAATCCTACGGTGATACATAGGAATCAGGGATCAGGAGTCGGAGAGTGGGGCGAGCATGAGCAGCGGGGACGCACGCAAGACGGCCGAGGGGTTGGGCTATCTCTCGGGGTTCGGCAACGAGCACGCCTCCGAGGCCGTCCCGGGCGCCCTGCCCGACGGCCGCAACTCGCCGCAGCGCGCCCCTCTCGGCCTGTACGCGGAGCAGCTCAGCGGCGCCGCGTTCACCGAGCCGCGCGCCCACAACCGCCGCTCGTGGCTGTACCGGATCCGCCCGTCGGCCGCGCACCCGGCGTTCACCCGCGTCGAGAACGGCGCGATCCGCACCGGCCCCTTCGCCGAGACCGTCCCCGACCCCAACCGGCTGCGCTGGAACCCGCTGCCCGAGCCCCCCGCGGGCACGGACTTCCTGGCCGGCCTGTGGACCCTGGGCGGCAACGGCGACGCCGCCCAGCGCGCCGGGATGGCCGTGCACCTCTACCACGCGAACACGTCCATGGAGCGCGTCCTCGGCGACGCGGACGGCGAGCTGCTGATCGTCCCCGAGCGCGGCGGGCTGCTGCTGCGCACGGAGTTCGGGCTGCTGCACGCCGAGCCGGGCGAGGTCGCGCTGATCCCGCGCGGGGTCCGCTTCCGCGTCGACCTGCTGGACGCCTCCGCGCGCGGCTACGTCTGCGAGAACTACGGCGCCCCGTTCCGCCTGCCCGACCTCGGCCCGATCGGCGCCAACGGCCTGGCCAACCCCCGCGACTTCCGGGCGCCGGTGGCCGCGTACGAGGACGTCGAGGGTCCGGTGGAGGTGGTCAACAAGTTCTGCGGCCGGCTCTGGAGCGCGACGTACGACCACTCCCCGCTGGACGTCGTCGCCTGGCACGGCACCCATGTGCCCTACGTCTACGACCTGCGCCGCTTCAACGTCATCGGGAGCATCTCCTACGACCACCCGGACCCGTCGATCTTCACGGTGCTGACGTCGCCGACCGACACCCCGGGTCTGGCCGGCGTCGACTTCGTGGTGTTCGCCCCGCGCTGGCTGGTCGGCGAGGACACCTTTCGGCCGCCGTACTTCCACCGGAACGTGATGAGCGAGTACATGGGCCTGATCGAGGGCGCGTACGACGCGAAGACGGCCGGAGAGGGGGGTTTCGTGCCGGGCGGCGGCTCGCTGCACAACATGATGTCCGCGCACGGCCCGGACCGGGAGACGTTCGACCGGGCGAGCGCCGCCGAGCTGAAGCCGCAGCGGATCGACGACGGGCTGGCGTTCATGTTCGAGACGCGCTGGCCCATCGCCCTCACCCCGCAGGCAGCCGGGGCGGACTGTCTGCAACCGCGCTACGACGACGTGTGGCAGGGCCTGGAACGCCACTTCCGCCCGGCCGGCTTCCCCCCGTCCGACGGCTCATTGCACTGAACGTTCCCGACCGGTACGGATAGCCCCGTGACCTCCTTCGCGCCGGACTCGATCGTCCTCACCCGCAAGCTGCCGCTGTGGTACCAGGTGTCGCAGTCGCTGCGCGCCTCGATACTCGGCCGCTCGCCCCGGGACCCGCTCCGGCTGCCCACCGAGGAGCAGTTGGCGGGGCACTACGGGGTGAGCGTGCTGACCATGCGACAGGCGCTGAAGGAGTTGGAGGACGAGGGGCTGATCACCCGGCACCGCCGCCGCGGCACGTTCATCGAGCCGACCGCGCAGCGCGGCGCCCCGGTCCGGCTGCTCGGCTCGGTCGACGCGATCGTGGCCCAGCAGTCCGGCATGGCGACCCGGCTCCTCGACCACGGCCGGGCGCCCGTCCCCGCCGAACTCGCCGAGCACTTCCCGGAGCTGGCCGAGGTGGCCACCTATCACCGGCTCAGAAGCGACGAGAAGACGGGCGAGCCGACCAACCACGCCCGCAACTACGTCCGTCCGGAACTCGCCGCCCGGATCGACCCCGACGACCTGGTGCGCTGGCCCATGACGAAGGTGCTGCGGGACGTCCTGGGCGCGGACATCGGCCGGATCACGGACACGGTCGAGGCGCGGCTGGCGGACCCGGAGACGGCCCGGCTGCTCCGGGTCCCGCTGCTGAGCCCGATCCTGCACTACACGGGCGTCACCTACGACGCGGGCGGCCGGGTCCTCGACGCGGCCGTCATCCACTACCGGGGCGACCGGTTCTCCTTCACCGTCACGCTCGACGCGACCTGACCGGCCGGGTGCGAGCCGTCGTACGATGCCCGGCGTGACGCCCGACGACGCTCCGCCGCTGGCGGACCTCATGCCGTGGTCCGTCGCACCGCCACGGCTCGGCCGGGGGTGGCCGACGGACCCCGACCCGGCCTCCCTGAAAGCCCGCTGGGACGCCCTGCTGAAGGCCGAGGGGCCGGACCGCGAGGCCCTGTTCGAGCCGACGCGCTCCCGCACCCTGCACACGGCGGTGGGGCAGCTGCCCGGCCGGTCCGGCGGCACCGAGAAGCTGGTCCGCGCCTCGGGCCCCTGCCCGGAGCCGGTACGGGTGCTGGCCGCGCCCTTCGACGAGCAGTGGCTCATCCCCGACCACCGTCTCATCGACGCGGCCCGCCCGGAGCTGTGGCGGGTGGCGGACGACGCACAGGTGTTCGTGGTCGAGACCCCGGACCCGCCGGACCGGCCGCTGCTGGCGACCTCCCTGCTCCCGCTGCTGCGCCCGGGCCGGATCCGCCCGCTCTACCGGCGGCCGGGCGGCAGGGAGCCGAACCTCGCGCCGGGCCTGCCGGCCTTCCTCGCCGGCCTGGGCCACTCCCCCGATCCGGTGGACTTCCTGGCCTGGACCCTGACGGCCGTCCGCCCCGATCTCACCGTCCCGCTCACCCGGGATCGCGAACTCTGGGCGCGCGGCGTCGAGATCGGCCACCGCGCCCTGTGGCTGCTGCGCCGGCACGGCGAGCGCCCCAAGCTCCCCGGCGGCCGCCGCCCGTACGTCCGCGCCCCGCTCCCGGCCCGCCCCCTCACCCTGCTCTACGACCGGGACGAGGAGACCCTGCACCTGGACGAGGGCCGCGTCTCCCCCGTCCCGCCCGAGGCCTGGGACTTCGGGACGGGACCGGGCGGCCGGGTGCTGGAACAGTGGTTCGCGGCCCGGACGGCGGAGCACGCCGAGCCGGGCACGCTGGCCGCGATCCGCCCGACGGCCTGGCGGCAGCCGTGGACCTCCGAACTCCTGGAGCTCATCACGGTGTTGGCGCTGCTGGCGGAAGTCGGCGCACAGCAGGCCGAGTTGAAGGTGACGGACCCGGTCACGGCGGCGGAGCTGCGCGCGGCGGGCGTCCTGCCGGTCCCGGAGGCGGCCCGGCACCCGGCGACGGTCCTGGACCACCACGAGGAGGGCCCGGAGGGCCAGTTCGCCCTGCTCTAGAGCCTACGAGCGAATCGACGGGGTGTGTCGGTGACCTCGAGCGCCCCCACCGCTGCCGGGCGGAGTGGGGGCGTGAAGGGGGGAGAGGGGAGACGTTCCCGCGCTCGGGGAGCACACCGAAGCATTGCCGCGTGCCGTGGGGATGACGGACGACGAGATCGCAGCACTGCGCCGGGACGGTGTGGCCGCCTGAGCGCGGGACTCAGTACGTGAAGACGCGCCGGTCGGTCAGTGCTTGCCGCCGAACAGCGTGCGGCGCAGTCGGCGCAGGGGGGCGAAGAGCGAGACGCGGCTCATGCGCGCCGTCCTCGAACTGTGGTCGCGCACGGGCTCACGCGCGGTCAGCTCCCGCATCAGCGAAGTCGCCTCGACCGTCTCCCGCTGCGGTATGGCGGGGCCCGCCAGCACCGAGAGATGGCGGTCGAGGCGCGAACTGGTCGCGCTGCTCCCGCAAGTGATCGCAGGGACCCTCGCCCTGCTGTGCATCGTTATCTGTTCCATGTCACTCCCCACCCGTACGAGTCCACCCGGCCCGGGCAGGGTAACCCTATCGCCCCGTCGCGGCACACATGTATCGAGCTCACAGGATTCACCTTCCCCATAAGGGGGTTGACGACTCCTCTCCGATCACTCTCCGAATCCGACCGATTTCAGGGTGAGTTGGACAATCGGCTGCGTGGTGGGCTGCGGCGAGCCACCGTCGGGCTCGACGGTCACAGCGAGTGATGTCGCCGCCTTGTCGAGGCCGGTGGCGACCAGGGGCGTGTCGCCGTCGAAGAGCCCGAGGGAGCGCGGTTGCGCGTTGGGGCGCATGAGCCACAGCTGATGCGCCTGTCCGGTGGGCAGGTCGCCGTATCCGCTCAGGGTGACGATCGCCTCCCCCTCCGATGCGGAAGCGATCACTCCGATATTTCTGCCCTGCGCGTCCTTCCCACCGCTCGCCCGCGCGTCCGGAGCTGCGAGAACGTGGGCGATGTCACGTGCCTGGGCACGCTCCGCGGTCAGCTGGTCCTGGGTCCGGTTCGCCTGGACGGCGAAGAGCCCGGCGACGACGAGCGCCGCCGCGGCCGTCGCCGTCGCGAACGGCACGAAGAACGGACGGCGCGTACGGGGCGCATGGGGCGCACGGGAGCGTCCGGGCGGCGGCTGCGTGCCCCAGACGTGCGGCGGCAGTTGCGGCTCGTGCTCGCGCACCGGCGCCCGCGACTGCTCCTGCGGAGTCCTCTGGACGGCGGCCAGCACCCGGTCGCGCATCGCGGCCGGCGGCGGGGCGGCCGCGGACCAGGCGAGCCGGACGGCGTCCTCGGCCATCGCCCGCACCTCGACGGAGCAACGGTCGCAGCCCTTGAGGTGCTTCTCGAAGCGGCGGCGTTCGTCGCCCTCGAGCGCGTCGAGCGCGTAGGGGGCGGCCAGCGAGTGCAGGTCCTCCCGGCGGAACAGACCGAGCACACTCATGCGGCACCTCCCAGGCAGTCGCGCAGCCGGGTGAGTCCGTCACGCATCCGTGTCTTCACCGTACCCAGCGGCAGCTTGAGCCGGTCGGCCACCTCACGGTAGGTGTATCCGTCGTAGTAGGCGAGGGTGACGGACTGGCGCTGAAGCGCCGTCAGCCGGTCGAGGCAGCGGCGGACCAGCTCGCGTTCCAGACCGGCCTCGACCTCCTCCGTCACCTGGTCGAAGGCGGGGTCGTGGTAGCGCCGGGCCTCGCGCTGCTCGCGGTCCACGGCCGCCCGGGCGCTGCGCACCCGGTCGACGGCCCGCCGGTGCGCGAGGGTGAGGATCCAGGAGAGTGCGCTGCCCCGACGCGGGTCGAAGCGGCCGGCGGAGCGCCAAGCCTCCAGGAGCACCTCCTGGGCGACCTCCTCCGACTGCGCGGGATCCCTGACCACCCGGCGCACCAGCCCGAACACCGGCCCGGACACCAGTACGTAGAGCCGTTCGAATGCCTGGTGGTCGCCTCCCGCCACGAGCACCAGCAGCTCGTCCGCCTCCATGCGGTCCCCCTCTCTGCGGCCACCACAGCCGGGCCGCCCCGTCACACCAGGCATTCGCAACGAACACACCTCCGGATGGGGGGTACGGATATGAAGGCCGAAAACGCGGGTGAGCAGGAAAGAAAAAGTTTTTCGGCTTCGACCAATCCGAACCCGCCCTTCGCTCCGTATCACTGTCCGTCAGGCAAGTTGGATCAGAGGACGGACGGCATGACAGCTATCTCCAGGAGCGGCAACCGACGCAAGAGCGTCGCGACCCTTGTATGCGGCGCGCTGGCCGCCGGAGGGCTCGCAGCCGCCGGCGTCGCCACGCTGGGGCCGGGGGCGGCCTACGCCTCCAGCCACCGTGAGGCCCCTCTCATCTCCGGTACACCGCAGTACGACAACACGGACGTGTACGCCTTCGTCAGCCCGGACCACGCGGACACCACGACGATCGTCGCCAACTGGATACCCTTCGAGGAGCCGGCCGGCGGCCCCAACTTCTTCCCCTTCGCCGAGGACGCGCAGTACGACCTCAACATCGACAACAACGGTGACGCGAAGGAAGACCTGGTCTTCCGCTACACCTTCAAGACGCACACGAAGAACAAGAAGACCTTCCTCTACAACACCGGCGTCGTCGAGAGCCTGGACGACCCCGACCTGAACATCACGCAGACGTACGACCTCGAGCTCATCAAGTTGAAGAAGGGCAAGGTCGAACACGAGACCAAACTCGCGGACGATGTGCCGGTGGCGCCGTCCAACGTGGGCAAGGCCTCGATGCCGAACTACAAGAAGCTGCGCGACGAGGCGATCTACAAGCTCTCCAGCGGCGCCAAGACCTTCGCGGGCCAGGCCGACGACCCGTTCTTCCTCGACCTGCGCGTCTTCGACCTGCTGTACGGCGGCGACCTCTCCGAGGTCGGCAACGACACGCTCAAGGGCTACAACGTCAACTCGATCGCGCTGCAGGTCCCGAGCGACATGATCGCGGAGTCGAAGCACCAGCCGATCGTCGGCATCTGGTCGACCACCCAGCGCGAGAACGCCAAGGGCAAGTACGAGCAGGTCTCCCGTCTGGGCATGCCGCTGGTCAACGAGGTCGTCAACCCGATCAAGGACAAGGACAAGTTCAACGCGTCCGAGCCCAAGGACGACGCCCAGTTCCTGAAGAACGTCACCAACCCCGAGCTGCCGAAGCTCATCGAGGCGATCTTCAAGATCAAGGCGCCGGCCGAGCCGCGCAACGACCTCGTCGACGTGTTCCTCAAGGGCGTCAAGGGCCTCAACCAGCCGCCCTACGTGACGCCGTCCGAGGAACTGCGCCTCAACACCTCGATCAAGCCGGTCTCCAGCCCCAAGCGACTCGGCGTCCTCGACGGTGACACCGCGGGCTTCCCGAACGGCCGCCGTCTCACCGACGACGTGATCGACGTCTCGCTGCAGGTCGTCGAGGGCGAGCTGCTCGGCACGAAGAACGACCTGGGCGACGCGGTCGACAAGAACGACAAGGAATTCGAGAAGGCCTTCCCGTACGTGGCCCTGCCCACCGAGGGTTCGCGCGGCGCGACCGCCAAGACCGACGCGGCCACCCGCAGTGCGCTCGGTGACGCCCTCGGCGACTCGAGCAACACCGCCCTCATCGCCTCGTCCGCCGGCGCCGGCGCCGCGGGCATCCTCCTCATCGGCGGCGGCCTGATGTGGTGGCGCGGGCGGCGGCGGGCCTACTAGGCCCTCCCCCTGAGCGGGCCGGGGAGAATCCTGCGCTCCCCGGCCTTGCCCCACAGACTGGCGCGGCCCGCGTACTCATCCCCCACGGCGCGGGCCGCGCCACCCTCGTATGAGCAGGCTGATCAACCCCAGGCGACCTAGGAGAGGGCATGTCCGCGCGGACGAACGACGGCCGGCCGGAGCACGAGGACGACTCCGTCACGAAGCACGCGACCGAGGCACAGGCCGAGGCCGATGCGGCGAAGCCCGCAGACGCCACGACCGCGGGGACCGCGGGCGCGGAGCCGACAGAGGCCGCGTGCACGGAGACGGCGGGCGGGGAGCCCTCCGGGACCGCGGACGCCGAGGCCGGAAACGTCGCAGGCGCGGAGACGGCGGGCTCAGAGCCCGCTGCGGCCGCGGACGCGGAGCCGGCAGGGGGCGCGAGCACGGAGGCCGTCGACTTCGCGGGCACGCAGCCCGCAGAAGCCGCAGGCCCCGAGACCGCTGGGACCGCGAGGGCGGAGGCCCCGGCGGACGGCGAGACGACGGGAACCGGTGCCGACTCGGACGCCGAAGCCGCTGCGGCCGGCGCGGACACGGCCGCTGCCGCTGCCCTTGACGACGAGCGCATCGCCGCCGTCCGGCGGGTGGGTGCCGCGGGACGCCGTTGGCGTGGGGTGCAACTCGGGGCGTGTGCGGCCATGCTGGCCGTCGCGCTCACCGCCGGGGCGATCGCGATCGGCGCGGTGCGGGACGGACAGAACGTGCCGGTCGTGACGGCCGCGGCGGTCTCCCCCGGACTGCTCGCCAGCGGTGACCTCGACTCCGGCATCACCGCACTGCAGGCCCATCTCCGCGCCCAGCCGAAGGACTTCGGCGGCTGGGCCACGCTCGGACTCGCCTACGTCGAGCAGGCCCGCACCAAGGGCGACCCCTCCCGCTACCCGCAGGCCGAGCAGGCCCTGAAGCGCTCCCTCTCGCTGCGCTCGGACAACGACCAGGCCCTCGCCGGCCAGGCCGCGCTCGCCGCCGCACGCCACGACTTCGCGAACGCCCTCGCGCTCGCCGACCGGGCGCTGAAGCTGAACCCGTACAACGAACGCGCCCTGTGCTCCCGCATCGACGCCCTCGTCGAACTCGGCCGCTACGACGACGCCGAGGCAGCCGTGAACACGGCCGACGACCGGCGACCGGGCATCCCGGTGTTCACCCGCTACGCGTACGTGCACGAACTGCGCGGCGACGTCGACACCGCCCGCCGGGTCCTGGACAAGGCGCTCGCCGCGTCGACCACCCCGGGCGACATCGCCTACGTCGCCAGTCAGCTCGGCCAACTCGCCTGGAACCAGGGCGACTACGCCACCGCGCTCACCCACTACGCCCGCGCGCTCGCCGCCGACGAGAACTACCTCCCCGCACTGGAGGGCCGCGCCCGCGCCCAGGCCGCGAGCGGTCAGCAGGCCGAGGCGATCAAGGGGCTGGAGCTCATCGTCGCCCGCTACCCGCTCCCCGGCCCGCTCGTCGAACTCGGCGAGCTGTACGAGGCCCGGGGCGGCGAGGGCGACCGGGCGAAGGCCGCGGACCAGTACGTCCTCGTCGACGCCTGGACGGCCATCGCGCGGGCCAACGGCGTCAACGCCGACCTCGACACCGCGCTCGCCGCCGCCGACCACGGCGACAAGGCGACGGCACTGCGCGCGGCCCGCGACGACTGGTCGCGCCGGCACACCGTGCACACGGCGGACGCCCTCGCCTGGGCCCTGCACGTCAACGGCAAGGACGCCGAGGCCCTCGCCCACGCCCGGCAGGCCACGGCCACCGGCTACCGCAACGCGTCCTTCCTCTACCACCGCGGGGTGATCGAGAAGGCCACCGGTCATCCCGCCGACGCCCGTACCCACCTCTCCGCCGCCCTGAAGCTGAACCCCGGCTTCTCACAGCTCGGCGCCGGCGCGGCCCGTACGGCTCTCAAGACGCTGGAGGCGAGCAAGTGATTTCCCGTCGTCTGCTCGCCTCCTGCGCGGCCGTGTTCACGGCCGGCTGCGCGCTCGTGCTGGTTCCTTCCGCCAGCGCGAGCGCGCACCCCCTCGGCAACTTCACCGTCAACCGCTACGACGGTCTCGTCGCCGCCCCCGGACAGCTCCGTATCGACCACGTCGAGGACCTCGCCGAGATCCCGGCGACCCAGGCCAAGCCGGACCTCGAACGGCTCGGGATGACCGAGTGGGCCCGGCAGCGGTGCGCGACGGCCGCGAGCGGCAGCAAGCTCACCGTCGACGGCCGTGCCGTCACCCTCACGGCGGGCACGAGCAAGGCCACGGTGCGTCCGGGACAGGCCGGGCTCGACACCCTGCGCGTGGAGTGCCGGCTGACCGCGCCGCTCCCCGACGAGGAGTCGATCACCCTCGGCTTCCACAGCGAGGGGGCCGACGGCGGACCGGGCTGGCGGGAGATCACCGCCCGCGGCGACCGGATGACGCTCACCGACTCCGATGTGCCGCAGAAGTCGCTCTCGGACGAACTGACGGCCTATCCGCAGGAGTTGCTCTCCTCCCCCGCGGACACCGCGACCGCGTCCGTGCAGGTGCGGCCCGGCGGCGCGGCCCTGGTCGAGGAGGACCGGGACGCGCCGGCCGCCTCCGTGCTGCCGCGCGGCGCCGACCGCTGGACCCGGGCGCTGGACAACCTGGTCGCCCGGCAGGACCTCACCGTCGGCTTCGCCGCGCTGGCGCTGCTGATCGCCGTGTTCCTCGGCGCGATGCACGCGGTCGCGCCGGGCCACGGCAAGACCATCATGGCCGCGACGGCGGCCGCCCGGGGCGGCAAGGCCCGGATGAAGGACGTCCTCCCGCTGGCCGCCTCCGTCACCATCACGCACACC
This sequence comes from Streptomyces sp. NPDC001858, assembly GCF_053594615.1. NCBI lineage: Bacteria > Bacillati > Actinomycetota > Actinomycetes > Kitasatosporales > Streptomycetaceae > Streptomyces > Streptomyces sp. NPDC001858. The sequence continues at coordinate 85,976 of NZ_JBSFEV010000017.1, forward strand.
CTGGGCGTCGTCGCCCTCGGTCTTCTCGTGACCGCCGGTTCGGCCGCCGCGCCCTCGGTGATCGCGTGGCTGGGGCTGGCGAGCGGTGCGCTGGTGCTCGCCGCGGGCGCGACCCTCGCCCTGCGGGCCTGGCGCGGCCGCGGCCCGGACACCCCGCACACCCACCCGCACGGCGACCACCCGCACCCCCATCCCCACGGCGACCACCCGCACGAGCCGGCGAAGACCCCCGATCGTCAACTCGCTCTCGTCGGCGCCCCCACCTCGCACAGCCATTCCCCTCACGCCCACGAGCCCAGCCATGACCACGATCACGGCCACACGCACGGGCACGACCACGACCACGGGCACACGCACGACCACGATCACGAACACCACCACGATCACGACCACGCCCACTCGCACGGCCACCGCCGTACCCACACCCACACCCACGGCGGCCGCACCCACACCCACGCCGTCGCCCCCACGATGCGCGGCACGATCCTGCTCGGGTTCGCCGGAGGCATGGTCCCCAGTCCGTCCGCCGTGGTCGTCCTGGTCGGCGCCGCCGCGCTCGGCCAGGCCTGGTTCGGGCTGCTGCTCGTCGTCGCGTACGGCGTCGGGCTCGCGCTGACCCTCACCGCCGCCGGGTTCGCCGTCGTCAGGCTGGGTGCGCAGGCGACCCGGCTGCTGGACCGTCAGCCGCGCTGGACGACCCACCCGGTCGTGACGCTCGTCCGGCGCAATGTGCCCCTGTGGTCCGCGTTCCTCGTCGTCGCCCTCGGCGCGGGACTCGTGCTCAAGGGGGCCGCATCCGTACTCGGCTGAGCTACGTTTGTGAGGTTGCGGAGGTTTTCGCCCGGATACGAAGAGCGAAATGGGGGCGCGGTGTCCGAAGAATCGGGCAGTGAACGTCTGATCGCGGGCCGCTACCGCCTGCTGACCCCGCTCGGCGAGGGCGGCATGGGCGTGGTCTGGCGGGCCCGTGACGAGGTGCTGCACCGCGAGGTCGCCGTCAAGGAGGTGCGCGCCCCGGCCGGGCTGCCGGCCTCGGACGTCGAGCGGATGTACGCGCGGCTGGAGCGCGAGGCCTGGGCCGCGGCCCGGGTCGCGAACCGGAATGTCGTGACGGTGTTCGACGTGGCCCAGCAGGACGGCCGGCCGTGGATCGTCATGGAGATCGTGCGCGGGATCTCGCTCGCCGAGCTGCTGGACTCGGAAGGGCCGCTCGAACCGGCGCGGGTCGCGCACATCGGGGCCGAGGTGCTGTCCGCGCTGCGGGCCGCGCACGAGGCCGGAGTGCTGCACCGGGACGTGAAGCCGGCGAACGTGCTGATGTCGAACGACGGCCGGGTGGTGCTCACCGACTTCGGCATCGCGACCGTCGAGGGCACCTCGGCGCTGACCATGACCGGCGAGGTCATCGGCTCCCCCGAGTTCCTCGCGCCGGAGCGCGCGCTGGGGCGTACGCCGGGGCCCGAGTCGGACCTGTGGTCGCTGGGCGTGCTGCTGTACGCGGCGGTCGAGGGCAACTCCCCCTTCCGGTACGACACCCCGCTGAGCACGCTGCGCGCGATCGTGGACGAGGAGCTCCCGCCGCCGCACCGGGCCGGGCCGCTCGCGCCCGTCATCGAGGGCCTGTTGCGCAAGGATCCGGCCGAGCGGCTGCCCGCCGACCGGGCCGAGGAGGATCTGCGGCTGATCGCCGCGGGCGGCGACCCCCGGGCGGGCTCGACGCGCGTGGCGCCGTACGCGCCGTATTCGCCGACGGTCGCGACGCCCGCCGAGCCGCTGCGCCCGGGGCCGCCGACTCCGACCCCGTCCCAGTCGCAGCCGCAGCAGCCCTGGGCGACCACCCCCACCGGCTCTCCGCCGGGTTCCCCGACGACGTCCACGTCGTCGCCGCCGCATCGCAACCGGCGCGCCGGCGTGATGCTCGTCGCGGGTGTGGTCGTGGTGGCGCTGGCGGTCGCCGGGCTGACGTACGGGCTGCTGAACCGCGACTCCGACAACGGCGCGGGCGGTACCGGCGGGGTCACCAACAGCGGTACGGACACCGTGAGTTCGCCCGCGGCGCAGCCGTCGGCGAACGAGGACACCGGCAAGCCGTCGAGCCCCGAGCCGAGCGAGAGCGAAAGCTCCGAAGCCCCGAAGCAGACCGTCGCGGTCACCGTCAGCGGCGCGCACACGGACTACGCCGGCGACTGTCCGCCCGAGGACGCCGACGCGCCCGCGTTCACCGCGACGATCAAGGTGGGGCAGCTGCCCGCGACGGTGTCCTACCGCTGGGTGTCGAAGGACGGCGAGCTCTCCGGGCAGACCTGGAAGACGCTGGAGTTCCCGTCGGGCGGGGGCCGGTCCAAGACGGACAAGGTGATCCTGTCGACGTACGCGGAGAGCGGGACGTACCAGAACTCGATCGCCGTCGAGGTGCGCGATCCGGTGAAGGTGACGTCCAACTCGGTGCCGTTCTCGGTCACTTGTGAGACGGAGGCCCCGTCGGACGGAGCCTCCCCCTCCTCCTCGCCGTCGGAGTGACGGCTCAGGCCGCGCTGTTCAGGACCGGCAGGTAGCCACCCGACTGACCGGATGCGGTCGGGTGGTAGGACTCGCCGATGTTCAGCCAGTTGAGGCTGTGCAGCCAGGAGCTGCCGGAGCAGATCTCATGGCCGCTGAACGGGGTGCGGACGTCGCCGAAGGCGAACCCGTGGGCCGCCGCGCGCTGGGCGACGGCGGCGTCGAGGTAGTCAGCCGCGCTGTTGATGGCGGAGCGCTTGGTCTCGGACAGGCCCAGGCAGACCGTGCCGAGCTTGTAGAAGCGGGGGTAGCCGATGACGACCACCTGCGCGTTGGGCGCCTTGGCGACGATGGCCGAGTAGACGGTGTCGAGTTTCCCGGGGAGCGTCGAGTCGACGTAGGCGCGGGCCGTGTCGATGCGGGACAGGCAGGTGCTGTCGGAGCCGGTGACGCAGGTGGTCATGACGTCGGCGAAGCCCGCGTCGTTGCCGCCGACGGTGATCGAGACGAGGCCGGTGGCGGAGTTCAGACCGCCGAGCTGGTTCGCCAGCACATCACCCGTCCGGGCGCCCGAGCAGGCCGCGAAGGTGAACGAGGCTGGTGCGTGGGCGGCGTTCCAGAGGTACGGGAACGCCTTGGTGCTGCGCTTGCAGTCGCCGCTGGAGCTGATGTAGCTGCCCGCGCCGACGCCGGAGGAGTAGGAGTCGCCGAGCGCCACGTAGCCGCCGGTCGCGGCGAGTGGGGACGCCTGGGCCGCGGTCGCCCCGGTGAGGGCTGCGCCGGCGGCGAGGAGGAGTGAGCTGACGAATACGACAAGTCGGGAACGTCTCATGGAACCTCCCTTTAGCAGGGTCTCTGCCATAACCGTGGTAGCAACTACGCGTGTTGACGGGAAGTGTTCATGCCAAGACTTTTCATCGCCTACCGGAATCGTTCAGCGACCGTTTCCGCTCATCTCGTTACGTGCACATGTCAATGTTGTTGACAACCCCTCAGCTCCCTTGTCTTTGCCCGCAGATGACGGAAGCTTTACCTCGACCGAGAACGGAACGCGACGCTCGCGGTCGTGTGCGCAACCGCGCGCACTCCCCCACAGCGTGCGCCCGACCCAGGCGCACGCGGCCTAGAGGAGGACTCCCTCGTTATGGCGCAACTGCGTAGCAACAAGGTCCGGATAACCGCCGCCGCCACCGTGGCGGCCGCCGCTCTCGTCGGCGGGCTCACCGCACTCCCCGCCCAGGCCGCCCCGGCCGAGGGCAAGGTGCTCGCGGCCGGCTCCCCCACCGCCGTCAAGGACAGCTACATCGTCACCCTGAAGCCGCAGGCGGGCTTCAAGGCGTCCTCGGCGACCGGCAAGGACCTCATCAAGGAGTACGGCGGCACGGTCGACAAGACGTTCGGCGCCGCGCTGAACGGCTACACCGCCACCCTCTCCGCCGCCGAGGCGCGCAGACTCGCCGCGGACCCGGCGGTGGCCGTCGTCGAGCAGAACCAGACCGTCCAGGTCACCGACACCACGCAGTCGAGCGCCCCCTGGGGCCTGGACCGCGTCGACCAGACGTCGCTCCCGCTGTCCGGCACGTACACGTACCCGGACACCGCGGGCACCGGCGTCACGGCGTACGTCATCGACACCGGAGTGCGCATCACCCACTCCCAGATCAGCGGCCGCGCCGCCTACGGCTACGACGCCGTCGACGGCGACACCACCGCCTCCGACGGCAACGGCCACGGCACCCACGTGGCCACCACGATCGCGGGCTCCACCTACGGCATCGCCAAGAAGGCGAAGATCGTGGCGGTCCGGGTGCTCAACAACGCCGGTTCCGGCACCACGGCGGGCGTCATCGCCGGCATCAACTGGGTGACCGCGAACCACTCCGGTCCCTCGGTCGCCAACATGTCGCTCGGCGGCGGCGCCTCCGCCACGCTGGACACGGCGGTCGCCAACTCGATCGCCAGCGGAGTGACCTACGCGGTCGCGGCGGGCAACAGCGCGGCCAACGCCTCCTCGTACTCCCCGGCCCGCGTCGCCAGCGCGATCACGGTCGGCGCCACCACCAGCACCGACGCCAGGGCCAGCTACTCCAACTACGGCTCGGTCCTGGACATCTTCGCCCCCGGCTCCTCCATCACCGCCGGCTGGTACACCAGCGACACCGCGACGAACACCATCTCGGGGACGTCGATGGCCACGCCGCACGTCGCGGGCGCGGCCGCGGTCTATCTGGCGGGCCACACCTCGGCCACCCCGGCCCAGGTCGCCACGGCCCTGACCGGCGGGGCCACCACCGGCAAGGTCACCAGCCCGGGCACCGGCTCGCCCAACCGGCTGCTGAAGATCGTCCCGTAACGCTTACGCAGCACTGAAACAGCTGTTCCCCGGAGGGTCCCCCACCTCCGGGGAACACTCGTTTCCCAAGCCTTCAACGGGACGCACCATTGTGTAACGGTCAAACGAACAAAATGGTGAGAGGAACACCAAGGGCTTGCCATCCGGGCGTAATCATCAATACCGTCATACATCTCACTCGCAGCGGACCGTCGGCAACGGCTCCAGGGGAGGGCTCAGGGACCGCGACGGCATCCGGGGCGAGAGCGCGGTAGGGGGGTGCCGTGCTCGGTGGCCACAGCGGCGACCGAGCCGTGCCGCGCGGTCGGCTGCCGTCTTTTCGCCGGTAGCCGGTCAGTTTTGCCGGCTCACCGGTGTGCGCGGAGGTCACTCCGGCATGCGGCGGAGAACCAGTCCGCCATGGGTGAGAAACCAACCCCCCTTTCGAACCGGACGTGGATTCGGGCCGCCCCCCAGGGGCGGGCGGCCCACCGGACGAGAGGGACAGACTCATGAGTTCCGTTCTGCAGCCGGCGACCTCGGGCCAGGATCTCGACAGCCCGTCGACCGTCGGCAAGTACCGGCCCATCTCCTCTCACCTGGCCATCGCGCCACCGGTGAGCGTGGTCATCCCCGCGATGAACGAGGCCGAGAACCTTCCGTACGTCTTCAAGACCCTGCCGGACTGGATCCACGAAGTGGTCCTGGTCGACGGCAACTCCACCGACGACACCGTCGCGGTCGCACGTGAGCTGTGGCCCGGCGTCAAGGTCGTCGGCCAGCAGGGCCGGGGCAAGGGCGACGCCCTGATCACCGGCTTCGAGGCGTGCACCGGCGACATCATCGTGATGGTCGACGCGGACGGCTCGGCCGACGGCAACGAGATCGTCAGTTATGTCTCCGCCCTCGTCTCGGGCGCGGACTTCGCCAAGGGCTCCCGCTTCGCCAACGGCGGCGGCACCGACGACATGACCTTCATACGCCGGCTCGGCAACGCGGTCCTGTGCGCCATCGTCAACCGCAAGTTCGGCGCCCGCTACACCGACCTGTGCTACGGCTACAACGCGTTCTGGCGGCACTGCCTGGACAAGATCGAGCTGGACTGCACCGGCTTCGAGATCGAGACCCTGATCAACATCCGGGTCGTCAAGGCCGGGCTGAAGGTGCAGGAGATACCCAGCCACGAGTATCTGCGCATCCACGGCGTCAGCAATCTGCGCGCCGTCCGCGACGGGCTGCGCGTGCTGCGGGTCATCCTCAAGGAGCGGTCCAACCGGCGTGCGCTGCGCCGGCTGACCCGCCGCTCGCCGATGCTCGACTCGGTCCGGGGAGAACTGTCTTGAGCTCGATCGACGTCTCCGTCGTCATCTGCGTGTACACCGAGGACCGCTGGGAGGACATCCTCGCGGCGGTCGCCTCGGTGCAGGCCCAGACCCACCCGGCCCTGGAGACCCTGGTCGTCGTCGACCACAACCCGACCCTCCTGGACCGGCTGCGCAGCGAGTACAAGGAGACCGACGGGGTGCGGGTGCTGCCCAACGCGGGCCCGCGCGGACTGTCGGCCGGCCGCAACACCGGCATCGCCGCCTCGCACGGCGAGGTCATCGCCTTCCTCGACGACGACGCCGTCGCCGAACGCGACTGGCTGCGGCGGTTCGCCGACCCGTACTCCGACCCCCGCGTCCTCGCCGTGGGCGGCCGGGCGGTGCCCGTCTGGTCCTCCGGACGGCGGCCCGACTGGTTCCCCGAGGAGTTCGACTGGGTGGTGGGCTGCTCCTACCGGGGGCTGCCGCCCGGCCGGGTCCGGGTGCGCAACATCCTCGGCGGCAACGCCTCCTTCCGGCGCACCGCGTTCGACTCCGTGGGCGGGTTCGCCACCGGCATCGGACGCGACGGCAGCAAACGCCCGATGGGCGGCGAGGAGACGGATCTGTGCATCCGGCTCACGCACGCGAGACCCGAGGCCGTCCTGCTGATGGACGACCGCGCGGTGATCCACCACAAGGTCCCCGAGGCGCGCGAGCACTTCGGGTACTTCCGCACCCGCACCTACGCCGAAGGCCTGTCCAAGGCGCTGGTCGCCCGCAGCGTCGGCGTCGACAAGGGCCTGGAGTCCGAACGCCGGTACGCCACCCGGGTGTTGCCGGCCGGAGTCCTGCGCGGACTGCGCGACCAGCTGCTGGCCCGGCGCGGCGGCGCCCGGCGGGCGGGCGCGATCGTCGCCGGGGTGCTGACGGCGGCCGGCGGGTACGCGGTCGGCAGCCTGCGCGCGCGGCGGCAGGGGACGACGTTCGCCGTGGTCCCGATCATCCTCGACGAGGACGAAGCGGAGCGGGCCGGATGACCGAGGCACGCGTGCCGATCCTCATGTACCACTCGGTGGCCGCCGAACCGAACGACGCCACCCGCACGCTGTCGGTCGCGCCCGAGGCGTTCGCCGGACAGCTGGCGGCGATCGCGGAACGCGGTCTGACCCCGCTGACCACCGCCGACCTGGCGGCCCGCTGGCGGGCCGGCCGGCCGCTGCCGGACCGCCCGGTCCTGATCACCTTCGACGACGGCTACGAGGGCGTGCACCGGCACGCCCTCCCGGCGCTGGCGCGACACGGCTTCCCGGCCACCCTGTTCGTCTCCACCGGCTGGCTCCGGGGCGCCCATGACACCGGCGGCGGCCTGGACACCATGCTGGACTGGCGGCAGGTGCGCGAACTGGCGGACGCGGGCGTGGAGATCGGCGGCCACAGCCACAGCCACCCGCAGCTCGACCGGCTCGACGACGCCCGGCTGCACGCCGAACTGACCCGCTGCCGGGACATCGTCGCCGACGAACTGGGCGCCCTGCCCCTGTCGTTCGCCTACCCGTACGGCTACTCCAGCCGCCGGGTGCGGACCGCGGTGCGCGCACACGGGTTCGCCCAGGCGCTCGCCGTGGGCAACTCCCTCGCCCGCCGCGCCCAGGGACCGTTCGCCCTGCGCCGGGTGACGGTTCGGCGGACCACGGACGCCGCGGAGTTCGAACGACTGCTCGATGGTCGGGCGATCGCCCGTACGTTCGCCCGGGACCGGGCTCTCACCAAGGGGTACGCGATGGTGCGCAGGACCCGGCAACTCCAGCGGCCGGTCTGAGGGGTGGCCCCGGCGGAGCCCGTCGGGGCCGCTCACGACAGGCCCCGTCGAACAGACACAGCCGACACACGCGACACACCCGACACACCACGCGCACTGCGGAAACCGGGTGCAGAGGGCGTCCTCGTGCCGGATCATGGCGGCATGTCCGTACAGCCACACGACGCTCTGCCGATCCGGCTCACCGTGGACGACTCCGACTCCCCCTCCGATGTCGTCGACGCGCTGTTCCTCGGCCGCTTCGCGACGGGCGAGCAGCCGTACTCGCACGCGGCGAACATCGACCGCGTGCGCTCCGGCGCGACCCTGCTGCCGGCGCACGCCCGCGTCCTGCGCGTCGCGCGCGACGACGACCGCAGCGCCACCCTGGCCGAGGGCGACGGCTGGACGCTGCTGATCTCCCGCTGGAACCGCGGCGCCGACGTCACGGTCACGGCGACCACCCCCGAACTGGCCGCACAGGTGCTCGACGAGGCCACGGACGGCGCGGCGGACGAGCCGGAACCCCAGCCGGAGAACGTGACCATGGGCTTCTGGTACGTCTCCCCGCGGCGCGGCCCGCACCGCACCACCCGGCAGATCTCCGCGGGCACCTGGGACGAGGTGCGCACCAACTACACCGCGCCCGTCGCCGACGCCATGGACCACCTGATGGGGACGACCCCCGAGGACATCGCGGGCCGGCTGCTCCTGCTGCACGGCCCGCCCGGCACCGGCAAGACCTCCGCACTGCGCACGCTGGCCCGGTCCTGGCGGGAGTGGTGCCAGGTGGACTGCGTCCTGGACCCCGAGCGGCTCTTCTCCGACGTCGGCTATCTGATGGACATCGCGATCGGCGAGGAGGACGGCACGGGCAAGGGCCGCTGGCGGCTGCTGCTCCTGGAGGACTGCGACGAACTGATCCGCGGCGAGGCCAAGCACACCGCGGGTCAGGCCCTGTCCCGGCTGCTGAACCTCACCGACGGCCTCCTCGGCCAGGGCCGCAATGTGCTGGTCGGGGTCACCACCAACGAGGACCTGGAGCGCCTCCACCCCGCCGTCGTGCGCCCCGGCCGCTGTCTGGCCCGGATCGAGGTCGGCCCGCTGACCCGGCGGGAGGCGGTGGACTGGCTGGGCACCGAGGAGGGCGTCGGCCGCGAGGGCGCCACCCTGGCCGAGCTGTACGCACTGCGCCGGGGCGTCTCGCCCACCTCGCTGCCGGAGCCGCGGGGCGGGGCGGACGCGGGGCTGTACCTCTGAGTCGGCCCCCGGGCACGGCGGGTGTTTTCATGGAGGTATGACGCTGTACGTGGGCACGTCCGGCTGGCAGTACAAGGACTGGAAGGGCGTCCTGTACCCGGCCGACGTGCCCGCGCGGCGGTGGCTGGAGGAGTACGCGGCGCAGTTCGCCACCGTCGAGGTCAACAACGCGTTCTACCGGCTGCCGTCGCGGGAGAACTTCGCGTCCTGGGCGGAGCGCGTCCCGCCGGACTTCGTGGTCGCCGTGAAGGCGAGCCGCTATCTGACCCACGTCAAGCGGCTGCACGACCCCGAGGAGCCGGTGCACCGGCTGATGGCCCACGCCGCCGGCCTCGGGAGCCGGCTCGGCCCGGTCCTCCTCCAGCTGCCGCCGACCCTGCACGCCGATCCCGGGCTCCTGGACGCCTGTCTGTCCTGCTTCCCGGCGGGCACCCGCGTCGCGGTGGAGCCACGGCACGACTCCTGGTGGATCCCCGAGGTCCGGCAGGTCCTGCGGTCCCGGGGCGCGGCCCTGTGCTGGGCCGACGCCCAGGCCCGCCCCCTCACACCGCTGTGGCGGACGGCCGACTGGGGATACCTCCGCTTCCACGAGGGCCGCGCCGAGCCATGGCCGCGCTACGGCCACCGCTCCCTGAAGACCTGGCTCGACCGCATCGCGACGACCTGGGCCGACGGCGGTGACGTGTACGCGTACTTCAACAACGACCCGGGCGGCGCGGCCGTGGGCGACGCGGCCCTCTTCGGAAGAACGGCCGAGCGAGCCGGCCGAACAACCACCCGCACCCCACACGCCCTAGCCACCCGCAACTGACCACGCCACGGACGCGGGCGTGCCACGCACGGCTACGCCGTTGCTGTCGGCCGCCGACTCCCCCGCCCACCTCGCCGCCGACGGCTGCTCACGCCACGGCCCCGGGGCGCGCCACGCACGGCTACGGCGTCGCCGTCCACCGCCGACTCCCCCACGCGCGCCCTCGCCGCCCCCGGCTGATCACCCCACGGACGCGGGGTCCGCCACGCACGGCTACGGCCTTGCCGTCGGTCGCCCACTCCCCGCCCACCTAGCCACCCACGGCTGCTCACGCCTCGGACGCGGGGGGGGGCCACGCACGACTACGGCGTCGCCGTCGTTCGCCGACTCCCCCGCTCACCTCGCGCCCCGGCTGATCACGCCGGGGACCCAGCGTGTGCCACGCACGGCTGCGGCGTCGCCGTCGTTCGCCCACTCCCCCGCCCACCTCACCGCCCACGGCTGCTCACGCCACGGACCCGGGGCGCGCCATGCACGGTTGCGGCGTCGCCGTCCGCCGCCGACTCCCCCACGCGCGCCCTCGCCGCCCCCGGCTGATCACCCCACGGACGCGGGGTGCGCCACCCACGGTTGCGGCCTTGGCGTCGGTCGTCGGCTCACCCGCTCGCCTCGCCGCTCGCGGCTGTTCACTGCTCGTAGGCCGCTCGTAGGGCGTCGCGGGCGGCGGCCGTCGCCTGCTCCTCGGTGAGGCCCAGTCGCCGTGCCCGCTCGGCGTAGGCCTGCGCGGCGGCCGCGGCCTCCCGCTCGGCCGCCGAGCCCGCCGCGGCGACGAACGTGCCGTTGCGCCCCCGGGTCTCGATCACCCCGTCCGCCTCCAGCGCCCGGTACGCCTTGGCGACGGTGTTCGCGGCGAGGCCGAGCGACTCGGCCAGCCCCCGCACCGTCGGCAGCCGGTACCCGACCGGCAGCGCGCCCGACCGCGCCTGCCCGGCGATCTGCGCCCGCACCTGTTCGTACGGCGCGGCACTGTCATCGATGTGGATCTTCAAGGTCACGGCCCGATTCTCCCGCACCCGCCGGAAAACGGCGGCACCGGAAAATGAGAGGCAGCCGGGGCCGCCCGCCCGTAGCGTGCGCTCACATGACCGTCATCGTGCGCGATCTGCGCCCCGGTGCGCCTGCCGACGTCGAGGGCTTCATCCGGGTCCGGCACCTCGTCCTGCCCTATGTGTTCTTCAGCCCGGCGTCCGTGCTGCACAGCCTCTCCCTGTCCCACCCCGGCGCTCACGCCCGCAAGCTGGTGGCCGTCGAGGACGGCGAGATCGTCGGCACGGCCGAGGTGAGCCTCGCCCATGACAGCCCGGAGCCCGGCCAGGGCTCCCTGAACGTGTACGTTGACCCGGCGCGCACCGGGCGCGGCGCGGGCGCCGCGCTGGTCCGCGCGAGCGAGGAGCAGTTGGCGGCGCACGGGGCGACGAAGCTGTTCTCCTGGGTGCTGGACGAGCCGGGCAACCGGGCCTTCGCCGAGCGCCACGGCTACCGGCCGAGCCGCTCCGCGCACTTCCTCCGGCTGGACCTGGCCCGGACTCCGCTGCCGCCGCTCCCGGACCCGCCGCCCGGCGTCGAGCTGCGGACGGCCGCCGACTTCGCCGAGGACCCTCGCCCGCTGTTCGCCCTGGACGCGGAGGCCGGCTCCGACGAACCGAGCGACATCGACACCGAGTTCACGGACTACGCGGCCTGGGTCGACGAGTACTGGAAGCACCCCCACCTGGACCTGGAGCTGACCTCGGTCGCCGTGGCCGACGGCCGCCCCGTCGCCTTCAGCGTGGCCCACACCGGCGACGCCAACCGGTACGCCACGGGCATGACCGGCACCGCCCGGAGCCACCGCGGCCGGGGCCTGGCCAAGCTGGTCAAGAACGACTCCCTGCACCGCGCCCGCGCCAAGGGGTACACGCAGGCGTACACGGCCAACGACGCGGGCAACGGCCCGATGCTCGCGATCAACCGCTGGTTCGGGTACGAGATCTGTGCGACGGAGGTGCGGCATGTCCGCGAACTCGGCTGAGTCGACGCGTTCGGTGGAGGTCGTCCTGGTCAAGGGCGGCCGGACGAAAATCCGTTACGCGGCCGAACTGCTGTCCGACGACGGCGTCCGGATCGCGGTGCGCGCCCCCTGGGCAGGTGACGGCGTACGCGACTTCGGCTTCGTGCGGTTCGAGGCCGGCGACGTCTTCACCGAGTACTACTGGCGCGACCGCTGGTACGCCGTGAAGGAGGTCCGCGACGCGACGGGCGCGCTGAAGGGCTGGTACTGCGACGTCACCCGCCCCGCCACACGGTCCGGCGCCGAACTCGTCGTCGAGGATCTCGACCTGGACCTGTGGCGTTCCGCCGACGGGACGGACGTACGGCGGCTGGACGAGGACGAGTTCGAGGAGAGCGGACTGGCGCGGCGGGACCCGGAGGCAGCCGCCGCCGCGCTGACCGCCCTCGACGAGCTGGAGGCGTTCGCCACCGTCGAGGGCGGCCTGGAGTCGCTGCTGGCGTGACAGGTCCGGGCGAGGGACCCGAGTGAAAGGCCAGGGCGAGAGGCCAAGGCGAGGGGCTTTCACACCGTGGCCACCACGGCGTACCGCTCGTCGTCCACCGCCCCGCCCCACAGCCCGGCCTCCTGCGACAGCGGCTCCACGCGCGTGTGCACGGTCACCGGGGCCAGCAGGGCGGTGAGCCGGTCCGCCGGTATGCCGACCGGGGCGACGGTCCCCCACACGCCCTCGACCAGCACGAGCCGCCCGCCCGGGCGCAGCAGCCCGCGCCAGTGCCGCAGGACGCGGGCGGGGTCGGGCAGGGTCCACAGCACATGCCGTACGAGCAGGGCGTCGAAGCGCTCCTCCCCGACCGGGGGCGCCGCCGCGTCGCCGAGGAGGAACACCGCGTCCCGTCCGGCGAGTTTGGCGCGGGCCAGGTCGATCATGGCCGGGGACAGGTCGACGCCCGTCACCCGATGTCCCTGTTCGGCGGCGAGGAGCGACAGGCTGCCGGTGCCGCAGCCGAGGTCGAGCACGTCACAGCCGCGCTCCGGGAGCCAGGTCCGCAGCCGCCGGGCCCAGGCCGCGCGCACTTCGGGGTCGCGCAGACCGTGGTCCGGCTCCTCGTCGAAGGCGGCGGCCGCCGCGTCCCAGTCGACACTCGGCGGATTCGGTTCGTCACCGTTTTTCATCATGTGCCCAAGAGTGACACCCACCACTGACACTCGAATCGTGACAGCCGCCACTGACAGACCGGGGGGCGATGAGGAAGTCTCCCCCAAAGGGTCTATCTCCGTGGGATCGCGGAAACAGGTAGTTCCTGTAAGGAGGCAGCCATGCGCCGTACGACCGTGCAGAAGCCCCTGAAGAAGACGGACTCCCGCCGCATCCGCGAGGAGGCCGAGGAACGGCCCGCCGGGCGCCCCGAGGTGCGCAAGGACATCGCCCGCACCTGGTGGCCGGACGGCTGAGGACAGCCCCGCCCGGCCCCGCCCGGCCCCGTCCGGCCCCGCCCCCCGATCCCGCCACAGCAGGCCGGATCTTCTCGTTCGGCATGCCTGGAGGCCGGCTACCTGATCCCAGGCTCAGCGGTTCCTTAAGGCGACCCTAAAGATCGCCGACGGCCTCCCCCAGCAGGCGATTTCGCGGTTTCTTGGTTCCGGCACACCTCAGCGTGGCGACACTCCGGGGCCTGACCGGCGGCTCAGGTCGGACAGGCCCCGGCGGGACGACCGCAGCGGGTCAGCTCAGGGCGGAGGCGCAGGTGGTGGCGGTGGCGTGGGCCGGGTCGAGCGCGTTGGCCACCTCGTGGAAGGCGATCCGGTCGAACAGCCCGATCGCCACGTGCTCGGAGAAGTCCAGCGGGCACAGGTCCTGGAGCAGGACGTTGCGCACGTCGGAGCCGCTCAGATACTGGCTGCGCCAGGGGGTGACCACCTCGTCGTACTTGGTGGCGATGACGGTGTAGCGGACGCCGGGGACGGTGTCGCCGCCCGCGTTGAGCTTGGTGAGGAAGGCCGACCCGGCGATCTGGTCGGCGAGGCCGGGGGTGGCCGTCGAGAGCAGGTCCTCGGCGCCGGGGAAGTACGGCAGCAGGTTGGCGAGTCCGCTCAGCGTGGTGCCGTGGTTGTCGGGGGCGATACCGACCAGCGCGTTGACCTTGGCGGCTCCGCCGAGGAACTTCAGGTAGTAGCGCGGCATCATGCCGCCCTGCGAGTGGCCGACGAGGTCGGCCTCGGCGGCGCCGGTCGCGGCGAGCACCTTGTCGACGAAAGTGGAGAGCTGCCCGGCCGACTTGTCGATGGGGCCGAGGCCGTTGAAGAGCGGGACGCCCGGCAACTGGCCGTAGTCGACGGAGAAGACGCAGTATCCACGGACCGTCAGATAGGGGGCGAGGGCCAGCCAGTTGTCGATCGAGTTCCCGAAGGTGCCGTGCACGAGCACGACGGGGCGGGGGTGGGCGGCGGAGGGCTTGCAGCCGTAGTCGTTCCAGCCGCTCGACGAGGCGGCGGTGGCGGCAACCGTGGGGTGGGCGGCGGTCTCGGCGTGGGCGGCGGTGGCCGCCGTGGCGGCCAGCAGCAGTGCGGCGAGTGGTCCGAGCACGCGCTTCCAGGGCAGCATCGTGTGATCTCCTTGCGGCTCAAGGGAGGTGCGATGGCCTTACGCCCTGTGATCCGGATCACGAGGATGCTGTTCACTCGTCAAGTTACGGATGAGTAGGTGAAGTGTGAAGTTACGCGTCAGTAAAAAATTCCGGTGATGGTCAGCGGCATCAGTGGTGTCAGTGATAGCGGACGGCAGTCGGAGTCACTGACATTCCGTCACCAGGCAGGCCTGATGGGACCGTAGGGCGCAATACGCGCCAATTGGTCGCACAACACGCGCACTTCACCCTCGCCCAGCACATCGGCCCATGCCCGCACCGCCTCGGCGGCCGCCTCCTCCGCCGCCCGGGTGCACTCCCGGCCCCGCTCGGTGAGCACGATCAGCCGGGCCCGCGCATCGTCGGGATGCGGACGGCGCTCGACGTACCCCTTGCGCACGAGCTCCTCGACGAGCTGGCTCGCCGCCTGCTTGGTCACCCCGAGATGGACGCCGAGCTCACCGACCGTCGCACCGCCCGGGGTGAGCCGGGCGAAGGCGAAGCCGTAGGCGGGCCGCCCCTCGAATCCACGGGCGACGACCCCGTCGTTGATGCGCTGGGTGAGCTCGCCCGCGGCGGCGAGCAGGGCGGCGGACAGGGCCAGGGCCTCGGAGTTCTGCACGTCCGCATTGAAACACCTTGACGGAACGGTCAAGCAGCTTGACCATGGAGATATAGTCAATCTGCTTGACTATATGCCCGTTCCGGAACCGCCTGCCAGGAGGCCCCATGCCCGTCGTCCGCTCGTCGGAGGCCGTCACCCATGAGATCCACGGCGCCCGCTTCGTCCTGTACGCCAACCCCCGCACCGGCAGCAAGGAGCTGTGCGCCTGGCGGGGTGAGATTCCCGCGGGGACGAAAGGCCCCGCGCACACCGTCAACCGGGAGGAGATCTTCCATCTGCTCGTCGGCGAGCTGATCCTCACGCTCGACGGCAGCGCCGAGCGGATCACCGCCGGCGACACGGTGATCGTCAATCCGGGCGCGACCCTGGCCGTCGAGAACCCGACCGGTCACACCGCGCTCTCCTGGGTCACCACGTCCATCGGCCTGGAGGCGGAACTGGCCGACGGAACCCGGATCACTCCCCCGTGGGCCAACTGAACCGCCCGGATCACGCCGCCAGCGTTCCCGGCTTCACCGCCCCCGGCCCGAACTTCGCCCGCACCCGGTCGGCGACCTCCTCCACGCGCCGGACCTTCTCGTCGACGGGGTCGAAGGTGAGCTGGTACGAGGCCTGTCCGGCGGGGCCCAGGGCCTCCGCGCGCAGCGCGATCGCGCGGACCCGGGCGCGCTGCAGACCGAGCGCCTCGTACAGGCCGTACGCCGTCCTCGTCAGGGCCGCCGAATGCGCGGTCGGCTCCTTGAGGGTGCGGCTGCGGGTGGTGGCCGTGGGGTTTCCCCCGCTCGGACCCGTCCGGGAGCGGGGGAAGCCGGCGTAGCGCACGGTGAGGGTCAGGGCGCCGCACACCGTCTCCAGGGCGCGCAGCCGGGCGCCCAGTTCCTCGGCGGCCGAGAGCAGGGCGCGGCGGTGCCGGTCCGGGTCCACCTCGTCACGTTCGAAGGGGCGTTCGGTGGCCAGCGACCGTGACACGGCGTTCGGCACGACCCGGCCGCGGTCGACGCCGTTCGCCTTCTCGTGCAGTTCCCGGCCCGCCTTGACGCCGATCAGGCGCTGGAGCGTGGACAGGGGCGCGGCGGCGACCCGGCCGAGGGTGTCGAGTCCGTACTCGTCCAGGGCGCGGGCGGTCGCCGTGCCGACACCGGGCAGCGCGACGACGGGCTGTCCGGCGAGGAACTCCCGCACCTCGCCCTCGGGGACCGCGCAGGTCACCCCGGGCCGGGCGGCCCGCAGCGCCATCCGGGCCGACAGCGGGCCGGCGCCGGCGCCGATCACACAGTCGACGCCGTGCAGCGCGAGCGCCCGCACCCGGATCACCGACGCCAGCTCCACCGCGCTGCGCCCGAAGTACCGTTCCGCGCCCCGGAGATCGGCCAGCGCCCCGTCCGGCGGCAACGCCTCGACGACCGGCGTGAACTCCTCCAGCAACCCGAGCAGCGCCGGCAGGGCTGCCCCGGTGCCGGCCCCGGTATCGATATCGGTCTCCGCCGTCCCGGACGTCGAAGGCGACTGGAAACGTACGCAGAGGATGGTCATCCCGCACTCCCCGGACTCTGGTGCCACAACTTCCGTACGTTCGCAGGCCCTTGTGAGGCGTCCTGCCCCGCGGGCCGCAGATCGGCCCACGGATGCAGCTCGTATCCGGTGGGCAACCGAATCCGCCTCCCCCCGGCCGCCTCCCCGCCCCCCGCCCGACCACGGCCCCCGGCCCGATCACGGCTCCCGGCCCGGCCACCGCTCTCCGCCCGGTCGTCGTCGCCGGCCCGATCACCGCTTTCCGACGACCCGCCGCTCCCCGACGAATCACCGTCCCCCTCCGCCACAGGTGCGGGCGCCGTCTCCCCCGTAGCCTCCGCAAGGCGGGTCGCCACCTCGTCGAGGCCGCCCTCGGCGCGCAGTTCGACGAGATCGGCGAGGTTCCAGGCCGCCGCGCCCACCACGCTGAGGCTGCGCGGACCGCGCCGCTGCACCACCCCGCGCACCAGCAGCAGCCAGGAGTGGAAGACGGTGTGGGCGCAGGCGTCGTGGGAGTCGTCGAAGAAGGCGAGGTCGACCAGGCCCGTGCCGTCGTCCAGGGTGCTGAAGATGACCCGTTTGCCGGACCGGACCGGCGGTGTCTGGGTGGCCGCCTTGGCGCCGGCGACCAGCACCGTCTCCCCGTGCCGCGCGTCCCGCAGCCGACGTGCCGAGACCACGCCCAGCTCGTCGAGGAAGGCCCGGTGGTCGTCCATCAGATTGCGCGAGGCGTCCATGGAGAGCACGCCCAGCTCGGCGCTGAGCCGCTCGGCGGAGGACAGGTCCGGCAGTCCGGCGGGCGCCGTCTGCCGTCCGCCCGCCAGGGGGAGTTGGCCGCCGCCCGCGCCCCGCGCGCCCCGGTGCAGCTCGGTCAAGTGCAGTTGGAGATCACGCCGGTTGGCGCCGAAGGCGTCCAACGCGCCGACCTGCGCCAGCCTTTGGGCCAGCGGACGGCTCGGCCGGGCCCGTTCCCAGAAGTCGAGCAGCGAGGCGTACGGCTGCCCGTCCGCGACCCGCGCCGCCTCGGCCTCGCTGATGCCGTGCACGTCGGAGAGGGCCAGCCGCAGCCCCCAGACCCCGGATTCAGACACCAGTTCGATACGGTGGGCGACCCCCGACCGGTTCACATCCAACGGCAGGATCGGCACCCCGCGCCGCCGCGCGTCCGCCAGCAGCAGCCGCTTCGGATACATCCCGGGGTCGTGCGTGAGCAGCCCGGCGTAGAAGGCGGCCGGGTGGTGCGCCTTCAGCCACGCCGACTGGTACGTCGGAACGGCGAAGGCGACCGCGTGCGCCTTGCAGAAGCCGTACGAGCCGAAGGCCTCGACGATCTCCCAGGTCCGCTGAATCGTTTCTGCCCCGTATCCTCTCGCCGCCGCGTGCTGCGCGAACCACACCTTGATCCGCCCCTGCGACTCCGGGTCGGACAGCCCGCGCCGCACCCGGTCCGCCTCGCCGCGTCCGCAGCCGGTCATGATCGCGACGATGTCGATGATCTGCTCGTGGAAGACGACGACCCCGTAGGTGTCCCGCAGCGGTTCCTCCAGGTCCGGGTGCGGATACCGGATCGGCGCCCGCCCGTGCCGCGCCTCGATGAACGGCCGCACCATGTCGGCGGCGACCGGCCCCGGCCGGAACAGGGAGATGTCCACGACCAGGTCGTGGAAGCCGGCCGGCTGCAACCGCCCCACCAGATCGCGCTGGCCGGGCGACTCGATCTGGAAACAGCCCAGCGTCTCGGCCGACCGGATGAGCCCGTACGTCGCCGGGTCGCCGCCCTCGACCGCGTCCAGGTCGATCCGCTCGCCCGTCGCCCGCGCCACCTCCGCCACCGCGTGCGCCATCGCCGACTGCATCCGCACCCCCAGCACGTCCAGCTTGAGCAGCCCGAGGTCCTCGACGTCGTCCTTGTCGAACTGGGCCATGGGCAGCCCCTCGCCGCTGGTCGGCATGACCGGCGTACGGGAGAGCAGGGAGGCGTCGGAGAGCAGGACCCCGCACGGGTGCATGGCGACTCCGCGCGGGAGGGCGTCGAGGGCCTCGACCAGCTCCCACAGCCGTCCGTACCGCTCCTTCTCCCCTGCCAGCGCGCGCAGTTCGGGCAGTTCCGCCAGGGCCGCGCGGGCATCGCGGGCCCGGATGTGCGGGAAGGACTTGGCGACGCGGTCGATCTCGGCGGGGTCCATGGACAGGGCCGCGCCGACGTCCCGGACGGCATGGCGGACGCGGTACGTCTCCGGCATCGCGACCGTCGCGACCCGCTCGGCGCCGAAGCGGCCGATGATCGCGCGGTAGACCTCCAGCCGGCGCGCGGACTCCACGTCGATGTCGATGTCGGGCAGCACCACCCGCTCCTTGGACAGGAAGCGCTCCATCAGCAGCCCGTGCTCGACGGGATCGGCGTGGGCGATGCCGAGGAGGTGGTTGACGAGGGACCCCGCGCCCGAGCCGCGCGCGGCGACCCGGATGCCCATGTCCCGTACGTCGTCCACGACCTGAGTGACCGTCAGGAAGTAGGAGGCGAAGCCGTGGTGGGCGATGATGTCGAGTTCGCGGTGCATCCGCTCCCAGTAGTGCCGCGCCCGCGAGGAACGGTCGTAGCCGCGCAGCACCATCCCCGCCGCCGCCCGTGAGGCCAGCGCCCGCTGGGCGGTGCGGCGGCCGGCGCCGACGAGGTGCGGCTCGGGGAAGTGGACGGCGCCCATGCCGAGGTCGTCCTCGGGGTCGACCAGGCATGCGGCGGCGGCCGTCCGGGTCTGCTCCAGCAGATGATGGGCGGCGGCGCGCCGGAAGCCGGCGGCCTCCACGATCCGCTCCGCCGCCCCGAGCATGACGTCCGCGCCCTTGAGCCAGGCCTCGCCCGAGTCCAGTTCCTTGGCCGGGTCGATGGGGACGAGCCGGCGGGCGGCGTCCAGGACGTCCGCGACCGGCCCCTGGCCGGGGTCGGCGTACCGGACGGCGTTGCTGAGCACGGGCCGGATCCGCTGTTCGGCGGCGAAGCCGACGGTACGGGCGGCCAGCCGCAGGGAACCGGGTCCGGTGCCGGAGCGCCCGTGCCAGACGGCCTCCAGCCGCAGGGCGTCGCCGTACACCTCCCGCCAGGGGGCGAGGAGCCGCGCGGCCCGGTCCGGCCGGCCGGCGGCGAGCGCGCGGCCGACGTCGGAGGCGGGGCCGAGCAGGACGGTCAGTCCGTCCCCGTGGTTTCCGGTCCAGGGCAGCACCGGGACGTCCGCCCCGTCCGCGTGCGCGGCCGTGACGATCCGGCACAGGTCGGCCCAGCCCCGGGCGCCGTCGCGGGCGAGGAAGGTGACGCGGGGCGTCGACTCGTCGACGAAGGCGCCGCCGCGCACGGGGGTGCGGCGGCGGTCCCGCCGTACGTCGCTCCCCTCCCGCAGCGGCGCCGCCACCGCCAGGTCCACCCCGAACAGCGGGCGGACGCCCTCCTTCGCGCAGGCCTTGGCGAAGCGGACCGTGCCGGCGAGGGTGTCGCGGTCGGTGAGGGCGAGGGCGTCCATGCCCCGCTCCGAGGCGCGCCCGGCCAGCCGCTCCGGGTGCGAGGCGCCGTAGCGCAGGGAGAACCCGGAGACGGTGTGCAGATGCGTGAACCCTGGCATCCGCACCTCCGATATCGAACATCAGTTCCCAACCTGCTCACCCCCACCATAGACCAAATCCCGAACATATGTACGACACCCGTTCGAACGCCTCCCACCTGCGGAAACGCCCTTCACCGGGACCGTGCGGTACGGGTGGCCGCGGGGGCGTCGGTGGCGGCGGTCGGTGTCATGTCGCGCACGCGTGAGGTCCCGCCCCTCGCGCTCGGGGCGGGACCTCCACAGGTGCCGGGCGGGCGGGGTCAGCCGATCTGCGTCCCCGTGGCCGACAGCGCCTCCGTGACCGGCTGGAAGAACGTCTCCCCGCCGGAGGTGCAGTCGCCGCTGCCGCCCGAGGTCAGGCCGACGGCGCTGCTGCCCGAGAAGAGGGAGCCGCCGCTGTCGCCGGGCTCGGCGCAGACGTCGGTCTGGACGAGACCGCTGACGACGTCTCCGTTGCCGTAGTTCACGGTGGCGTCCAGGCCGGTGACCGTGCCGGAGTGCACCCGGGTGGTCGAGCCGCTGCGGGTGACCTGCATGCCGACGGTGGCCTGCGCGGCGCCGGTGATCGTCTGCGCGGAGCCGTTGTAGAGGTCGACCTCGCTCGGGTGGTCGACGTCGGCGGTGTACTTGACGAGACCGTAGTCGTCGCCCGGGAAGCGGGAGACCTCGTTGGCGCCGATCACGGCGCCGGAGGAGTCCGACCAGGTGGAGACGGCCTCGGTGCAGTGCCCGGCGGTCAGGAAGTACGGCTCGCCGCCCTTGACCACGTTGAAGCCGAGCGAGCAGCGCCCGCCGCCGCCGGTGATGGCGTCGCCGCCGGCGATGAAGGGCTTGAACTCCCCCTTGGTGCGCTGGAGTTCGGCGGTGCCGCCGAGCCCGTCGACGACCTCGGCGAGCTTGGCCCACTCGGCGTCGGAGACGGTGCGGTCGGCGGTGACGACGATCTTGTTGGCCGTCGGGTCGGTCACCCAGGCGGTGCCGGGGATGGCCGCGTCCGCCTTGAGCGTCGCCTGCGCGCCGGTCAGTTCGGCGAGGGAGTTCTCGACGAGTCTGGCCTCGGCCCCGGCCGCCTCGACGGCCTTCGCGGCGGTCTCGTCGAGGACGTTCACCACGAGACTCCTGCTCTTCGCGTCGTAGTACGTGCCCGCCGCGTCGGCGCCGAGATCCGCGCCGAGCGCCGAGGCAAGCCGACCGGCCGCGAGGGCCGAGAGGGTGGTCGGCTGCGGAGCCTTCGCGGACTCGCTGGCGTTCGCGGTCTGAAAGGTGACTCCGGCCGCGACGAGCGCGGCGACGCCCGCGCCCGCCATGACCGCCCGCCGCCTGGGTATACGTCGATGCTTCAACTCGCGTCCTCCTGTGGGGGTCGGCCCGGCGGCCGTGGGGGACCGCGGCAGGCCGGAAGGTGGGGACTTGCCCTGATTGACGGGCGCTCACTCTTCCGAACCGCACAGGGAGCACACAAGGTCGCCTTCAGGAAGCGCACAAGGTAGGCACCGCAAGCCCCCCGCCCCTTCACCCCCTCCCCCACGCCCCCACGCCCCCACGCCCCCACGCCCCCGACCCCTTACCCCCCGCCCACCCCCGACTCCCCCTCCGCCACGGGCGCGGGAGCAGGAGCGGGCGCGGCCACAGACCCGGGGGTAGGGGTGGGCGTGGGGGCCGTCGGGGGTTGTTGGGCTCGTTCCAGGAAGCGTAGTAGTTCCACCGGGAAGGGCAGGACCAGCGTGGAGTTCTTCTCGGCGGCCACCGCCACCACCGTCTGGAGCAGGCGCAGCTGGAGCGCGGCGGGCTGCTCGGACATCTCCTTCGCCGCCTCCGCCAGCTTCTTCGACGCCTGGAGCTCGGCGTCCGCGTTGATGATCCGCGCCCGGCGTTCGCGGTCGGCCTCGGCCTGGCGGGCCATGGACCGCTTCATCGTCTCCGGCAGGGAGACGTCCTTGATCTCGACCCGGTCGATCGTGACGCCCCACTCCACGGCCGGGCTGTCGATCATCAACTCCAGCCCCTGGTTGAGCTTTTCGCGGTCGGACAGCAGATCGTCCAGCTCGCTCTTGCCGATGATGGACCGCAGGGAGGTCTGCGCCATCTGCGAGACGGCGAACCGGTAGTCCTCCACCCGCACCACCGCCTCGGCCGGCGCGGTCACCTTGAAGTAGACGACGGCGTCCACCCGCACGGTGACGTTGTCCCGGGTGATGCCCTCCTGCCCCGGCACCGGCATCGTGACGATCTGCATGTTGACCTTCCGGAGCCGGTCGATGCCCGGAACGATCAGGGTCAGTCCCGGCTCGCGCACCTCGGGCCGGAGTTTCCCGAGCCGGAAGACCACGCCCCGCTCGTACTGTTTGACGACCCGCGCCGCCGCCGTCACATACACCGCCCCGGCGGCCACGAGCGTGACTCCCGCCGCCAACAGTTCCTCGACCATGCCGGCCCCCAAGGGTCCGAAACGCTTGCCGTACCACGACGGTAACTCCGGGTTCCGGGCAAGAGCGAGCCCCCGCACGCCGGTTCGCGCGCGGGGGCTCGTCGTACGTGAACTCGTGGTGCGGGGTCGGGACAGGCTTAGAAGACGCTCACCCCGTACGCGCTCAGGGCCTCGGCCACCGGCTGGAAGAAGGTCGTGCCGCCGGAGGTGCAGTTGCCGCTGCCGCCGGAGGTCAGACCGTAGGCGATGCCGCTGGTCGAGTAGAGCGGACCGCCGGAGTCGCCGCCCTCGGCGCAGACGTTGGTCTGGATCATGCCGTAGACGATGTCGCCGCTGCCGTAGTTCACGGTCGCGTTCAGCGCGGTGACCCGGCCGCTGTGGATGCCGGTGGTCGAGCCGTCACGGTAGACCGTGGTGCCGACGCTGGGCGTGCCCGAGCTGGTGATGTCCGTGTTGCCCGCGCCGCCGGTCTTGGTGACCGAGGTGTTGGTGTAGCGGACCAGCGCGTAGTCGTTGGTCGGGAAGCTGTAGCTGACGTTCGTGCCGAGCGTGGTCGTCTGCCCCGAGTTGGAGTACCAGGTCGACGCGACCTCGCCGCAGTGGCCGGCGGTGAGGAAGTAGTAGGTGCTGCCGCTGACGACGTTGAAGCCGAGCGAGCAACGGTAGCCGCCGCCGTAGATGGCGTCGCCGCCGGTGATCAGCTTGTTGAACTTGCCCGGCGTGTGCTTGATCGTGAGCGCGCCGGCGTTGCCGCCCGCCTGCTCCTTGATCTGCGCGATCTCGGCCTGCGAGACCGTGCTGTCGACGGTGACCACGACGCGGTTGGTCTTGGCGTCGACCGCCCAGGCCGTGCCCGCGATGTCCGCCTGGAGCACCGAGCTGCTGGCGCTCTTCAGCTCGGCGGTGCTGAAGGTGGCGTCGTCCGCCGCGTTCGCGTTGGGGGTCGCGATGGCGGCCGCGGCCACGAGTCCGGTGGCGACCGCGGTCAGCCGCATCCGTCTCGAGACACCGCTCATGGGGGTGGTGGGGGTGGTGCGCTTGATCCTCACGTTTCGTTCCCTCCCAGGGGAAGTCGGGGGCCCGTCGTGTGGGGTCGGGGCCCGTGAGGCGCAGCCAGGACCGACGTTCGCCCGGAAATCGGACACGCCGTGACCCTGACAAGCGCTGAGGGGGAGTATTCGGCCGAACGGCCGGTCGGCGCAAGAGCGCCTTTCGGCCGTCAGACGTCGATCGAACCGCGCGAGTTGAACCCTCGCGCAGCCCTCTTGCCCCAGCTCAGACCTGGTTGCGCTCCCCTGCCTCGACCGCCACGTGACATGTGTTCCCCGGCGACGGGCCGGGGCAGCCGAAACCGTCGGCAAAGGCGCACGGAGGCAGTACGACGCGGTGGAGGTCGACGGCCGTGCATCCGTCCGCGTCGGGTGCGCCGGAGTGCGGTGCCGTCCCCTTCCGTCACCCGGGTCCCGGGGGTGTCCGGAAGTCGACCGTCCGGATCGTCGGGCGGTCGGCGGGCCGGGGCAGCCGCAGCCCCAGGTGCTCGCGCAGGGTGCTGCCCGGATAGAAGGTGCGGAACAGACCGCGGTGCTGAAGCACCGCCACCGTGCCGTTGACCAGCCGTTCCAGGTCGCGGCGCGGTTCCACCGGGATGAGGTGGAAGCCGTCGGCCCCGCCGTCCTGCCGCCAGGACGCGATCAGGTCGGCGAGGTCGACGGGGCCGCCCCGGTAGAGCGGGCCCTGCGCCGTCTGCCGGGGGCCGCCTCCGCCGTGGCCGCGCTCGGCGGCGTGCTCGCCGTCGCCGAGGTCGATCAGCAGACTCACCAGGACGCGCAGGCTGTCGGGGTCGCGTCCGGACCGGGCCGCCTCGGCCCGCAGCCGGTCGCGGGCGGCACGGGCCTGCGCGCAGTCCGCCGCCCGGACGAGAGCCACGTCGGCCCGGCGCGCGGCGACGGACAGGGCCGGTCCCTCGACGGCGTCGACGACGCACACCGGACGGCGTCCCGTCACCGGGGAGGGCGCGCACGCCGGTTCCTCGGTCGCGGAGGCGCCGATCCGCCATCCGGCCCTGCCGCTGCTGACCCGGTCGAGGTCGGCCACCGCGTCGGCGGTGGTGAGCCTCGGCACCAGTCCGACGCGGTGGGTGGCGGGCGCCACCCGGGACAGCACGGTCGGCGCGTCGGGCCCGGGCCGCGCGAAGGCGTCGTCGTCCAGCGTCACGAAGTCGAGCCCGCCGCGCTCGGCGAGCCGCGCCAGTTCGACGTAGGGGCCGGTGTCGTGCACCCCGGGCCCGGGCTGGTCGACTGCGGCGGCCAGGTGCAGCAGGCCCCGGCCGGGCGATGAGGTCGATCGCGAGGTCATCGGGAGGAACCCCTTCTCGAAGGTGACCGGCTCACCCGACGGCGTCGGCGCCCAGGTCCCGCAGGAACACCAGCGCGGCCCGCGCGGTCGCGTCGTTCTGCCGGAACGCGGGTCCGCCCGTGCGCGGCCGGGTGAACGCCCCCGGCGTACGCCCGTCGGTGTGCGGGCCGAGCGCGAAGCGCCGTGGGTGCGGCAGACCGGCCCGGTCCAGGATCCGGCCGTCGGCGCGGTCCACCCGCAGCAGCCCGTCCGGGGTCTCGCCGGCGCCGTCGGTGTGCAGCTCGCGCAGCAGCGGGTCGAGGGCGCGGCGGAGCGTCGGCTCCGGCAGCCGGGCCTCGACCAGCGCCCGCGCCTCGACCGAGAACCCCGGCACGGTCGCCCCGGACGCCCGGAACACCCCGTCCTCGGCGCGTACGGCCATGTCGGCGCCGACGAACTTGAGCAGTCCCGCCCGGGACAGCGCGAGCAGCTGCCGCAGCCGGGGGCCGGGCGGCCCGGAGGCGAGGTGGCTGAAGAACCCGTGCCACGAGGAGCCGATGTTCCCCAGGCGGATCAGCTGTCCGTAGACGGACAGCAGCGCCAGGAAGACGGCCAGGTCAGGGCTGTGGGCGGCATCGTGACGGCGGCTCAGATCGTCCTCGACGTATCCGCGCAAGCCCTCCTGGAACTCCTCGGAGGACCCGTACGTCACCCCGGCCAGCGGTCGGTCGAGCGCGGTCAGGTCGAGCCGGTCGCGTGGATCGGGCACGGCGGACGCCACCAGCGCCTCGCGCTCGGCCCCCGCGGAGGCGGCCGCGTACTTCTCCTCGAAGTCGGTCCAGGCGATCGCGGTCCGCTCGGCGTGGACGGTGAACAGGCGGTGGTAGTGGGCGAAGCCCAGCTCCTTCTCCACCAGCGGCCACACGTCCCGCCGGAAGTCGAAGCCCTCGGGCCGCGCGAGCAGTCCGTCGATCTCGGCGGGTCCCAGGAACCGGGGCAGCGGCGGCCGTTCGCCGGTCCAGTCGTAACCGATCTTCGAGTGGTACGGCACTCCGCGCCGCGAGCCGACGTACAGCACCGGCTCCCGCCCCGAGGGCACATAGGCGTCCCCCTCGTACCGTCCGCCGCGCCCTTCGGTGAGCAGCGCCATCAGGTCGACGAAGGCGAGCCCGAAGCCGCGCACCAGGACGGGTTCGCCGGCCGGGAGCGCGGACAGATCGCTGTCGGCGGTGAAGTCCGGCGGGAGGTGGACGAGCCCGTGCTCGCGCGCATAGGCCGCCAACTCGCGCTGCTCGTCGTCGAGTTCGGCGTCGAGGTGGCCGAGGGCGAGGACCACGAGGTCGGCGGACAGGGGCCGGTCCCGGCCCTCCAGCCACACCTGCTGGCGCCCCTCGCGCGAGCCGCTCACCCGCAGCGCGCGCCGCGGATGGTGGTGGACGGTGATGTCCGGGGGCAGCGCGGCGACGGCCCGCTCGTGCACCCAGCGCAGATAGTCGCCCTGGATCCGCCGGTCGGCGAAGGTGCGCCCGTCGAGGCCGGCCCACTCGTGCAGGGTGGGGCCGGGCCGCACGGGGCCGTCCATCTGCACCGTCTCGTCGGTGAACATGGTGACGTCCTCGGCGTGCGAGTTCATCCACAGCAGCGGCGACTGGGCGGCCCGCCAGATACGGCCGGCGCCCGGCGGATGCGGGTCGACGAGGTGGATGGTCAGACCCGAACCTGCGTACAGCTCGGGCGCGTTGGCGGCGATCCGCTCGATGAGACCGGTGCCCCGCGGCCCGCCCCCGACGATCACGAGGGTGGCAGGGGATGCGGGAGTGAGGGTTTCGGAAGACATGCGAAGGCTCCGTGGCGCGAGAATGTCGAACACGGTGAAGGTGCCTTCACGCACCACCACGGCCGAGCCCCTCAGCACGGCCGTCCGGCGAGAGTACGCGGGCGTTTCCCCTCGCTGTCAAGGCCGTCCACACTGTGAGCCGTACGTCTCACGTCGGTTGACGCAAAACCGGAGACCTGTTCCACTTGGCCCATGCATCCGCAGCAGTGGCTGGTCACCCGCTCCCACATCGACTTCGGTCGCGTGTGGTCCTGTTCCTGTTGAGCTGACCCACTGCGGCCCCCGGGCTCCCGGGGCGCCCTTCTCGCGCTCTTCCCCCGCACCCGGTCTCGCCTTCACGCACTCACGCACACCCCTCCCCTCGCACCCCCTCCCCTCGCACCTCCCTCGGTACGCCCGCCTCGGCGATCAGCGCACCCCGACCGCCTTGCGCCTGGCGGCGGCCCGAAACGCGATCACCTGGTCCATCAACGCCCCCAGCACATCCCGCACGGAGTCGCGCTCACGCGCGTCGCACTCCAGTAAGGGCACGTCGTCGCTCAGCTCCAACGCCTCCCGGACCTCCTGCAGTTCGAACCGCTCGGCCCCGTCGAAACGGTTCACGGCGAGGACGAAGGGCTGACCCCGGGACTCGAAGTAGTCCAGGGCCGGGAAGCACTCCTCGATCCGCCGGGTGTCCACGAGGACGACCGTCCCGAGCGCCCCTTCCACCAGGTCGTCCCAGAGGAACGAGAACCGGCCCTGTCCGGGCGTGCCGAACAGATACAGCGCGATGCCCGGATCGACCCTGATCCGGCCGAAGTCGAGGGCGACCGTGGTCGTCGTCTTGGACTCCACGCCTTCGAGCGAGTCGACCCCGACCGACACCTGGGTGATGGCCGCCTCCGTGTCGAGCGGCTCGATCTCGGAGACGGCCCTGATGAAGGTGGTCTTGCCCACCCCGAGCCCCCCGCTCACCACGATCTTCACGGCGAGCGGCACGGTCTTGTCAGAACGCCCGGGCATGATCACTGATCCTTTCGAGCATCCGTGTCCGCATCCTCTCCGGGAGATACGGCCCCGGGGCGCTCACCGCTCATCGTGACGCCCGTCGGCCACGGACGATAAGCGCCCGCACACGGTAGGTGACGCCTCGTCAGCAGGAGCAGTCGCAGCAGGAGCAGCACTCACAGCACTCGCACCCGTCACAGCAGTCGCAGCAATTGCAGTCGCAGTTGCTGCACCAGCCGTCGCGCTTCTTCCGCGACCAGGGCCCCTCGAACTCGTCGGCGCAGCACACCTTGCAGGTGCAGCACAGCCCGAGCGCGACCGCGCAGCCCGCCAGGAGGCCCCGCTTGTCGGGCCGCGGCGGCTCGCCCCCGTAGGGGTTGCCAGAGGGATTGCCGTAAGGGTTGCCATGGGGGTTGTCGGGTGCGTTCGGATCCGCCGGGCCCTGCGGGGCGTACGGACCGGTCGGCGGTCCGAACGCGCCCTGCGGACCCGGCCCGCCCTCCGGCCCGTGCGCATGTCCGCAGCTCTGCGTCCCGAACGCCCGGTCGATCGACCGCTCCAGTTCGTGCGCGAGCAGCAGATGCACCAGCTTGCCGTCGACGAACGAGGCATCCTTCAGGGCGAGCCGGATCCCGTGCAGCGCGTCGTCGGCGAGCCGCCGGGCCTCGGTGAGCGGGGTGCCGGTGGCCGTCAGCGGGTTCCAGGCGCCGTTCGCCGCGTCGGCCTGCCGGTCCTCGACCGCGTCCAGCAGATGCGCCAGCCGGCCGAAGAGCCTGCCCGCCTCGGCGAGCGGCGCGGCGTTGTCCTGCCGGCCCGCCAGGACCGCGGTGTGCGCGAAGGCCGCGGCGGTGGCGGTCTCGGTGGGCTCGGTGACGGTCAGCAGCGGGGTGCCCGGTCCGGCGAGCGCCTCGATGCCGACCTGCCGGTCCACGGCGTCGACGAGGACGGCGGTGTCGAATCCGACGGCGGCCCCGCCGCGTTCCCCGGCCCGCCCCCAGCTCGCGGCGACCCGGCGCGCGGCGACGGAGACCGGCCGCCGCGCCAGCAGCCCGTCCCCGTCGGCGACGTGGTCGCGGACCTTGGCGGAGGCGAGCACCAGCGAGACGGCGGCCGCGAGCCGAGCACCCTCCCCCTGTGCGACGGACGCGGTGCGCATCCCGCGCAACGGGCACGGTCCCGCCGTCCGCCGCCATCCGCCGGCCGTGACCCGCTCGGCCTGAGCCTCCGTCAGCACGGATATGAGCAGCCCGTCGTAGTTGGTGACGACCCGGGCGAACTGTCCGTGATCACCGCGCAGCGCGAGACACAGCCCGCACAGATGCGCCATCCATTGCGTCTTGAGGCCTTCACCGAGCCGGTGACTGCATGGCCTGACTATTCCGAACACGACAACCCCCGTCGTCTCTGGCACATTGAGCCGGCGCACGTTCTGGCGCACGTTCTGGCGCATGTTATCGACCGATTGTCATGCCGGAGTGAACGTCTCGGTTCACCCGGACGCACCGAGCGTCACCCATCCGCCACGAAGAATCATATTTCACTCACAGTCAGCAGCCGTATGCGGTAGGACCCTTGGGGGGCGCGGGCTCTGTACGGATTCGCTGTGCACCAGTACCGTCACAAACCCCCCGCGCGGCGTCTATCCACTTGGCGCGACATCCGCATCATGGACGACCATGGGGAATGCGGAAAGCAGAAAGACCGCTGTGAGAGGAGGCGTCCATGGGATCGGTGCGCAAGGCGAGTGCCTGGCTTGGCCTCGTCGACGACAACGATGACGAGCGTTACTACGACGACGACTATTCCGAGGGGACCGACTCCGGAGAGGCCTGGGTCACCGACCCCCGCGTCAAGGTCGCCGCGGACACGGCCGAGGAGAAGGGCCGACGGATCGGCACCGTGACCCCGGACAGCTTCCGGGACGCGCGGGCGATCGGCGAGCTGTTCCGCGAGGGCGTGCCGGTCATCGTGAACCTCACGGCCATGGAGGCCGGGGACGCCAAGCGCGTCGTCGACTTCGCGGCCGGGCTGATCTTCGGCCTGCGGGGTTCGATCGAGCGGGTGTCCACCCGGGTGTTCCTGCTGACCCCCGCCAACACGGAGATCGTGAACGGCGACCCGTCCGCGCATCGGACGGACGGTTTCTTCAACCAGAGCTGAGGCAGGGCCGCTCGCCGGCCCTGCCCCCTCCGGGGGTCAGCGGAAGGCGTCGAGTCCGGTGAGCGCCTTGCCCAGCACGAGCTGGTGCATCTCGACGGTGCCTTCATAGGTGAGGACCGACTCCAGGTTGGTCGCGTGCCGCATGACGGGGTACTCGAGCGAGATCCCGTTGGCCCCGAGGATCGTGCGGGCGGTCCGGCAGATCTCGATCGCTTCCCGTACGTTGTTGAGCTTGCCGAAGCTGACCTGCTCGGGACGCAGGCGGCCGGCGTCCATCCGCCGCCCCAGATGATGGGCGAGCAGAATCCCCTTGTACAGCTCGACCGCCATGTCGGCGAGCTTGGCCTGGGTGAGCTGGAAACCCCCGATGGGCCGCCCGAACTGCTCCCGGGTCTTCGCGTATTCGACGGCGGTCTCGAAACAGGACCGCGCCGCGCCCATCGCTCCCCACACGATGCCGTAGCGGGCGTGCGACAGACAGCTGAGCGGCCCCCGCAGTCCGGTGACCTCCGGCAGCACGGCGTCGGCGGGCAGCCGCACGTCGTCGAGCACGAGTTCGCTGGTCACGCTGGCCCGCAGGGACCACTTGTGCTTGATCTCCGGGGCGGCGAAGCCGGGGCTGTCGGTCGGCACGACGAACCCCCGGATCCCGTCGTCGCTCTGCGCCCAGACGACGGCCATCCCGGCGACCGATCCGTTGGTGATCCACATCTTGCGCCCGTTGAGCACCCAGTCGGAGCCGTCGCGCTTGGCGTGCGTCCGCATGGCGGCCGGGTCGGACCCGTGATCGGGTTCGGTGAGCCCGAAGCACCCGATGATCTCGCCGGCGGCCATACCCGGCAGCCAGGCCTGCTTCTGCTCCTCGCTGCCGAAGCGATGGACGGCGTACATGGCGAGGGATCCCTGCACGGAGACGAGGGACCGGATCCCGGAGTCGGCGGCCTCGAGTTCGAGACAGGCGAGCCCGTACTGCACGGCGCTGGCGCCCGCGCATCCGTAGCCGCTGAGCGACATCCCGAGCGCCCCGATCCCGCCGAGCTCACGGGCGAGCTCCCGGATGCCCGGCAGCTCGCCGCGCTCGTACCACTCGGCGACATACGGCAGCACCCGGTCCGCGGCCCACGCCCGCACGGTGTCCCGGACGGCCAGGTCCTCGGGCTGGAGCAGTTCGTCGAGCCCGAGCGGATCGCCGGGGTCGAAGGGGGGCGACTTCGAGGACGCAGACATACAGAACAGCCTCCGGGATCCCAAAACTAGCACCGCTAACCACACTGCCCCGAGTCGCGCCGCGACCGCAAGACGCCAACGGCGAACAAGCCCCACGGGAAACGCCCACCGATCAAGAAACAGCAAACGGGCGACGGTGCGTGGGTGGGAGAGTCAGGCCGAGACGCGGGACTTTGCGACCTCCCGGGGCGCAGGGAGCTCCACCTCCGCCGAAGGCACCTCGCACTGCATGGCCCGCGGCAGCCGCACCGCCATCAGCGCCCCGAGCAGCAGCAGCCCCGCGCTGACCAGCAGCGTGACATGCAGCCCGTGCACGAAGCTGTCCCGAGCCGCCCGGCGCAGGGCCGCCCCGGCCGACCCGCCGAGCCGCCCGGCGACCTCGTAGGCCTCGCCCAGCGAATGCCCCGCCGAGGCCGACGCCGACGCCGGCACCCCCGGCACGCCGTTGAGGCCGGGCGCGTACGCCGCGTTCATCACGCTGCCGAGCAGCGCGATCCCGATCCCCGCGCCGAGCTGGTACGACGTCTCGCCGATCGCCGCCGCGCCGCCCGCCTGCTCCGGCGGAGCCTCGCTCAGCATCGACTCGTAGGCCGCGAACAACGTCGTCTCCAGGCCGAAGCCCAGCAGGAGGAACCCGAGCAGCAGCAGCCCCGGGTTGTCCGAACCGCCCATCGCGGTCAGGGTCAGCACGGCCAGCGCCGTG
Source organism: Streptomyces sp. NPDC001858 (assembly GCF_053594615.1). NCBI lineage: Bacteria > Bacillati > Actinomycetota > Actinomycetes > Kitasatosporales > Streptomycetaceae > Streptomyces > Streptomyces sp. NPDC001858. Next base: position 118,012 of record NZ_JBSFEV010000017.1, read on the forward strand.
AGCAGGAATCCCCCGCACACCATCCGCCGCGGGCCGAACCGGCGCAGCAGCCGCGCCCCGGCCAGCCCCGCGGCCATCGCGGCGAAGGTGAGGGGGAGCAGGCGCAGGCCCGTCTCCAGGGGAGACAGCCCCAGCACGAGTTGCAGATACTGCGCCGCGATGAGTTCGAGGCCCACCAGGGCCAGCATCGCCAGCACGATGCACCCCACCGAGGTGCTGAACGCCGGCCGCCCGAACATCCGCAGGTCGACCAGGGGATGGGCGCACCGCCGCTGCCGTCGGACGAACAAGACGATCAACACCGCGCCCACCGCGAGCGGTACCACGGTGAACAGTCCCAACTCCCCGCCGCCCAGCCGCTTCACGCCGAGCACGACGCCGAACAGCCCGGCCGCCGCCGTCAGCGCGCCGACCACGTCCCAGGGGCCGTCCTGGGCGCCCCGCGACTCGGGCAGCAGCAGCCGTCCGATCGGCAGACTGACCAGCATCAACGGGATGTTGACGAGAAAGACCGAGCCCCACCAGAAGTGCTCCAGGAGGAAGCCGCCGAGCAGCGGGCCGACCGCGGCGCCCACCGCGGCCACGGCGCTCCAGATGCCTATGGCCAGCGCCCGTTCGCGCCGGTCCGGGAAGACCTGGCGCAGGATCGACAGCGTGGCCGGCATGATCATCGCGCCGCCCACGCCCAGCAGCGCCCGCGCCAGGATCAGCGTCTGCGCGCTTTCGGCGAGCGCCGCCAGCGCGGAGGCGACGCCGAACAGGGCGTAGCCGAGCAGCAGGACCCGCCGCCGGCCCACCTTGTCGCCGAGCGTGCCGAACAGGATCAGCAGCGAGGCGCAGACCAGCGGATAGATGTCGACGATCCAGAGCAGCTCGATCGCGCCGGGCCGCAGGTCCTCGGTGACGGCGGGCACCGCCACGTGCAGCACGGTGGCGTCGACGGCGACCAGCAGCAGGCTGACGCACAGCACCACCAGCACGACCCAGCGGTTGGCACCGGCCCCGGCCGCCCTCCGGCGCAGCCCAGCGGCGGCCGTGGTCGTCCCGGACATGTACGTACCTCCCAGGTGATCCCTCGGTCCGGCGGGCTCGCGGGGTGGGGACTCCCCGCGACTCGGCCGGAGAGGAGCGGTGGTCTCCGGCCCGCGCAAACGAACACGAGTGGATGGCAGCGTACGCGAGTTCGCGCCACGGCCAAGTGGCGGACCTCTCACCGTCCACGGGCAACCCATGTGGCGTACGCCACTCCCCGCGCCCCTGGACACGCCCCTCGACGCGCCTGCGCGCACCGTCGCGCACGCCCCGGCGGTCCGTGCCACCGAGCAAGCCGTCGATAATCGAGCCCGTGACCGATCTTGAAACGCGTGTGACGCCCCGCGGCGCCGGGGCCCTGCGACGGGCGGCTCCGGCCCTCCTGGGGTACGCGGCCGTGCGCGCCCTGTGCCTGCTCACCCTGGCCCTGTGGAGCGCCGCCCGCGACAAGAGCGCGTACACGCTGCTGACCGCCCGCTGGGACGCCCTCTGGTACACGAGGGTCGCCGAGCTGGGCTATGGCTACGAGGTCCGGCTGCCGAACGGCGACGTGCACTCCAATCTGGCCTTCTTCCCGCTGCTGCCCTGGCTGGAAAGGCTGCTGCACGCGGTGACCCCGCTGTCGTACGCCGACGCCGGTTTCGTCGTCTCGCTGGTCGCCTCGCTCGCGGCGGCCTGGGGGATCTTCGCGGTCGCCGATCATGTGTACGGGCGTCGGGCCGGGGTGTGCGCGGTGCTGGTGTGGGCCGTCCTGCCGGTCGGGATCGTGCAGTCGATGGCGTACAGCGAGTCGCTCTTCACCGCGCTGGCCGCCTGGTCGCTGTACGCGGTGCTCACCGGCCGGTGGGTGACCGCCGGGGTGCTGGCGTCGTTGTCCGGGCTGACCCGGCCGGTGGGGCTCGCGGTGGTCGCGGCGGTGTGGGCGGCGGGCATCGCGTCCTTCCTTCGTGAGCGCGAGTCCTCGCGGACGGTGTCGTTCGCGGGAACCCGCAGCGCAGCGCCCGCGCCCGGCGCGCACGCCCCCGAGCACGCCCCTCGCCCGGCGGCCGACGCCCCTTCCGGGCGCGAGGCCACAGCCGGCGGGCCCCGCCTCGCACCGCGCGCCCTCGGCATGCTCCTCGCGCCCCTCGGCGCCGCCGCGTACGTCCTGTGGGTCGGCCGTCGCACCGGCGACGGGCCCCTCGGCTATCTCGACGTCCAGGCGGGCTGGCGCAACGGCTTCGACGGCGGGTACGCCTTCGCGCGCTTCGTCGCCGACAAGTTCACGTCGTTCCCGTCGGCCCTCGCCGGCGTCGGCCTGATCGTCGGCGTCGCCCTGCTGCTGTGGCTGTACGTCACCTGCGTACGGCAGCGCCAGCCGCTCCCGCTGCTGGTGTACGGGGGTGTGGTGCTCGCGCTCGCACTGTGCGCGTCGAGCTACTTCGGCTCGAAGCCGCGGCTGCTGCTGCCCGCCTTCCCGCTGCTGCTGCCGCTCGCCCTCGCCCTGGCCCGGCTGCGGACCGCCAGGTCGGCGGCGGTGGTGGCGGGCCTCGCGGCGGCCTCGGCCGTGTACGGGGCGTGGTGGCTGAACGGCTCCGGTCCTCCGTAACGGCGGGTCCGGCTTTTCGGCGGGCCTTTTCATGAGTTCCCTAAAAGCATCCCGTGCAATGATCAAAGGAATTGAAGGGAACAACGTTCGACGATTACTCATTGCGCAGTAATAAACGGCTCCCTGAGAGCAATCCCACATCACATCGTCATCACAAACCGGCGGTATCGGCCGGGTCGCGAGCTCACTCGCTGTAACGTCGTTTAGGTGCGTACCGAACAAAACCTCACCCGTCTGGACCGGGTGTTCGCCAGGCTCGACCGTGAGCCGGAACGACCGGCCCACATCGATGTGCCGAAGATGAGCAGGCACCGGGTCGCCCTGTTGTCGGCGACCCTGGCCTTCTATCTGGCGATCGTGTGGTTCGTGGTGGTCACCTCATGGCTGGTCCGCTTCGACTGGCAGGTCATGTTCTTCCGGCCCTACCAGCAGTGGCCGGAGATCCACGCCTTCCTCGACTACTACGTGGTCCTCGGCCAGCGCGGCCCGACCGCCGTGATGGTCGCCTCCTGGCTCGGCTGGAGATCCTGGCGCCAGCACACGCTCCGCCCGCTGCTCACCCTGGGCGCCTCGCTGCTGCTGCTGAACATCACCGTGGGCGCCGCGAAGCTCGGCATGGGACGGCTGGGGCCGCACTACGCGACCACCATCGGCTCCAACGAGATGGGTCTGGGCGGCGATATATTTCCCAGCGGCCACACCGCCAACGCCGTGGTGACCTGGGGAATCCTGGCGTATCTGGCCTCCACGCCGAGGGCTCGCCGCTGGCTGTCCGCGGTGTCCGCGGTGGTCTCGCTCGGCGTCGGCCTCACCACCGTCTACCTCGGTACGCACTGGCTGAGCGATGTGGTGCTCGGCTGGGCCGCGGGGCTGCTGGTCCTGCTGGCGCTGCCCTGGTGCGAGCCGCTGATCGCCCGCGCCGAGGTCTCGATCTTCGCTCTGCGTGACCGCCGGCGGGAGCGCCGCAGCGGCGTCCTCCCGGCGCCGGCTCCGGTTCCGGCGGCCCCCGTCGCCGTGGCCCTGCCGCTGAAGCCGCACCCCGTGGCCCAGGACGAGGCCTCCGCGGCCCGCGAGCCGCTCGCCCCGGCCAGGGCCCCGCGCGGCGCGCCGGCCTATCTGGCCCCCGGCCCGCACGCGACCCGCTCGGAACGCACCCCGGTCACCCCGATCGGGACCCGCCGCCCCCCGCACGCCGACCGCCTCCCACGCGGTACGACGGCCTCGGCGACCCGTCCGCTCACAGGCGGCTGACCAGCCCGATCGCCGCCCCGACACGGCGGGACCCCGGTACGCACAACCCGGTCCCGCACCCGAAGGCCCCGGTTCCCGAAGCTCGGGAACCGGGGCCTTCGCCGTGCCCGTGCGGCCTTCGCCGTGCCGGTGCGCGCCGTCCGCGAACGGCTCAGCCCTTCCAGGCGCGGGTCACGCGTCCGTCCCGCACCTCGAAGTTCAGCCGCCCGAAGCGGTACTCCATGGTGACGATCGTCCCGGGGGCCAGCGAGCGCACCGTCGACCACCCCCGTTCACGGGCGAGCCGCTCGGCACGCGCGGGCTCAAGGCCGACGTACCCGTCCGGATTGTCCTGGGGCTCCGCTGGCGGAGTGTGATTCGGTGCCATACCGCCACGCTAAGCCGCGGGACGCGCCCCGGGAAGACCGGACCGGACGTCCCGGGAACACCGGACCGGACGTCCCAGGAAGGCCGGACCGGACATACGGATCACTCCGGTCACACTTCTGTCACAGGACCACGACACGCGTTTCGGCCCAACGGGATCACACGTACGAGCGGTTTCGTACGACTTCCTCGCGCATTCGAACTCAATTCCCGCGTGCCGTGCGGACGGCCCGAATAACCCGCCGAAAAGCACACGAATAACCGTCCCCGCACCCGGTTCCTTTTCGATTCCGGGCGGGATCGAGCGAGCTGACTGCGCATAGGAAATGCACTGCTTCGGCACACCTCCTCCGTACCGGGCGGGCCGGGTGTCTCACGGTCTGTACGCCAGTTGCGGGACGTCGAAGCAGGTGTCGGTCATCTCACCCTGGGTGACCCACCCCTTGCCGTCCTGCCAGCGGGCGACCGACAGACACGTCCGGCGGCTCTTCGGCGGTTCGGCGAGCCGCTCGAACCGCACGGGGAGCAGCAGCCCGTCGGCGTCGTACCCCTGGCTGCGGTTCATGAAGGCGTCGACGCACGCACGCGTGATGCCGCGCGCGGCGCACGACTCGGCGGCCTCGGTGAACCACATGGCGGCCGCCCACCCCTCCAGCTGCCACTGGGAGTGCGTCTTCAGCCCCTTCGTGGCGTCCCGGAACTCCCGTACGGCCCGGTTCGAGGTGTCCTCGTGGTTGCGGCTGGACCCGGTCGCCCACAGGGCGTTGCGGCAGTTCGGGGAGTCCTTGTAGTCCTCGGGGACGGTCGAGGTCCAGTTCTGGACGTTCGTCACCTTGGCGGTGACCTTCGCGCCGACCTCGTCCATCGCCTCGCACAGCCGGGCGTTGCCGTGCGTGTCCAGGGCGTCCAGGACGAGGTCGGCGCCCTGTTCCTTCAGGTCGGCCGCGGCGGCGCGGAAGTTGGGCAGCGCGAAGTCGACCTGCTCGCTGACGACCTTGTAGCCCTCGGCCTTCAGCCCCCGCTCCACGAGCCGCGCGTAGGCGGCGGAGGCGGCCTGGTTGTAGGAGACGACGGCGGCCGTACGGGCGCCGTGCGCGCGCTTGAAGTACCGGTAGACCTCGGTGCCCCCGTACAGCTGCCCGTCCCAGCCCGGACGGCCGTCGCGGGGCGCGAGGCTGCCGTAGACGCCGTACAGGTGCGGCCAGGTGTCGTAGGCGGCGCCGATGGGCTGGCCGCCGATGTCCGGCACCCCCGCGCGGGAGACGCGGGAGGCTCCGGCGTAGTCCAGGGCGGTCGTGGCGACCAGGGCGACGACCTTGTCCTCGTCGAGCAGCCGGTGCACACAGGTGTTGTTGCCGACGCCGCTGCCGCCGTCGTCGCACAGCCGTACCTCGACGGGGCGGCCGTCGATGCCCCCGCGCGCGTTGAGCCGGTCGAAGTACGCCTGCGCGCCGTCGCGCGGGCCGGTGAAGGCGCTGCCGCCGACCGGGCTGGTGGCGCTGGCGATGATGCCGACGCGCAGGGGCGCGCCGCCGCTCTGCCCTGTCGTGGCCCGCGAGGACGTGGCGGGGGACTCGAAGTCGCTCTCCGGGAGCCGGCTGCCGCAGGCCGCGCTCAGCAGGAGCAGCAGCGCCACGGCGGCCGTCTCAGCAGCCCGGGAGCGCCGACGCGGCCGCATTGCCGCTCAACTTGACCAGCGCGCACAGCGAGTTGACGGACACCTTCCAGGTGCCGTCGTCCTCGACGGCCGTGCCGGAGGCGTCCGGCAGGGCGGTCGCGCCGTCGAGCGTGAGCGTGTAGGTGACGGTCGCCTCGGTCGGCGTGGTGAACTCCACCTTCTCGACCTTCGCCGCCACCTGGTCGCCGCGCTGGTCCCCGCTGAAGACGTCGAGGACCGGGCCCATCAGCTCGCCGTGCTCCAGGACGTCCTGCCGGTCCTCGGAGGAGGTCGCCGGGTCGAAGAACTTCTCCCAGTTCTGCCGGATCTCCCGCTCGGCCGCCGCCGGGTCGGCGGGCGCGTTCGTGGCCGCGGGCGCGCTCGTCGTCGCCGGGGCCGAGGGGGTGCCGGTGCCGCCGCCGGCGTCGTCGTCGCTGCAGGCCGCGAGGGCCGGGCCGAGCAGGAGGACGAGCGCGGCGGCCAGTGCCGTGGCCCGTCCGGCCGTCCGCGGGCCGCCGCCCCGCCGTGCGTTCCCCCGCCGTGCGTTCCCCCGCCTGAGGTCGCTCCCGAGAACCATCTGGCTCACCACCGGGTGTCGGTCCGGGCGGAGGCCGCCCGGTGCTTTCAGGGTCAGCTTCCAAAGGGCATAGTGCAAGCCATTGGCCGGCTTGCGTACGCAGCCAGACACACGACGTGTGGGAGCCGACGATGCCGATGACGTCGATGACGCCGACAGCGCGGAGTGCGCCGAGTGCGCGACTGCGCGACGTCCACCCCGTCCTGTGGGCCGGCTGGGCGGCGCTGGCCACGGGCGCGGTGCTGTGCGCGGTCGGCTGGTACGGCGTCTCCGGCGAACGGTACGCGGCACGCCAGCTGCCCTATCTGGCCTCCTGCACGATCCCCGGCGCCGCGCTGATCGTCGCCGCGGCCGTCCTGCTCACCTACGGCCGGGGCGCCGTCGTCCACGCGCGCGTGGAGGAGCTGTACGGCCTGCTGGTGGCGGCCGGGACGCGGGAGGCGGAGGAGCCGGCGGAGGCCGCGGCGACCGCGCCCGTCGCGGTCAGCGGCGAGCTGCGCATGGTGCCGGGCGGCACCCTGTGGCACCGAGCGGACTGCCCGCTGGTCGCAGGGAAAGCGGCGGCGGTGCCGGTGGACGGCCGACTGCTGGCGACCGGCGACCTCGACCCGTGCCCCATCTGCGAGCCGGACGCGGCGGACTCCTGATGTCCTCCCTCGCCAACGACCTCACCTACGACCTCACGCTCGCCGGTCTCGCGGTCGGCAGCGCGGCGGCGCTCACCGGGATCGGCCTGATCGTCACCTACCGGGCGACCGGCGTGCTCAACTTCGCGCACGGGGCGATCGCGATGCTGTGCGCGTATGTGCTGCGGCAGTGCGTGGTGGGGTGGGGGTGGCCGCTGTGGCCTGCGGCGGCGGTCACGCTGCTGGTGTTCGCACCGGCCGTCGGGGTGCTGCTGGAACGGTTCGTCTTCCGTCCGCTCGCCGTCCTCGGCGACGACCCGGCCCAGACCCTCGTCGCGTCCATCGGGGTGTTCGTGCTGCTGGTGGGCGGGGCGGCGCTGATCTGGGGGCCGGGGGCGCGCAACGACGTGCCGGAGCTGGTGCCGGCGTCGGCGGATCCCTGGGGGCAGCTCGCCGTGGTGCTGGCGCTCGCCGCGGGCGTGGCGGCGGTGATCCGCGGGACGCGCTTCGGGCGGGAACTGCGGGCCGTGGTCGACGACCGGGAGCTGGCCGTGCTCGGCGGGATCGACGCGGACCGGGTGGCTGCGGCGGGCTGGGCGTTCGGGTCGTTCACGGCCGGCCTGACGGGCGTGCTGCTGGCCCCGTACGTGCGCCTGGACCCGTACGGGCTGCCGCTGCTGGTGATGGAGGTCGTCGCGGTCGCCGTGGCGGCGCGGATGCGCAGCCTCCCGGTCGCGGTGGCGGTCGCCCTGGGGATCGGCGTCGCACAGAGCCAGCTGACCCGGCTGCATCCGACGGGCTGGGGCGCGCCGCTGCTCCAGGCGGTCGGCACGAACCTGTTCGTCCTCGCCCTGCTGGTCGCCGCGCTGGCGCTGCCCGGCGTCGGCACACGCGACGCGCTGCCGCGTCCGGCACGCGCGCGTGCGTCGACCCCGCCGGGGGCCTGGATCGTGGCCGTCGTGCTGTTCCTGCTGCCGCTCGGCCTCGCGGGCTCGGATCTGCACACGGCGGTCCAGGTGCCCGCCCTCGGCGTGATCCTGCTGTCCCTGGTGGTCGTCACCGGCCGCGGCGGCCAGATCTCCCTTGGGCAGGCGGCGTACGCGGGGCTGGGCGCCCTGTTCACGGCGCTGCTCGCGGCCGGCCGCTTCCCCGGCCTCCCCCGTCTGCCCGAGCTGGCCGCGCTGGCCGTGGCGGTCCTCCTGGTGGCCCCGCTGGGGCTGCTGACCGGCCGGCCCGCGATCCGCCGCCACGGCCTCGCCCTGGCCCTGGCCACCTTCGCGGTCGGCGTCGGGGTGAGCCGCTTCGTCTTCGCCCAGCCGTACGCCACGTCCGGCCTCTCCCTCGGCCGCCCCGCGGGCTTCGACGGGGACCGCGCGTACTACGTCCTGGAGCTGGCCCTGCTGGCGGCCGCGCTGCTCGCGACCCGGGCGCTGCGCCGGGGCCGCACCGGACGGGCCCTCGCGGCGATGCGCGACCACGAGCAGGGCGCGGCCGCGGCGGGCGTACGCGTCCCGTCCCTGAAGCTCCTGGCCTTCGTCGCGGGGGCCGCCCTCGCCGCGCTCGGCGGCGCCCTCCTCGGCATGGGCCTGCGCGCCTTCGACGCGGACGCCTACGACCCCGTACGGGGTCTGCTCTGGTTCGCCGCCGTGATCGTGCTGGGCGCGGACAGCACCCTGGGCGCGCTGGCCGCGGCCGCCCTCCTGGTGGGCCTGGACGCGGGCGCCCGCGGCGGCGTCGCGGCGGCCCTGGTGGGAGTCCTGGCCCTGCTCCTGGGCCGCTTCCCCGACGGACCGTACGGGGCGCTGCGCGCGATCGGCGAGCGACTGCGCACGGGATCCCGGCGGCGGCCGACGGCGACGCTGACACCGCTGGGGACACGGGTGAGGGAAAGGCTGGAACAGCCCCGCCCGAGCACCTCGCCCCCACCACCGACACCACAGCCCACCACGCGCCCCACACCTGAAGGCACCCCGCCACCCGCCCCGAACCACACCGCACCACCCACACCCGACCGGACCCCGCCACCCGCCCCGAACCACACCGCACCACCCACACCCGACCGCACCCCGCCACCCACTCCTGCCCGCACCGCACCACCCACACCCGACCGCACCCCGCCACCCGCCCCGAACCACACCGCACCACCCACACCCGACCTCACCCCGCCACCCGCCCCTGCCCGCACCGCACCACCCACACCCGACCGCACCCCGCCACCCGCCCCTGCCCGCACCGCACCACCCACACCCGACCGCACCCCACCGCCCGCTCCTGCCCGCACCCCACCGCCCGCCCCTGACCGCGCCCCACCCCCGCCTCCGCGTGCCTCTCATCGCGCCCCCTCCTCGTCCCGCCCGCCCTCGTCCTCGGGCACTCCTCTCCTCACCGTCCGTCGGCTCCGGGCCCGTTATGGCGGGTTCACCGCGTTGGACGGGGTCGAGTTGAGCGTCGGGGCCGGTCGGGTCGTCGCCGTGGTGGGGCCCAACGGGGCCGGGAAGAGCACGTTGTTCCACTGTCTCGCCGGGACCCTGCGTCCCGCGCGCGGGCAGGTGTTGCTCGACGGGCGGGACATCACCCGGCTCGCCGCGCCCGCCCGCACCCGGCTCGGTGTCGCGCGGACCTTCCAGGAGTTGGCCGTCTTCCCGTCGCTGACGGTGGCCGAGAACGTCCGGGTCGGCGCCGAGCAGGGGCGGATCGCCGATCCGGACGCCGTGGAGCGGGCGCTGGCGCTGTTCGGGCTCGACGGCGCGGTCAGCGCGCTGCCCGCCGCCGGGCTGCCCACCGGCACACTGCGCCGGGTCGAGCTCGCCAGGGCGTTCGCGGGCAGCCCGCGCGTGCTGCTGCTCGACGAGCCCGCCGCCGGTCTCGACACCGCCGAGGTGGCCGCGCTCGCCCGGGTGCTGGGCGCGCTGGCCGCCGAGGGCACCGCGCTGCTCGTCGTCGAGCACGACCTCGACCTGGTCGCCGGCCTCGCCGACGTCGTGCACGTGATGGCGGCGGGCCGGATCGTCGCCTCGGGACCGCCCGACCGCGTCCTCGACGCCCTGGCCGCGCAGGAGGCGACCCCGTGACACCCGCCCAGCGCACCCCGTCCGCCCAGCGCCCCCGGCAGTTGGCCCTGCGGCACGCGCGTGTGCGCTACGGCCCGCTCGAAGCCCTGCACGGCGTCTCCCTCGCCGCCCCCGCCCCGGGCCTCACCGTCCTGCTGGGCCGCAACGGCTCGGGCCGTACGACGGCGCTGCGGGCGCTGGCCGGGGTCGTGCCCCTCTCCGGGGGCGCGGTGGTCTGGGACGGGACGGACGTGACCGGGATGCCCGCGTTCGAGCGGGCGCGGCGGGGACTGTGCCTGGTGCCCGACCGGCGGGCGGTGTTCGGCTCGCTGACCGTGCGGGAGAACCTGGACCTCGCCGCCGCCGACCACACGGTCTACCCCCACCTGGAGACCCTGCTCGCGCGCAGGGCCGGCACGCTCTCCGGCGGTGAGCAGCGCATGGTGGCCCTGTGCCGTGCCCTGTCGACGCACGCGCGCGTGGTGCTCGCCGACGAGCCCACCCAGGGCATGTCGCCGACGGTCGCGGCTCATACCTACGAGCTACTCGCGTCGCTCGACGCGTGCGTGGTGCTGGCCGAACAGCGGCTGCCGCCCGTGCTGCTCGGCCGGCAGGCCTTCGTGTACGAACTCCGCCGTGGGGCCGTCGCCTTCGCCGGGGAGGCGGGCGAGTGGGCGGCACGGCCGCCCGGAACGCCGTAGTGGCCCCACCCGGCCGGTACTCCGGGTGGGGCCACTGGCGGGTGCTCAGAGCGTCAGGCGCTGCCCGGGCACGATGAGGTCGGGGTCGCCCCCGACGACGGCCTTGTTGGCGGCGTAGATCCGCTGCCAGGTCGTCGAGTTCCGGGCCGCGATGCTGCTGAGGGTGTCGCCCTGTACGACGGTGTAGTCGCCGCCCCGGGACGTCCCGCGCGAGGTCTGGCCCGTCGAACGCTCCGGCGTCGTCGAGGAACCCGACTTCGAAGAACCGGAGTTCGAGGAGTTCGACGATTTCGAGGACTTCGAGGAGTTCGCATCCCCCGAACCCGACTTGCTCGACTTCGTCGACTTGCTGGAGTTCTGCTTGCTCGACTTCGTCGACTTGCTCGAATTCGACTTGGTGGAGGACGAACCGGAGTCCGGCGCGCTGCCGGACGCTCCGGCGCGCGCCGAGCAGGTCGGCCACGCACCCCACCCCTGTGCCTTCTGCACCTTGGCGGCGACAGAGATCTGCTGTGCCTTGCTGGCCTTGTCGGCGGTCGAGGCGTAGGCGGCGCCGCCGTACGCGCGCCACGTACCGGCGGAGAACTGCAGCCCGCCGTAGTAGCCGTTGCCGGTGTTGATGTGCCAGTTGCCGCCGCTCTCGCACTGGGCGATGCGGTCCCACACCCCGCTGTCGGCCGCCGTGGCGTCGCCGGTCGCGGACAGCAGTCCGAGAGGGGCGAGGAGTACCGCCCCGGCGAGGACCGCCGTCTTGCGCGAAGCCTTGCGGGTGTAGTTATCGGCACATTCGGACATGTAGATCCCTCTCTACGTACCCGGGCTCCCCGTGGCGGGGCGCGTCGGCCGCGCGGTGACGCGGTCGGCGCGCTCCGCCCCGTCCGCCGGCGATGGTGCTGCGCGGGGCCGACGCTGCGTCTGACGCTTCGTCTGGCTCCGCGCGGCCGGGGGACGTACCCGAGCGGTGCGAGTTGCACACGGCGGAGCAATCTAGGGACTTTGCCGACCCGTTATCAACCAACTCCCCGTTGCCGCAGGCCAGTTCATGGTTACCGCAGGTAGCGGCGAATTCCGGCCGCCTACTTCATTCCCTCATTTCATGATTTGTCGACCAGGCCTTGGAGCGAACTGTGAGTCAGTTCACCGAACCAACTGCCGTAACCTCTCCGTTACTTGACATGGAGTGTCTGATTCCGCACGCAGCGTGACGCTGCACGCAGGATGGTTCGATTCCGTCAGCGTTGCAGCGTGACTCCCGCCACAGCTCGCCCGTTGTCTCCTTCATGAGCCGGGATCCGCCCGGACCACGAGCCGGAGCCACCCCGGCCTCGCCCACGCACCGCATCCGAGGGAGCCACCCGTGCCGCGCATGCTCGACGTCAGCGACGAGGTACGCGCCGAGATCGGCGACGAAGAAGCCGACCGGCTACTCGCCGGAGACAACGCCCCGGGCAGTTACGACTGCACGTCCTGCCGCACCCAGGGCGACTCCGAGAACGAGCGCACCAGCACCGTCCTGTTCATCGGGGACGAGACCGCCGTCCTCGCCTTCGCCCACGCCACCTGTCTGCCCTCCCAGGTCGTCCAGGTCACCGAGGAGCAACTGCAGGGCGCGGTGCGCTCCATCAGCGGCGACACCGTCGACCTGGACCCCGACAAGGTCGTCCCCGAGCAGGCGGTGCTCGGCGTGACCAGCGGACTCGTCCTGATCGCCGGGGAGTTGCACCCGGCCCTGGTGGTCGAGCCGACCGCGCCCATCGTGCGGCCCGGCACCGTCGGCGCCGGCGACGACTTCCTGCCGCTGCTCATCGAGCAGGGCTTCATGCCGCTCAGCGAGCTGACCGAGGTGCCGCCGGTGCAGCACGGCTGGTCCGTGCTGCTGGCGATGGGGCAGCTGCACGCGGTGCTGCAGCCGTCGGCCCACGGCGGCCAGTCGGTCGCCTGGTGGCAGGCGCACCAGCCGCTGCAGGTGACGGAAGGCTGGCGGGCCGCCGCCAACAAGCACCAGCAGGTGCTGATGTTCGCGGCCCCGGTCGGGTCGATCGGCCGCCAGCCCCGGGAGGACCTGCTGCGCGACGCGCTGGACAAGGCCGCGGCGAACGGGCAGTTGGTCGGGGCGGCGCTTCCCCTCGCCGGGACCTGAGTCGGCGCACGGGGCACGGGGCGGGGACTGCGGTCGCACAGGAAACCCAGCCCCGCGCCCCCAAAGGCATGCCGTGCGACCGCATCCCTTGATGTCCGACCTCGTTTGGACATACGTGCACACCTACGACGTTCCCCGCCGCCCGGCCTTCCCGTCGATCCCGTCCGCGCGACCGGCTCAGGACTCCCAGGGCGGCCCATCGGCCACGCCGATCTACGACGCGCTCTACGCCGAGTACGTCAAGACGTTCCGCTCGCTGCCGGGCGACCGCAGCGGCGAGGACGATCTGGGGTTCACCGCCTTCGGGAACATCCCGCACAGCACGGGCACGTACGCGGCGCCCCGCCCGGGAACGTTCAGCAGCTCGTACAGCGCCTACAGCGCGGGGGCGCAGAGCGCGCGGCACGGGACGGGGCAGCAGTCCCAGTGGCAGCGGGTCGGGCAGATCGGCCAGCAGCCCACCCCCACCGTGCTGCAGCACATCCCGGCGGCGCTCCCGCCGGCCCCCCGCAGGACCTTCTGACCGGGTCCCGAGGACGACCGGTCCGCGCAGCATGGGAGGGCGGTACCCGTGACCACGGGTACCGCCCTCCCGGCATGCGGCCGTTACTTCCGCCGGTTCACTTCTTCTTGTTGGCGCCGCGCTTCTCGCGCACCCGCACCGAGATGTGGATCGGGGTGCCGTCGAAGCCGAACTCCTCGCGCAGCCGGCGCTCGATGAAGCGCCGGTAGCCCGCCTCGATGAAGCCGGAGGCGAAGAGCACGAACCGCGGCGGCTTGGTGCCGGCCTGGGTGCCGAAGAGGATGCGGGGCTGCTTGCCGCCGCGGACCGGGTGCGGGTGGGCCGCGACCAGCTCGCCGAGGAAGGCGTTGAGGCGGCCGGTCGGCACCCGGGTCTCCCAGCCCGCGAGCGCGGTCTCGATCGCCGGGACCAGCTTCTCCATGTGCCGGCCGGTGCGCGCGGAGACGTTCACCCGGGGCGCCCAGGCGACCTGGGCGAACTCGGTCTCGATCTCCCGCTCCAGGTAGTAGCGGCGCTCCTCGTCGAGGGTGTCCCACTTGTTGTAGGCGATGACGAGCGCCCGGCCCGCGTCGACGGCCATGGTGACGATGCGCTGGTCCTGGACCGAGATGGACTCGGAGGCGTCGATCAGGATGACCGCCACCTCGGCCTTCTCGACGGCGGCGGCGGTGCGCAGCGAGGCGTAGTAGTCGGCGCCCTGCTGGAGGTGGACGCGCTTGCGGATGCCCGCCGTGTCGACGAACTTCCAGGTGACGCCGCCGAGTTCGATCAGCTCGTCGACCGGGTCGCGGGTGGTGCCCGCGACCTCGTTGACGACGACCCGCTCCTCGTTCGCCACCTTGTTCAGCAGCGAGGACTTGCCGACGTTCGGGCGGCCGATGAGCGCGATGCGGCGCGGGCCGCCGACGGCGGTGCCGAAGCTCTGCTCGGGGGCCTCCGGCAGCGCCTCCAGGACGGCGTCCAGCATGTCGCCGGTGCCGCGGCCGTGCAGCGCGGAGATGGGGTGCGGCTCGCCGAGGCCCAGGGACCACAGATAGGCCGCGTCGGCCTCGCCGCTCGGGCCGTCGACCTTGTTGGCGGCGAGCACGACGGGCTTGCCGGCCTTGCGCAGCAGCCGCACGACCGCCTCGTCGGTGTCGGTCGCGCCGACCTTGGCGTCGACGACGAAGACGACGGCGTCGGCCGCCTCGATCGCGTACTCGGCCTGCGCGGCCACGGAGGCGTCGATGCCGAGGACGTCCTGTTCCCAGCCGCCGGTGTCGACGACCTTGAAGCGGCGGCCCGCCCACTCGGCCTCGTAGGTCACGCGGTCGCGGGTGACGCCCGGCTTGTCCTCGACGACGGCCTCGCGGCGGCCGATGATCCGGTTCACCAGGGTCGACTTGCCGACGTTCGGGCGGCCGATGACGGCGAGCACGGGCAGCGGGCCGTGCCCGGCCTCCTCGATGGCGCCCTCGACGTCCTCGATGTCGAAGCCCTCGACGGCGGCGAGCTCCATGAACTCCGCGTACTCGGCGTCGCCGAGCGCCCCGTGATCGTGCTCGAAGCCGTCCGAGCCGTCGGGCTGGGTGTGGTCGTTCATGAAGTCCGTACCTCGTCGTTCATTCGTGGTGATCGGTGGAGCAGCCGTTTTGTTCGGGTTGATCCACTACTCGGTATTCAGTGTCGCTCAGCGCCCGGTCAGGCGCCTGGCGTTTTCCAGGTGGGCGGCCAGCTGTTTCTGGATGCGTTCGGTCGCCTCGTCCAGCGCCTTGCGGGTGCGCCGTCCGCTGCCGTCGCCGGCGTCGAACGGCTCGCCGAAGACGACGTCGACGCGGGAGCGCAGCGGGGGCAGCGCCTTTATCAACCGGCCGCGCCGCTCGGTGCTTCCCAGCACGGCGACGGGCACGATCGGCGCCCCGCTGCGCACCGCGAAGTAGGCGAGCCCGGCGCGCAGGGCGGCGAAGTCGCCGTCGCCCCGTGTGCCCTCGGGGAAGATCCCGAGCACCCCGCCCTTCTCCAGGACGCCCAGCGCCCGGGTGATGGCGGTGCGGTCGGTGGTGTCCCGGTCGACCTTGATCTGGCCCGTGTGGGTCATGAACGAGCCGATCGGGCCGATGAAGGCCTCTTTCTTCACCAGGAAGTGCGAAGCGCGGGGCGCCACACCGATGACCATCGGGCCGTCGATGTTGTGGGAGTGGTTGACGGCGAAGATCAGCGGGCCGCTCGCGGGCACCTTCCAGGCGCCCAGCACACGCGGCCGCCACAGCCCGTACATCAGGCCGACGCCGATGCGCCGCCCGATCTCGGCGCCTCTCTGCGTGGGCATGGAAACGGCCTCGGCACTCACTTCGCGGCCCGCTTCTCCTCGACGAGGGTGACGACGCAGTCGATGACCTGGGTCAGCGTGAGCTCGGTGGTGTCCACCTCGACGGCGTCGTCCGCCTTGGCGAGCGGGGAGGTCTTGCGGGAGGAGTCGGCGGCGTCCCGCTTGATCAGCGCCTCGCGGGTGCTGTGCACGTCGGCGCCCTTCAGCTCGCCGCTGCGGCGGGCGGCGCGGGCCTCCGGGGAGGCGGTGAGGAAGACCTTCAGATCGGCGTCCGGCAGCACGGTCGTGCCGATGTCCCGGCCCTCGACGACGATCCCGCGCTCGGCGGAGGCGGCCAGCGAGCGCTGCAGCTCGGTGATCCGGGCCCGCACCTCCGGTACCGCGCTCACCGCGCTGACCTTGGAGGTGACGTCCTGGGTGCGGATCGGCCCGGCCACGTCGACGCCGTCCACCGTGATCGTCGGGTCGGCCGGGTCGGTGCCGGAGAGGATCTCGGGCTTGCCGACGACTGCGGCGATCGCCGAGGGGTCCTCTATGTCGATCCCGTTGCTCACCATCCACCAGGTGATCGCCCGGTACTGGGCGCCGGTGTCCAGGTAGCTCAGCCCGAGCCGGCCGGCCACAGCCTTGGACGTGCTCGACTTGCCCGTGCCGGAGGGACCGTCGATGGCGACGATCACGGGCTCGGCGACGCCGTTTTCCACGGGGGGACACCTTCCTGGTGCGAGGCGGTGGATGCAGGGGGCGTGAGTGCGCCCCGCACAAGGTTACCGGCCACGGGTCACTCGTCCGGCCGTGTGGTGGTCGGGCCCTTCTCGGCCCAGCTCGGCGCTCCCAGCCCGTCCGGCGATCGAGGACGAGGCCCGTTCAGGGCCGAAGCGGGGGCCCGGGGGCGGCAGCCCCCGGACGCCGACACCGACGCCGGGTGCCCTACTGCCGCAAAGCCCACCCTCGCTCACGCAACGCCGAAGACAAAAGAACCGCGGACTTCGGCTCGACCATCAACTGCACCAGCCCCGCCTGCTGCCCCGTCGCATGCTCGATCCGCACATCCTCGATGTTGACGCCCGCCAGCCCCGCGTCCGCGAAGATCCGGGCCAGCTGCCCCGGCTGGTCGTCGATCAGCACGGCCACGACCTCGTACACCCGCGGAGCGGCCCCGTGCTTGCCCGGGACGCGGACCTGGCCCGCGTTGCCGCGGCGCAGCACGTCCTGGATGCCGCCGACGCCCTCGCGGCGCTTGGCGTCGTCCGAGGACTGCAGGGAGCGCAGC
The DNA here is from genome assembly GCF_053594615.1 of Streptomyces sp. NPDC001858. Classification (NCBI taxonomy): domain Bacteria; kingdom Bacillati; phylum Actinomycetota; class Actinomycetes; order Kitasatosporales; family Streptomycetaceae; genus Streptomyces; species Streptomyces sp. NPDC001858. The sequence continues at coordinate 135,104 of NZ_JBSFEV010000017.1, forward strand.
GCCCGGACCGTCTCCTCCAGGTCGGCGGCGACGTCGGTGAGCAGGTCGGCGACCGGCCCCGGGTTCGCGGACAGGATGTCGATCCACATCCCGGGCTCGGAGGCGGCGATCCGGGTGACGTCCCGGATGCCCTGTCCGCACAGCCGTACGGCGGTCTCCTCGGCGTTCTCCAGACGCGCCGCGACCATGCTGGAGACCAGGTGGGGCATGTGGGAGACCAGCGCCACCGCGCGGTCGTGGGCGTCCGCGTCCATCACCACCGGGACGGCCCGGCAGTGCGAGACCAGTTCGAGCGCGAGGTTCAGGACCTCGGTGTCGGTGTCCCGGGTCGGCGTCAGCACCCAGGGCCGGCCCTCGAAGAGGTCTCCGGTCGCGGCCAGCGGCCCGGACTTCTCGCGCCCCGACATGGGGTGGCTGCCGATGTAGGCCGACAGGTCGAGGCCGAGCGCCTCCAGCTCGCGGCGCGGCCCGCCCTTCACGCTGGCCACGTCGAGGTAGCCGCGGGCCGCTCCGCGGCGCATCGCGTCGGCGAGCACCGCGGCCACATGGGCGGGCGGGGCGGCGACGATCGCGAGGTCGACCGGGCCCTCGGGCTCGTCGTCGGTGCCGGCGCCGAGCGCGGCCGCGGTACGGGCCTGCTCGGGGTCGTGGTCGGCGAGGTGGACGACGACGCCCCGCTGGGCGAGGGCGAGGGCGGCGGAGGTGCCGATCAGCCCGGTTCCGATGACGAGCGCGGTCCTCACTGGGCGATGTCCTTGCGCAGGGCGGCCGCGGCGCCGAGGTAGACATGGCTGATCTCGGCGCGCGGGAGGTCGGACTCGATGTGCGCGAGGATGCGCACGACCCTCGGCAGCGCGCCCTCTATGTCGAGTTCCTGGGCGCAGATCAGCGGCACGTCGACGATGCCGATCTTGCGGGCCGCGGCGGCCGGGAAGTCGCTGTGCAGGTCGGGCGTGGCCGTGAACCAGATGCTGATCAGGTCGTCGACGCCGAGCGAGTTCCGCTCCAGGACGGCGGTGAGCAGAGCCCCGACCTGCTCGTCCATGTGGCCGGCCTCGTCCCGTTCGAGTTGGACGGCTCCCCGGACCGCTCGTACCGCCACGGCGCTGCTCCCTCGCTGAAGTATGGGTGTGCTCTCGGCCCGTCCAGCCTAGTCAGGCGGCGGCGGTCGGGTGCGCGCCGCCCGCGTGCCGAGACGGAAACACCCTCAACACCCCCATACGCCCTTTACGACGGGTGCGGGCTGCGCTCTCATGTCAGTCTGACGGCAGGACACCCGCTATCGGGGAAGGCCCGACATGAAGCGTCCAGGACCCCTGCTCACCCTTCTCGCGGGACTGGTGCTCGGCCTGTTCCTGCTGACGCTCAACGCGACGACGGGGACGAAGACCGCCTCGTCCGCGCAGGAGGAGAAGTCGCCGAGCCCGACGCCCGCCCGCAGCACGGCCGCACCCACGCCGACGCCCAGCCCCACGCCCACCCGCGCCCCGGTCCTCGACGCCGACTACTCCGGCCACACCGACGACAAGGCGGCGACGGTCGGCGTCAAGATCCGCGACGGCAAGGCGGTCGCGTACTTCTGCGACGGCCGCACCAAGGAGTCCTGGCTCCGGGGCCCGGTGCAGGACGACGGCACGATGACGCTCACCGGGAAGAACGGCGCGAAGCTGGACGGCACGCTCCAGGACGGCAAGGAGATCGACGGCACGGTCGACGTCGGCGGCGGGCACTACACGTTCACCGCGGAGAACACGAAGAAGCCGGCCGGGCTGTACCGGGCGACGTCCACGGTGGCCTCCACGAGCATCGACGGCGGCTGGATCGTCCTGAAGGACGGCAGCCAGGTCGGCATCGTCACCCGTGACGGCAAGCCCTCCCCCGCGCCCCGCATCGACCCGGAGACCGGAGCGGTGACGATCGACGGCGAGCAGCTCACGGCACTCCCCGTAAACCCCTGACCCCTTCGAGCACCTTCGAGCACCTTCGAGCGCCCCGTCGAGCAGGGAGCATCATGACCGCCGATCCGAACGCCGCCACCCAGGACTTCCCCGCCCCCGAGCCCTCCGAGCGCCCTCCGAGCGCGGCCCGCTACCTGGTCCCGGCGCTGGTCGCCGCCGCGGTGGCGGTCGTCCTGGGCGTGTACGGCAAGGTCCACGACCCGGCCGGCACGGCGTTCAACCTGGCCGGGTTCAGCAGCACCGGCGCGGTGAAGTCATGGCTGGCGACGGCCGCGATGTTCTTCGCGCTGGTCCAGGTCGTCTCGGCGTCGATGCTGTACGGGAAGCTGCCGGGGCCGACCTGGTCCGGCACGCTGCACCGCTGGTCGGGCCGGGCGGCCTTCCTGATCGCCGTCCCGGTTGCGGTGCACTGCCTCTACGCGCTTGGCTATCAGACATATGAATCGCGTGTTTTGTGGCACTCCGTCCTGGGTTGCTTCTTCTTCGGCGTCTTCAGTGCAAAGATGCTGCTGCTTCGCTGGGAGCGGCTCCCGGGATGGCTGCTGCCGATCGTCGGCGGACTGGTCTTCGCCGCGCTCACCATCATCTGGCTGACCTCGGCCCTCTGGTTCTTCCGCACGTTCGGAGTGACGACATGACTCTCCCCGCGACACGACGCACGGTTCTCCTGGCGACGGGCGGCGCGGCGGCTGCGCTCTCGGTGGGCTGCAGCAACTACGGCGACGAGAACGACAGTTCGTCCACGCCGGAGAAGACGTCGGGCTCCGCCGCCGGCCAGGCACTGGCCAAGACGACCGAGATCCCCGTCGGCGGCGGCAAGATCTTCGCCGACGAGAAGGTCGTCGTGACGCAGCCGACGAAGGACGACTTCAAGGCGTTCTCCGCGGTCTGCACCCATCAGAGCTGCCTCGTCGGCAGCGTCGCCGACGGCATCATCCACTGCCCCTGTCACAACAGCGAGTTCCGTATCGCCGACGGCTCGGTGGCCGGCGGCCCGGCGCCCAGGCCGCTGCCCGCCGAGCAGATCACGGTCGAGGGCGGCGCGATCAAGCTGGGCTGAGCCGCGGCGGCCCGGCGGCCCGCGAAGTCACTGGTCCCAGAGCGCCCCGAGCGTCACCAGCTCCCCCTGGTACTCGATCCGGTCCGCCCACGCCGTCGGCCAGGCGTCCGCCCCGGCGTACGCGCCCGCGAACGCGCCCGCCAGACAGGCGAGGGAGTCGGAGTCCCCGGACGTGCAGGCGGCCCGGCGCAGCACGGTCACCGGCTCGTCGGGGAAGAGCAGGAAGCACAGCAGACCGGTGGCCATGGCCTCCTCGGCGATCCAGCCCGCCCCCGTGGCCAGGCACGGGTCGGTCTCGGGCGAGGGGTCGCGCAGCGCCTCCTGGAGCCGGTCCAGCACCTCCAGGCACTCGTCCCAGCCGCGCGCGATGAACTGCTCCGGGCCGGCGTCGTGGCTGCGCGTCCACAGGTCGCCGAGCCAGCGGTGGTAGTAGCGGGTGCGGTTCTCGACGGCGTACGAGCGCAGCAGCCCGAGCAGCGCGGAGGGGGTCGCGCCGTGCGCGAGGAGCCGTACGGCATGGGCGGTGAGGTCGGAGGCGGCGAGCGCGGTGGGATGGCCGTGGGTGAGGCCGGCCTGGAGCTGGGCGGCCCCGGCGCGCTGCTCGTCGCTGAGCCCGGGGACGAGTCCGAGGGGCGCGACCCGCATGTTGGCGCCACAGCCCTTGGAACCGATCTGACTGGCGTCCTGCCACAGCCGCCGCTCGTCCTCCAGCAGCTCGCAGGCGGTCAGGCAGGTGCGCCCGGGCGCCCGGTTGTTGTCCGGGGACCGGTTCCAGGCTACGAACTCCTGACGCAGCGGCCCCTCCAGCCCCAACGGCATGAGCACTCCCCGGTCCATGGCGGTGCGCAGGGCCCGTCCCACGGCGAGGGTCATCTGGGTGTCGTCGGAGACGAAGGCGCGCTGAGGCAGTTCCATCTCCCGCCACGGCCCGCACTTGGCGATGATCGACGGGACGTCGTTGAACTCGGTCGGAAACCCGAGGGCGTCGCCCAGGGCGAGGCCCAGCAGGGACCCGGTGGCGCGCTTGCGGACTGTGGTCGAGAGGGTCATGCGGATCGTCCTTCCCGGGGCGGTCGCAGCAGGGGCGGGTGGAGCGCGGCGGCGGCGCCCGCGCGGTAGAGGGCGGCGGGCTTGCCGCGGCCGCCGGTCAGCCGTGCGGCCCCGGGGACGGGCTCGACGAAGCCCGGGGTGGCGAGCACCTTGCGCCGGAAGTTGGGGCGGTCCAGGCCTGTCCCCCACACCGTCTCGTAGACCTGCTGGAGCTCTCCGAGGGTGAACTCGGGCGGGCAGAAGGCGGTGGCGAGGCAGGTGTACTCGAGTTTGGCGCCGACCCGGTCGTGGGCGTCGGCCAGGATCCGGTCGTGGTCGAAGGCGAGCGGCTCGGCTTCCGCGTACGGCGTCCAGCGCGCCTGCGCCGCGTCGCCGCCGCTCATCGGCTCCGGCGCGTCCGGCAGCAGGGCGGCGAAAGCGACCGACACGACCCGCATCCGGGGGTCGCGGCCGGGCTCGCTGTAGGTGCGCAACTGCTCCAGATGCAGCCCGGAGACGTCTTTCAGGCCGGTCTCCTCGGCGAGTTCGCGCCGGGCCGCCGTCTCCGCGGACTCGTCCGGCAGCACGAAGCCCCCGGGCAGCGCCCACCGTCCGGCGTACGGCTCCTGGCCGCGCTCGACGAGCAGCACGTGCAGGGCGCCCGCGCGCAGCGTGAGGACGGCGAGGTCGACGGTGACGGCGAAGGGCTCGTGGGCGTACTTGTCGTAGCCGGCTCCGTGGCCCTGCATGACGAACACCCCCTCTTTAATAGTCAGTACGACTATAAAAAGGGGGTGCGCTCCGGCACAAGTGCTCAGCGAGTACTTGAAGAGACCTTTAGAGGCCCACCGTCGCTCTAGAGGTCGACTTCCTTCATCAGCATGCCGACCTCGGTGTTGGACAGCCGGCGCAGCCAGCCCGACTTCTGGTCGCCCAGGGTGATCGGCCCGAAGGAGACGCGCACCAGCTTGTCGACCGGGAAGCCGGCCTCCGCCAGCATCCGGCGCACGATGTGCTTGCGGCCCTCGTGCAGGGTCACCTCGACCAGGTAGTTCTTGCCGGTCTGCTCGACGACCCGGAAGTGGTCCGCGCGCGCGTAGCCGTCCTCCAGCTGGATGCCGTCCTTGAGCTTCTTGCCCAGGTCGCGCGGGATCGGGCCGACGATGTGCGCGAGGTAGACCTTCTTCACGCCGTACTTCGGGTGGGTCAGCCGGTGGGCCAGCTCGCCGTGGTTGGTGAGCAGGATGACGCCCTCGGTCTCGGTGTCGAGCCGGCCGACGTGGAACAGCCGCGTCTCGCGGTTGGTCACGTAGTCGCCGAGGCACTGACGGCCCTCGTTGTCCTCCATCGTGGAGACGACGCCGGCCGGCTTGTTCAGCGAGAAGAACTGGTAGGACTGGGTGGCGACCGTCAGGCCGTCGACCTTGACCTCGTCGTGCTCGGGGTCGACCCGCTTGCCCTGCTCCAGGACGATCTCGCCGTTGACCTCGACCCGCGCCTGCTCGATCAGCTCCTCGCAGGCCCGCCGGGAGCCGTAGCCGGCGCGCGCCAGGATCTTCTGCAGCCGCTCGCCCTCCTGCTCGGCGCCCGGGAAGGTCTTGGGCAGCTTGACGTCCTTCTTGCCCGCGTACCGCTCGCGGTTGCGCTCCTCGGCGCGGGCGTCGTACTCCCGGGAGGTCGCGGGCGCCCAACGCCCCCGTCCGGTGCCCGGGGACTGCTTCGGACCGCCCTTGGCCCCGCCGCGCGCCGAAGCGCCGCGCCCGGACTTGGGACCCTCCGGGGAGGCGCCGGGACCCACGTCGTAGCGGCGCTCCTCGGGGCGGGGCTTGCTCGGCCGGCCGCCCTGCCTGTCGTCGCGGTTGCCACCGGCGCCACGGGGATTCCCGCGGCCACCGCTGCTCCCGCCGCGGCCGCCGCTGTTGCCACCACGGCTCCCGCCGTTGTTTCCGCTGCTGTTCCTGCCGCTGCTGCTTCGCATCAAAGTTCCGTCTTGTCGTCTGCGTCCTCGGAATCCGGAGCGTCCGGATCGAACGACGGGACCCCTTCCAGCGTCTCGGCCTCGATCGCCTCCGCCTCGGGGAGGAAGGGCGCGAGCTCCGGGAGCTCGTCCAGGCCGCGCAGGCCCATCCGCTCCAGAAAGTAGTTCGTCGTCGTGTACAGGATCGCACCTGTTTCGGGTTCCGCGCCCGCCTCCTCGACCAGACCGCGCTGCAGGAGGGTGCGCATCACACCGTCGCAGTTCACTCCGCGCACCGCGGAGACCCTGCTGCGGCTGACCGGCTGCCGGTACGCGACGACCGCCAGCGTCTCCAGCGCGGCCTGGGTGAGCCGGGCCTGCTGGCCGTCCAGGACGAAGCCCTCGACGGCCGCCGCGTACGCGGGCCGGGTGTAGAACCGCCAGCCGCCCGCGACGAGCCTGAGCTCGAAGCCGCGGCCCTGCACGGTGTACTCGTCGGCCAGCTCGCGCAGCGCGTCCGCGACCCTGCGCCGGGGCCGCTGGAGGATCTTCGCGAGGTGCTCCTCGGTCGCGGGTTCGTCGACGACCATCAGGACGGCCTCCAGGGCCGGCTTGAGGTCCAGTGCGGCGACGGTCTCCTCGCTGCTCACTTCTCCGTCTCCTTCCCGTCCTTCTCGGGCTTCTCGGGCTCCTCGGGCGGCCGGTCGAACTCGTCCGTGACGAGCGGCTGCGCGTCCCCCTCCCCGCCGGTCCAGCGCACCAGCAGCTCGCCGAGCGCGGTCTCCTGGTCCAGGGCGACGGCCTTCTCCCGGTACAGCTCCAGCAGGGCGAGGAACCGGGCGACGACGGTGAGGGTGTCGTCGGTGTCCGCCACCAGCGTCCGGAAGCTGGCGCCGCCGAGCTCCCGCAGCCGCGCGACGACGATCTGGGCCTGCTCCTGCACGCTCACCAGCGGCGCGTGGATGTGGTCGACGTACACCTGCGGCTTCGCCCGGGGCTGCATCGCCTTGACCGCGAGCCTGGCGAACCCCTCCGGGCCGATGCTGATGACCACCTCGGGCAGCAGCTCGGCGTGGTGCGGTTCGAGGCCGACGGTGCGGGGGTAACGGCGGCCCTCGCTCTGCAGGCGGTGGGTGAAGATGTCGGCGATCTGCTTGTAGGCCCGGTACTGGAGCAGCCGGGCGAACAGCAGGTCGCGGGCCTCCAGCAGGGCGAGGTCTGCCTCGTCCTCGACCTCGGCGGCGGGCAGCAGCCGGGCGGCCTTGAGATCGAGCAGGGTGGCGGCGACGACCAGGAACTCGGTCGTCTGGTCCAGGTCCCAGTCGGGGCCCATCGCGCGGATGTGCGCCATGAACTCGTCGGTGACCTTCGACAGCGCGACCTCGGTGACGTCCAGCTTGTGCTTGGAGATCAGCTGGAGCAGCAGGTCGAAGGGCCCCTCGAAGTTGGCGAGCCGAACCTTGAAGACCCCGTCGGAAGGTTCCGGGGGCGCCAGGGGCGCCGGGGGTTCCGCGGGCGCCGGGGGTTCCGGAAGCGGCACGGCCGGCGGGACATGTGGGACCTGTGGGACCTCTGGGACCGGTGCGACCGGCTCGGGGGGCGCCGCTCCCGGTCCTCGTCCCAGCGCACGCCTGCGGCCGCCGGCTGCGCCGCCGGAGGCAGATGCGGGGGCGGGAACGTCGTTCGAGGTCATGGCCCCCGCAGGCTACCGCTACCGCCCGCGCAGCCGTCGTACGAGGATGCTGGCGTCCCCGCGGGTCTCGAGGTCGGCGAGGACCACGGCGACCGCCTCGCGGACGATGCGCCCGCGGTCCACGGCCAGACCGTGTTCGCCGCGGAGCACCAGCCGTGCGTGTTCCAGGTCCATGAGCTCCTCGGCGGAGACATAGACGGTGATCTTCTCGTCGTGCCGCTCCCGGCCGCTGGGCCGGCGGGCCGCCTGCCGTCCGCGCTTGCGGGACTGGCCGTCGGCGGCGGCAGAACCTTCCTGCGCGTCCTGACGGCGCTCTGTGCGCTCCCCGGCGGCGCCCCTGGTGCGGGACTCCCCGGCGCCGCTCTGGCCGGCGTCGGCCGCCACATGCTCGGCGCCCTCGCCGTCGCCGCCCTGCGCGGGCACGGACTGCGGCGCGTCCTCCGCGCCGCCGGCCGCCACCCCGTCGCTCTCACCGGCCGGCCCGGGCACCCGGGCCTCACCGTTGGCGGGGCGCCGGGGCGCGGACGGCTGAAGCGCCATTCCCCCTGTCGTACGGAAGAGTTCGTCGGCCCCCGGCAGACTCACTCGGCGTGACACCGGGCGAGCACCTCCCTGGCGAGCTGACGGTAGGCGGCCGCGCCGACGGAGTTGGAGGCGTACGTGGTGATCGGCTCACCGGCGACCGTGGTCTCCGGGAAGCGGACCGTGCGCCCGATGACCGTGTGGTAGACGTGGTCGTCGAACGCCTCGACCACCCGCGCGAGCACCTCGCGGCTGTGCACGGTGCGCGAGTCGTACATCGTGGCGAGGATGCCGTCGAGCTCCAGATCCGGGTTGAGCCGCTCCTGGACCTTCTCGATGGTCTCGGTCAGCAGCGCCACGCCTCGGAGGGCGAAGAACTCGCACTCCAGCGGCACGATCACCTTGTGGGCGGCCGTGAGGGCGTTGACGGTGAGCAGGCCGAGCGAGGGCTGACAGTCGATGACGATGTAGTCGTAGTCGTCCATCAGCGGCTTGAGCGCACGCTGGAGCGTGGACTCGCGCGCGACCTCGGAGACCAGCTGGACCTCGGCGGCCGACAGGTCGATGTTGCTGGGCAGCAGGTCCATGTTGGGGACCGCGGTCTTCAGGAGCACCTCGTCGGCCGCCATGCCCCGCTCCATGAGCAGGTTGTAGACGGTGAGGTCGAGCTCCATCGGATTGACGCCGAGACCGACCGACAGCGCGCCCTGCGGGTCGAAGTCCACGAGCAGCACGCGTCGTCCGTACTCCGCGAGCGCGGCACCCAGGTTGATGGTCGACGTCGTCTTGCCGACGCCGCCCTTCTGGTTGCACATCGCGATGATCGTCGCGGGGCCGTGATGGGTCAGCGGGCCCGGGATCGGGAAGTACGGCAGCGGGCGTCCGGTCGGACCGACGCGCTCACGGCGCTGTCGGGCCGCGTCGGGCGCGAGCGTGGCCGCGTACTCCGGATCCGGCTCGTACTCGGCATCGGGGTCGTAGAAGTGCCCGTCGGGCAGTTCGTCGTAGTCGGCGAAGTGGTTGTGGGGCGCGCCACTTCCGTCGCCGGCCATGGCGTTCACGTGATGGCCATCCATGCTCTGGTGTGCTGACAGAGCCATATGGGGGCTGCTCCGGCTCTGGTGGGCTGCGAAGGTTCGGACAGCGACGGAGCCGACAGCCTCGAGCCCCACGGGACCCGGGTCCCGCAACGGCATTCCTGGTTGACCACCCCCGGGAGCAAATGTCGACTCATTCACAAGTCGTCTTACCTCCTTGGTGACCAGGAAACTTCTAGACAAGGTCAGCGTGGCACCATGCCGACAGTCGGCGACTCTATGGCGTGTCGGGCGTTCGCAGCAACACAATCCGCCGGACCCGGCCCGATGTGTCGGCAATGAAACATCCCGCTGTCAAGGGCGTACGGCCGTCGCACGGCAGGTTTCACCGGTGTGCGAATCGGTCGAAGGGTTACGTTCGAGGCGAGTTGGCCGAGAGCCGCAAAGTGACCATACACACATCCGGCCGGACCTTGCGGGCAAGGTCCGGCCGGTCATGTGTGATTGACACGCCAAGTTGACGTATCGCCTTTACGAAAAGGTGACTTAGCGGCGAGGCTCAGCCGAGAAGCGTGCTCAGCTCCACGTGCTCCAGGCCGTGCGCCTGCGCGACCTCGCGGTAAACGACCTTGCCGTCATGGGTGTTGAGCCCCTTGGCCAGCGCGGGATCGCGGCGCAGCGCCTCCACCCAGCCCCGGTCGGCGAGTTCGACGATGTAGGGCAGCGTGGCGTTGGTCAGTGCGTAGGTCGAGGTGTTGGGGACCGCGCCGGGCATGTTGGCGACGCAGTAGAAGACCGAGTTGTGGACCGGGAAGGTCGGCTCCGCGTGGGTGGTCGGACGGGAGTCCTCGAAGCAGCCGCCCTGGTCGATGGCGATGTCGACAAGGACACTTCCGGGCTTCATCCTGGACACCAGCTCGTTGGTGACCAGCTTCGGGGCCTTGGCGCCCGGGATCAGGACGGCGCCGATGACGAGGTCCGCGTCGAGGCAGGCCTTCTCCAGCTCGAAGGCGTTGGAGACGACGGTCTGGATCTTCGTCCCGAAGGCGTTGTCCGCCTCCTTGAGCTTGTTGATGTCCTTGTCGAGCAGGGTCACGTGGAAGCCCATGCCGACGGCGATCTGCGCCGCGTTCCAGCCGGACACGCCGCCGCCGATGACGACCGCCTTGGCGGCCAGCACGCCGGGGACGCCGCCGGGCAGCACACCGCGGCCGCCGTTGGCGCGCATCAGGTGGTAGGCGCCGACCTGGGGGGCCAGCCGGCCGGCGACCTCGGACATCGGGGCGAGCAGCGGCAGCGCGCGGCTCGGCAGCTCGACGGTCTCGTAGGCGATCGCCGTGATGCCGGACTCGACGAGGGCGTCCGTGCACTCCTTGGAGGCGGCCAGGTGCAGGTAGGTGAAGAGGGTCTGGTCCTTGCGCAGGCGGTGGTACTCCTCCGCGATGGGCTCCTTGACCTTCAGCAGCAGGTCGGCGGTGGCCCACACCTCGTCGGCGGTCCCGAGGATCGTCGCGCCGGCGGCCACGTACTCCTCGTCCGTGATGGAGGAGCCGACACCGGCGTTGCGTTCGACGACGACCTGGTGCCCGTGGCGCACCAGTTCGTGCACACCGGCGGGGGTGATGGCCACCCGGAACTCGTTGTTCTTGACCTCGCGGGGGATGCCGACCTTCACGTCGATCACGGTCCTTGGCTCAGGGGGTGTGGGGGCACAGCACAAGACATTCCCGGAGGTATACGGCACACCGGGACGCACCGCAGGAGAAAGTGCGGCAGAGCCAGTCTAATGAAGGCGTTCCCCCTGTCTAGCCTTTCATTGCATCAATCTTCAGCAGATGCACTACGGATTTCGCAGGTGTTAGCGCCGTGTTCCGGCTTTTCCGGCTCCGGATCGCGGTCCGGGAGCCCTCGATCCGGGAGCTCCTCTCCCAGGATGCGCTCGGCCGCGCCCCGGTGCAGGCGGGCCGCCGTCGGGTCGCCGAGGCGCTCCAGGGTGTCGGCCAGCCTCAGCTGCACCGCGGCCTGCAGACGCGTGTCCTCGGCGCGCCTGGCCCACTCCACGGCCTCCTGGCAGGTGCGCAGCGATTCCGCGGGGCGCCCGGCGTACTCCTGGACCCTGGCCAGCTCGCTCAACGCCCGTGCGTGCGCGCCGACATCGCCGTTCTTGCGGTGCCCGGAGACGGCGGCCCGCCAGGCCCGCTGCGCCTCGCCGTAGCGGCCCGCGTAGGTGTGCGCGGTGGCGATGCGGCCGTAGAGGCGGGCGGCGTCCGGGCGCTCGTCCCGGGCCAGCCGCTGGGCGAGGGCCCGGCCGAACCAGTCGGCGGCCCGGTCGTAGTCCCCGAGCTCCAGGTGCGCGCCGCCTACGGATTCCATCGCGCGGCCGATCGCGTAGGGGTCGTTCGCCTCGCGTCCGGCGTCCAGCGCGGCCCGGTAGCGCACCAGCGCGGCGGCCGTGCGGCCGGTGCGGGCGTCCACGTCGGCGAGGTTCAGCAGGGCGGCGGCCTTCTCCCGGGGCAGCCCGCGGCGCTCGGCGACGTCCAGCACGAGCTGATGGACGCCGTACAGGTCGGTCGCGGCCGCCTGGGTGCCGAAGTGCGCGACCATCGCCCGGACCAGCTGGGACATCAGACGGCGGGCGAGGGTGTCCAGCTCCCCGTCGGCGACCGCGAGCCGGGCCGAGGCGAGCAGCGCCGGGCGGCGCGCGCTCAGCCACTCGGCGGCGGCGCGCGGGGTGGGGAAGCGCAGGGCGCTGGGCATGCCCTGGAGCTTCTCCCGGGCCTGGGGGTTGTCGGTCTCGGTGATGGCCCGGCAGGACTGCAGCAGCCGTACCGTGCGCTCCAGCATGCGGGCGCGGGCCAGCTGGAGCTCGGCCGGACGGTCGTGGACCTCGGCGGCGGCGCGCAGCAGGGGGTACAGACAGCCCGGTACCTCGTACTGGGGCAGCGGGGAGGGCACGGCCCGCAGCAGGCCGATGGCGGTGAGGTCGTCCAGGGTGGTGCGGGCGGCGCCGACCGAGCAGCCGGCCAGCGCGGAGGCGGTGTGCGGGTCGGCGAGGCCGGCCGGGGCGAGACTGAGCAGTCGCAGTATCCGGGCGGCCGGGGCGGGCAGCGCGGCGTGCACGAGCCGGAAGATCCGGCTGAGCGGGGTGCCCTCGTCGCCCTCCGCGTGGAGTTGCTTGGCGAGGTCGGCGACGGCCGCCTTGGGGCGGGCGGCGAGCCAGCCGCCGGCCAGGTTCAGCGCGGCGGGCTGGCCCTGGCAGGCCTCCACGAGGCCCTCGGCGGAGAGCGGGTCGACGGTGATGCGGACCGAGCCGGTGTAGCGGGTCAGCAGTTCGAGGGCGGACTTGGTGTCCAGGCCGCCCAGGGTGCAGGGGCGGACGTCCGCGATGCCGGTGAGCGGTCCGGCGGACACGGCGACGAGCAGGCACTCGGGGGTGTCGGGGAGCAGCGCGTCGACCTGTTCGGCGCCGGCCGCGTCGTCGAGCAGGAGCAGCACGCGCCGCTCGGCGAGGGCCTCGCGCAGGATGGCCGCCAGATCGTCCTCGTCGGCGCCGGGCGGGGTCGGCACGTCCAGCGCGGCGAGCAGCTCGCGGGCGGCGCGGTCGACCGGCACGGGGGTGCCGTCGGGCTCGGCGAGGCGGGCGCGCAGCACCCCGTCCCGGTAGCGGTCGGCTACCTGGCGGACGAGTTCCTCGGCCAGCGCCGTACGGCCGGAGCCGGGCCGGCCGGCGATGAGCAGGACCCGCGCGCGGGGGGCCTTCTTCCCGGAGATGGTGTCCAGCCCCGCGCGTTCGATGTCGGCGCGCAGCTCCTTCAACTCCCGGGTACGGCCCAGGAAATGGCCCTCTGTCGCAGCGTGTCCGGACAGCTGCACGCCGCCTGTGTCCACTGCCTGATCCGTCACGGGCCACACTCCCGTCCCACCGCACGCGCAAGCCCGCCGGGACTCCGGATCGGGCGATTCCAGAGCCTAGTTCACGCTCTGCGACGTTCCGGGAGGAGCACGGCGGGCCACGACCGAGACATCCCCCGATCGGATCAGCCGATGGTCACACCGGGCGGGGATCCGGCCCGCGGGGCGGCTTCACGCCTCGAACGGCCGGGCCGGCCAGGGCGCCTCCGCCGGGCGCAGCGCGTCGAGGCCGTCGCCGCCGCGCGCCGCGACCAGCGAGAGGACGCCCACGACGAGGCAGTTGCTGTGCAGCTCGCCCGCGAGCACCCCCCGGACGAGCTCTTCGACCGGCACGCGCGCGTACTCCATGTCGGCCTCCTCGTCCTCGACCTCGAAGCGCTCCCCTTCGGCCTCGGACAGGTTCCGGGCCAGGAAGACGCGTACGGACTCGTCGCAGCCGCCCGCGGTCGGGTACACGTCGGTCAGCACCCGCCAGTCCTCGGCCTTGACGTGGGCCTCCTCGTACAGCTCGCGCTCGGCCGCGTGCAGCGGGTTCTCGCCGGGCACGTCGAGCAGGCCGGCCGGGATCTCCCAGAGCTTGTGCAGCACGGGGTGGCGGTACTGCTTGATGAGCAGGACGCGGTCCTCGTCGTCGAGGGCGAGGACGGCCACGGAACCGGGGTGCACCTGGTAGTCCCGGCGGACCACCGAGCCGTCGGGCATGACCACCTCGTCCGTGCGGACGGAGGTCTTGTTGCCCACGAACGGGGTCTCGCTCGCCCGGATCTCCCACGCCTCGGGAGTGTCCTTGATCGTCATGCCCTCTGCCCTTCCACACATACGAACCACGTGTACAAACCACATGTACAAAACGAGACCGGCCGCAAAACCGGACGCGAAATCGACCGAAGACGAAAACCGGCCAAATAAAAAAGGAAAAAAGAAGCCGGGGCGCTCACCTTTGAAGGGATGCACCCCGGCCACCGTACAACTGGTGTGTTACTCGGAAGCCTTGCCCGCCTCGACCGTCCGCTGGACCGCCGCCTTCACCAGACCGGCGAACAGCGGGTGCGGCCGCGTGGGCCGCGAGCGCAACTCGGGGTGGGCCTGGGTGGCGACCAGATAGGGGTGGACGTCACGGGGGTACTCGACGTATTCGACCAGCTTGCCGTCCGGGGAGGTGCCGGAGAACTGGATGCCCGCCTTCTTCTCGAGCTCCGCGCGGTAGGCGTTGTTGACCTCGTACCGGTGCCGGTGCCGCTCCTCGACGTACTCCTTGCCGTCGTACACCTCACGGACGATGGAGCCCTCGGCCAGCTTGGCCGGATACATGCCCAGCCGCATGGTGCCGCCCATGTCACCCTCGCCGGCCACGATGTCGAGCTGCTCGGCCATGGTGGAGATGACCGGGTGGGCGGTGGCGGAGTCGAACTCGGTGGAGTTGGCGTCGGCGATGTCGGCCAGGCTGCGCGCCGCCTCGATCACGATGCACTGCAGGCCGAGGCAGAGGCCGAGCAGCGGGATCTTGTTCTCGCGGGCGTAGCGGATCGCGCCGACCTTGCCGAGCACGCCGCGGTCGCCGAAGCCGCCCGGGATGCAGATGCCGTCCACGTCGGCGAGCTGCGCCTTGGCTCCGGCCGGGGTCTTGCAGTCGTCGGAGGTGACCCACTTGATCTTCACGCGGGCCTTGTTGGCGAAGCCGCCGGCGCGCAGCGCCTCGGTGACCGAGAGATAGGCGTCCGGCAGGTCGATGTACTTGCCGACCAGGGCCAGGGTGATCTCGTGGTCGGGGTTGTGGACGCGGTCGAGCAGGTCGTCCCAGGTCGTCCAGTCCACGTCGCGGAACGGCAGGTCCAGCTTGCGGACGACGTAGGCGTCCAGACCCTCGCGGTGCACGGTCTTCGGGATGTCGTAGATCGAGCGGGCGTCGGGGCAGGCCACGACGGCGTCCTCGTCGACGTCGCACATCAGCGAGATCTTGCGCTTGATCGCGGTCGGCACCTCGCGGTCGCAGCGCAGCACGATCGCGTCTGGCTGAATACCGATGTTCCGAAGGGCGGCGACCGAGTGCTGGGTCGGCTTGGTCTTCAACTCGCCCGAGGGGCCGATGTACGGCAGGAGAGAGATGTGAACCACGAAGACGTTGTCCCGGCCGACCTCGTGCCGGACCTGGCGGACCGTCTCCAGGAACGGCAGCGACTCGATGTCGCCGACCGTGCCGCCGACCTCCGTGATCACGACGTCGACCTCGTCCGTCGCCATCCGGCGGATGCGGTGCTTGATCTCGTTGGTGATGTGCGGGATGACCTGGACGGTGTCGCCCAGGTACTCGCCGCGCCGCTCCTTGGCGATCACCGTGCTGTAGACCTGACCGGTGGTGACATTGGCGGAACCGTCGAGGTCACGGTCGAGGAAGCGCTCGTAGTGGCCGATGTCCAGGTCCGTCTCGGCACCGTCGTTGGTGACGAAGACCTCGCCGTGCTGGAAGGGGTTCATCGTGCCCGGGTCGACGTTCAGATACGGGTCGAGCTTCTGCATCACGACCCGCAGACCCCGCGCCTTGAGCAGCATGCCCAGGCTCGAGGCCGTCAGACCCTTGCCGAGCGAGGAGGCGACACCCCCGGTGACGAAGATGTGCTTGGTCGTCGTGGATTTGGGCGTCATGGCCAAGAGGGGGCTCCCGTGGTCGCGATTCGAGGGTGCGGTTCGGGGGCTTCGAGACCACCGGTCCACGGGCTACCAGGGTATCAGCGCCTCGGGGAGATGGCTTCCGGCCACGCTCCGCGCACGGGCCGCCACAGCAGGGCGCTCCGGCACCGGCTTCTCACCCGGTGCTCACCCGTTCGGCTCACCCACGTTGCCGAGAGCGGCACGCAGATCATCTACGTGCGTCGTATCCTGCTCGGACACTCGCTGCCGAGCCCGGCCGGTAAGACGGCACACCCCAGCCCGTATCCCACCGGAACAACGAGAGCTCGTCAGTTCGTTGAGCAATAATCGGCGTTTTGCCTATTCGGCTGAGCGGCTGCTTTGCTTCAGCGCTCAACGACGCATTACAAACGACCCCTTGACCGCACTAGCGACAGCCCCCGTTCCACACGGGGGTGACGTGGCCGTTCGACTGGAGTTGCACGTGGCCGGGCGCATCGAAGACTACGCACTCATCGGAGACATGCAGACCTCTGCCCTGGTCTGCCGTGACGGGACAGTGGACTGGCTGTGCCTGCCCCGCTTCGACTCGCACGCGATCTTCGCCGGTCTGCTCGGCACGGAGGAACACGGCTTCTGGCGCCTCGGCCCCGCGCACGCCGCGGACGCCAAACCGCCGACGTCCGCCCGGCGCACCTACCGGGGCGACTCGCTGATCCTGGAGTCCGAGTGGGACACCCCGCGCGGCACGGTCCGGGTCATCGACTTCATGCCGCCCCGTGACGGCGCGCCCCAGCTGATCCGGATCGTCGAGGGCGTCTCGGGCCGCGTCCCGATGCGCTCCACCCTGCGGATGCGCTTCTCCTACGGCCGGGTCGTCCCCTGGGTGCACAAGCACGAGGGCCGCACGGTGGCCGTCGCGGGCCCCGACTCGGTGTGGTTCGACACCGACTGCGAGACCTACGGCAAGTCGCTGACGACCTACGCCGACTTCACCGTCGCCCCCGGCGACCGGATCGCGTTCACGATCTCGTGGGAGCCCTCGCACAAGCAGCCGCCCCCGCTGCCGGAGCCCGAGCAGTCGCTGCAGGCCACCGAGGACTTCTGGCGCGAGTGGGTCGAGCACTGCACGTACCACGGCCCCTACCGCGAGGCCGTGATCCGCTCGCTCATCACGCTCAAGGCCCTGACGTACGCCCCCACCGGCGGCATCGTCGCCGCGCCGACGACCTCCCTCCCGGAGGACATCGGCGGCGTCCGCAACTGGGACTACCGCTACACCTGGCTGCGCGACGCGGCCATCACCCTGTCCTCGCTGCTGCGCACCGGCTACCGCGAGGAGGCCCGCGCCTGGCGCGAGTGGCTGCTGCGCGCGGTCGCCGGCGACCCCGAGAACCTGCAGATCATGTACGGCATCGCGGGCGAGCGCGAGCTGGGCGAGGCCGAGCTGGACTGGCTGCCGGGCTACGAGAACTCCGGCCCGGTCCGGGTCGGCAACGGCGCGGCCCACCAGCTCCAGCTGGACGTCTACGGCGAGGTCACCGAGGCCCTCCACCTGGGCCATATGACGGGCCTCGCCCGCAACGACTACGCCTCCCTGCTCCAGCTCAAGCTGATCCGCTACCTGGAGCGGCACTGGGACGAGCCGGACGAGGGCATCTGGGAGGTGCGCGGCCCGCGCCGCCACTTCGTGCACTCCAAGGTCATGGCCTGGGTCGCGGTCGACCGCACGATCAAGCTCATCGAGTCCGGCGACGCCGACGGCCCGCTGGAGCGCTGGCGCGAGCTGCGCGACGACATCCACCGGGACGTGTGCGAGAAGGGCTACGACAAGGAACGCAACACGTTCACCCAGTCCTACGGCTCGAAGGAACTGGACGCGTCCCTGCTGCTCATCCCCCAGATGGGCTTCCTGCCGCCGGACGACAAGCGGGTCATCGGCACCATCGAGGCGATCCAGCGCGAGCTGTCCACCGAGGACGGCTTCATCCTGCGCTACCCCACCTCGGGCGGCGAGGAGGGCGTCGACGGCCTCCCCGGCGACGAGGGCGCGTTCCTGGCCTGCTCGTTCTGGATGGCGGACGACCTCGCGATGATCGGCCGGGTGGACGAGGCCCGCAAGCTCTTCGAGAAGCTGCTCTCGCTGCGCAACGACCTCGGTCTGCTCGCCGAGGAGTGGGACCCGCGCCTGCAACGCCAGGTCGGCAACTTCCCGCAGGCCTTCAGCCACGTCCCCCTGATCGACACGGCACTGCGCCTGACGGCATCCGGCGCCTACGGCGGCTGAACACGAGCGCCCCGAAGGGGCGCGGGGCGCTGACATATGCGGCTCCGCCGCGCGGGCGCGACCAGCCACGACGGCGCCGCAGCAAAACGACGGCAGATCGCGGCACCCCCAGCGGAGCGCTTAGGCTGGATAGGTCACAGCCCCTGTACGAAAGGGGGCGCCCCATGGCCTCCCCGTCGAAAGCGGGCGCGGCGTTGGCCGCGCTGCGCGAGGATCTCGTCGGCGACGTGTTCGCCCCGCAGGATCCCGGTTACGACGAGGCCCGGGCGGTGTTCAACGCCATGGTCGACCGCCGTCCGGCCGTGATCGCCCAGTGTGTGGACGAGTCCGACGTCGTGCGGTCGGTGCGCTTCGCCCGTGACCTCGATCTGCCGATCGCGGTGCGCGGCGGCGGGCACAGCGTCGCCGGCATGGCCCTGGGCGACGGGGCCGTGGTGGTGGACCTGCGCCACATGCGCGCGGTCACCGTCGACCCCGCCGCCGAGGCGGTGCGGATCGCGGGCGGGGCCACGATGAGCGACCTGGACCACGCCTGCCGGCCGCACGCCCTCGCCACGACCGGCGGCCGGGCCTCCACCACCGGCGTCGGCGGCTTCGTCCTGGGCGGCGGCACCGGCTGGCTGGACCGCTGCTTCGGCCTCGCGGTCGACAACCTCCTCGGCGTCGAAGTGGTCACCGCCGACGGCCGACGCATCCACGCGAGCGCCGACGACCATGCCGACCTGTTCTGGGCGCTGCACGGCGGCGGCGGAAACTTCGGCGTCGCCACCGCGCTCACCCTGAAGCTGCACGAACTGCCCGAGTTCTCCATCGCGCTGCTGCTGTACCGGCCGGAGTTCGGCCCCGAGGTCACCCGCACCTACCGGGACGTGATCACGGCGGGCCCCGACGAAGCGAGCGGCGCGATGCTCTATCTCTGCGGCCCGCCCGCGGACTTCGTCCCGCCGCACCTCGTCGGCAGCCTGCTGTGCGGTGCGCTGCTCACGTACGCCGGCGGCGAGGACGACCTGCGCAAGCTGGCCCAGCCGCTGCTGGCGCTGCCGCACGAGGCGGCGGTCGTCGGCGCGATGCCGTACGTGGACGTGCAGTGCATGCTCGACGACCCGCCGGGCATGCGGAACTACTGGTCGGCGGAGTACCTGACCGGCGCGCCCGACGACTACGTGGACGTCTACTGCGCCCGCGGGGAGTCCCTGCCCGTGCCGTCGGGCACCCTGCACGCGCTGTTCCCGCAGGGCGGGGCGATCGCGGCCGGACCGCACGAGTACCCGGTCCCCTACCGGGACGCGCCGTGGGGCGTGCACCCCTTCGGGCTCTGGGAGCACCCGGCCGACGACGCGCGCTGCGTCCAGTGGGTCCGGGACGTGCGGGCCGACGCCCGGCCGTGGAGCACGGGCGCGGTCTACCTCAACTTCATCGGCGACGAGGGCGCCGACCGGGTCGTGGCCGGCGTGGGCGCCGAGAACGCCCGGCGGCTCGCGGACGTGAAGCGGTCCTACGACCCCGACAACGTGTTCCGCTTCAACCACAACATCAGGCCGGCCTAGGGCCCGTCCGACCCGTTGCGGGGATGCTGCCGGAACGTCTGCGCAGGTAGCGTCCGCTGCATGGACAGCCGTACGGAGCACGGATTCGCCGGCCGGGGCGCCGGCATCACGGTGCGGCGCGCGCTGGAGCTGCCCGGACTGCGCAGCGGGCTCCCCGAGATCCTCGCGGGCGGCGACCGGCTGGACCGCACGGTGCGCTGGGTGCACGCGGGCGAGGTCCCGCACATCGCCTCCCTGCTCAAGGGCGGTGAGCTGCTGCTGACCACGGGCTACGGCCTCGGCACCCGTCCGGCCGAGCAGCGGGCGTTCGTGCGCACCCTGGCCGAGCGGGGCATCGCGGCCCTGGTGATCGAACTGGGCCCGCGTTTCACCCGGCTGCCCGCGTCCCTGGTGGAGACGGCGCGCACGACCGGGCTCCCGCTCGTCCAACTGCACCGCGAGGTCCCGTTCGTGGCGGTCACGGAGGAGGTCCACACCGAGATCGTCAACGGCCACTACGCGCTGCTGCAGCAGGCGGAGGAGGTGCACCGGCGCTGCACCGAAGCGCTGCTCGGCGGCGGCGGGATCCCGCAGGTGCTGGGCATCCTGGCCGACTTCAGCGGCAACCCGGTGTTCCTGGAGACGACCGACGGCCGGCTCCTGTACGCGGCCGGGGCCGGTCCGGAGGGCGCGGATCCGCTCCAGGTGTGGGAGGGGCTGCGCGGCCCGCACAAGGACGTGCCGCCGCCCGCCGGTTCGGTGCTGGTGGACGTGCCCGGGGGCGGGCCGGGGGCGGGTTCGGTGCGCGCCCGGCTCGTGCTGCTGCCGGTGCGCGCCCCGCTCGCACCCGTGCACCGGATCGCCGCCGAGCGGACGGCCCAGATCCTCGCCGTGGTGCTGATGCAGGCCCGTCAGGAGGAGGAGCTCGCGGCGCGTGGGCGGGGCGACTTCCTGACCGACCTCGCCGAGGGCCGGATCGCCGCCCAGGACGCTCCGGCGCAGGCGCGCGTCCTCGGCTTCCGGCCGGGCGCCGGCCCGCTGCTCCCGGTCGTCATGCGGCTGGCGGACGGCCCCTCCGCGGGCGGGGGCTGGGCGGTGCTGGCCCGGGCGGTCGCGGAGGAGCTGGCGTCGCTGGGCATGCCGGTGCTGCTGGGCGTGCGGCCGGTGGAGGGCCGGGTGCCGGTGCTGCTGGGGCTGCGCTCGGAGTCGGAGCGGTCGGCGGTCGCGGACCGGGTCGGGGCCGCGCTGCGGGCCGGGGTGGAGCGGGCCGGGATGCGGCGGCCGGGAGCGCAGCCGCCGGTGGTGGTGGTCGGGGTCGCGGGCGGCTGGGCGGCCGCCTCGGCGGGTCTCAGACACGCGGCGGAGACGGCGACCGCCGCACAGGGCCTGCCGGACCGCCCCTGGTACGACGCCCGGCGTCTGGACATCGACCTGCTGCTGTGGCGGCTGCGCGAACACCCGGATCTGGCGGCCTTCGTGGACCGCGCGATCGGCCCGGTCCGCGACCACGACCAGCGCTCCAAGCCGCCCCTGCTGCCCACCCTGGAGACCTATCTGGCGCATGCCGGCCGCAAGGCGGAGACCGCCCGCGAACTGCATCTCAACCGCCAGACGCTGTACAACCGCCTCGCCCGCATCGGCGAGTTGCTCGGCACCGACCTCGACGACCCGCAGACGGTCCTGGCGCTGAGCCTGGCCCTGCGCGCCCGCCGACACGTACCGTGACCGGCCTGGGTCGGGTCGGGTCGGCTCAGATCATGGGCCGGGGCCGGGTCAGCTCGTCGTAGACGCTGAGCACCTGGGCGACCGTCTCGTCCTCGGTGGGCCAGGTCGCCGCCTGCCGACTGCCCAGGTCCCGCAGCAGCTCGGACCGTTCGGGATCGCAGAGCAGTCGTTCGACGGCGGCGGCGAAGGCCTGCGCGTCGTCCGGCGGCACCAGTTCGGCCGCGTCGCCGACGAGTTCGCGGATGCCGCCCGCCAGGGCCGCGACGAGCGGCACCCGCGCGTGCAGGGCCTCCTGGGCGAGGACCGAGCGGGACTCCCCGCCGCCGGGCAGCAGCGCGAGGTCGGCGGCGGTGAGCAGATCGCTCACGTCGTCCCGCCGTCCGACGAGCCGGATCGGCAGCTCCTCGTCCTCGATACGGCGTTGCAGCTCCGCCCGCTGCGGCCCCTCCCCCGCGATCACCAGCAGGGGCGCGGGGTCCAGCCGCCGCCACGCGCGCGAGGCGTCCAGCAGCAGGTCGTAGCCGCGGTGCCGGTCCAGCGAGCCGACCGCCATGAGCAACGGGCGGTCGACGGCTCCGAGTTCGGCCCGCATCTTCGGGGGCGGCAGCTCGGACTCCTCGGCGCCCTCGCCCCGGCCGGGCCCGGGCAGCGCCACGGCGGCGAGCCGCGCGTCGCGGGCGCCCGTCCGGCGGGCCCGGTCGACCAGGTCGGAGGTGGTGCCGAGGACCACCGCGGCCGTCCGCGCGACCCGCCGCTCCAGCAGCCGCAGCAGATGGGCGCGGGCGCCCTCGGCATGCGCGCGGTTGTGCCAGGTGACGACAAGCGGGGTGCGTCGGCCGCTCAGCGCGAGGACGGCGCGGAAGGAGGCGTGCAGCCCGTGCGCGTGGACCAGGTCGGCGTCCGTGCAGGCCGCCCGGAGCGCCGCGACGGACCCCGGGTCGCTGCTACGCGGCACGTGCACGTGTTCGGCTCCGGCGCCCGTGAAGTCGTAGGTGTGATCGGCCTCCGCAGGGGCGCACACGGTCACCCGTACGCCCCGAGCGACCAGCCCCGAGGCCAGGGAGCGCACGTGCGCGCTGCTGCCGGCGTTGCCGCCGCCCAGCACCTGCACGGTGCGCAGCGACGACTGGCCGTGCGGTGAGTGGCTGCTCACGTGGCCGGGGCTCCTGGTTCGGCGTCGGACGGTCACGAAGAAACGTACAGAGGGGACCGTGCGGAGGGGTGGACCGCTGACGTTCCTCCACGTACTACGCCCAAGGATGCCAGCACGCACGGGTGTTCCGTGCCGCCCAGCCCCCACCCACCCAACGACACACCCCCCTGCACCACCCACACGGGTGAAGGACATCAGGGTTCCGTTCGAATACCCGAGCCCCGTCCGACCATCCCGAGCGTTCGCCCCGTCCGCGCCGCCCGGGTCCCGCCGCGTCGTCGCCGCCGGCGGTCCGCGCTAGCCGTCCGCGCGAGCCGTTGCCAGGAGCTCTTCTGCGTGGGCTCGGGCCGTTTCGGAGTCCTCCTGGCCTGCGAGCATCCGGGACAGTTCGCGGATCCGGTCCTCGCCCTCCAGGACCTTCACGCCGGACCGGGTCACCGACCCGTCGTTGGTCTTCTCCACCAGCAGCTGCCGGTCGGCGAAGGCGGCGACCTGCGGCAGGTGGGTGACGACCACGACCTGCGCGCTCTTCGCGAGCTTCGCGAGCCGCCGTCCGATCTCGACGGCCGCCTTGCCGCCGACGCCCGCGTCGACCTCGTCGAAGAGGTACGTCGGCACGGGGTCCGTCCCCGCGAACACCACCTCGACGGCGAGCATCACGCGCGAGAGCTCACCGCCGGACGCGCCCTTGGCGATGGGCCGCGGCGGCGCGCCCGGGTGCGGGGCGAGCAGCAGCTCGACCTCGTCCGCGCCAGCCGGACCGTAGGCGACCGCGCGGCCGCCGACCTCCACGCCCTCCGGGTCCTCGGTCTGGCGGATGTCGAACGACACGCGCGCGTGCGGCATCGCGAGGGACGCAAGCTCTGCCGTCACCGCGGCCGCAAACCTCGCGGCGGCCTCCGTGCGCGCGTCCGTCAGCGCCTGTGCCAGCCCGCCGAGTTCGGCGCGCAGGGCGTCCCGTTCGGCGGTCAGCTCGTCGATGCGCTCGTCGTCGCCGTCCAGCTCGGTGAGCCGGGCGGCGCTCTGCTCGGCCCAGGCGAGGACGGAGTTCACATCCTGGCCGTACTTGCGGGTGAGCGCGGTGAGCGCGGCCCGCCGCTCCTCGACGGCCGACAGCCGCAGCGGATCGGCGTCGAGGTCGTCGGCGTACCCGGCGAGCTCGCCCGCCACATCGCCCAGCAGGATCCCGAGCTCCCCGAGCCGGTCGGCGAGCGCGGCCAGCGCCGGATCGTGCGACCTGACGGTCTCCAGGGCCCGCTGCGCCCCCGCGACGAGCGTGGCGGCGTCGATGCCCTCGGGATCCTCCGGGTTGCCGGCCAGCGCGGCGTGCCCGGCCGTCGCGGCGGACGACAGCGCCTCCGCGTGCCCGAGCCGCTCGGCCTCCTCCGACAGCTCCACGTCCTCCCCGGCACGCGGTTCGACCCCGGCGATCTCGTCGAGCCCGAAGCGCAGCATGTCGGCCTCCTGGGCCCGCTCACGCGCGCGCGTGACGATCTCCTCCAGCTCGACGGCCACGGCCCGCAGCCGCCGGTAGGCCTCGCTGTACTTGGCGAGCGGCACGGTCACCGCGTCGCCCGCGTACCGGTCGAGCGCCTGCCGCTGCCGGG
Organism: Streptomyces sp. NPDC001858; assembly: GCF_053594615.1. NCBI lineage: Bacteria > Bacillati > Actinomycetota > Actinomycetes > Kitasatosporales > Streptomycetaceae > Streptomyces > Streptomyces sp. NPDC001858. The sequence continues at coordinate 159,198 of NZ_JBSFEV010000017.1, forward strand.
ACTGTTTCAGCAGCCCCTGCTGGTCGGTCTGCCCGTGCACCGCCACCAGTTCGTCGGCGAGCTCGGCGAGCACGCTCATGGGCACGCTCCGCCCGCCCACGTGCGCCCGTGACCGCCCCTCGGCGGAAACGGTCCGACTGATGAGCAACGCCCCGTCGTCGAGCTCGGCCCCGGCCTCCTCGGCCCGGACGACCACCGAGGCGCCCGCGGGCACGCTGATGCGCCCCTCCACGACCGCCTTCTCGGCGCCGATCCGCACGAGCGCCGGGTCCGCGCGCCCGCCCAGCAGCAGCCCGAGGCTGGTGACCACCATGGTCTTGCCCGCACCCGTCTCACCCGTGACGGCGGTGAAGCCGGGCGACAGCTCGACGACCGCGTCGTCGATGACTCCGAGCGACCGTATCCGCATCTCCTCCAACACGGACACGACCTTACGAGGTCGGGGGGCGGGAGTGCGACGCCCCCCGCCCCCACAGCGAGAACCGGCAGGTGGGCGAAAGCGGAGGGCCTTCACTTATCACCCACCCGAGTGCACTCGCCCCGCCCGCGCAGGGTTGCTAATGCCGCGCGCCGCGCCACCCCGAGATGGGCAGCGCGAACTTCGCGACCAGCCGGTCGGTGAAGGAGGCGTGGTGCAGCCGCGCCAGCCGCACCGGGACGCTGCCCCGCCGCACCTCGACCCGGGCCCCCGGAGGCAGCTCGAAGGTCCGCCGCCCGTCGCACCACAGGACACCCGGCGGAATGTGCGGCAGCAGCTCCACGGCGAGCACCGAGTTCGGCGAGGTCACCAGCGGCTTCGCGAACAGCGCGTGCGCGCTGATCGGCACCATCAGCAGCGCCTCGACCTCGGGCCACACCACCGGCCCGCCCGCCGAGAACGCGTAGGCGGTGGACCCGGTCGGGGTCGACAGGACGATCCCGTCGCACCCGAAGCCGGTGACCGGCCGCCCGTCGATCTCCAGCACGACCTCCAGCAGCTTCTCGGCGCCCGCCTTCTGCACGGCCGCCTCGTTCAGCGCCCAGTCGGTGTGCACGATGTCGCCGTTGCGGTGCACGACCACGTCGACGGTCATCCGCTCCTCGACCTCGTACGCCTTCGTCACCACCCGGTCGACGACCTTGTCGAGGTCGTCCCGCTCGGCCTCGGCGAGGAAGCCGACGCTCCCGAGGTTGACGCCGAGCATGGGCACCCCGGACGCCCGCGCGAACTCCGCGCCGCGCAGCAGCGTGCCGTCACCGCCCAGGACGATGAGCAGCTCGCAGCCCTCCAGGCACTGCGGGGTGGCCTCGGAGACCAGCTCCACCTCGTCCGGCAGCGGCAGATCGGCGGCCTCGTACTCCAGTACGCGCACCCCGATGCCCTCGCGCAGCAGCCCCTTGACCACCAGTTCGGCGCTGCGAATGGCCGCGGGCCGCCCGGTGTGGGCGAGCAGGAACACAGTACGAGCTCGGTTCAGCGTCAACGCGGCCCCTCCGCAACTGCACGGTCGACATCGGCCGGGTCGAGGGCAGGCGCCCCCGCCCGGAGCCACAGAAAGTACTCGACATTGCCCGACGGCCCGGGCAGCGGGCTGGCGGTGACACCCTTCACGCCGAGCCCCAGCTCCCACGCCTTCCCGGCCACGCCCCGCACGGCCTCCGCCCGCAGCTGCGGACTCCGTACGACCCCTCCGCTGCCGAGCCGTTCCTTCCCCACCTCGAACTGCGGCTTGACCATCATCACCAGGTCCGCGTCCGGCCCGGCGCACCGGGCCAGGGCGGGCAGCACCAGCCCCAGCGGGATGAAGGACAAGTCCCCCACGACAAGATCCACAGGCTTCCCATCGATCGCTTCAAGCGTCAACTCGCGTACGTTCGTACGGTCCTTGACGGTGACGCGTTCATCGCTCTGCAGAGACCAGGCGAGTTGTCCGTATCCGACGTCCACGGCGACCACGTGCACCGCACCCGCCCGCAGCAGCACATCGGTGAACCCGCCGGTGGACGCGCCGGCGTCGAGCGCCCGCCGCCCCTCCACCACGAGCCCCTGCGGCACGAAGACCTCCAGCGCGCCGGCCAGCTTGTGGCCGCCACGGGACACGTAGTCGGGGTCGTCGTCATCGACGGCGACGACGATCGCGGCCGCCGTCTCCACCTGCGTGGCGGGCTTCGTCGCGACGGTCCTGCCGACGGAGACCCGCCCGGCGGCGATCAGCTGGCCCGCGTGCTCGCGCGAGCGCGCGAGCTTCCGGCGGACCAGCTCCGCGTCCAGACGGCGACGTGCGACTCCTGCCACGTTCGGTTCAGCTCCTAGTGCCGTACGAGGTCGGGGGCGCCGGAGGTCCCGGGCGGGCGTCGAGCGCGGTGAGCGCGTCGCGCAGCCCCCGGTGTACATCCTCGTACACCTGGAGATGTCCGTCCGTGGCGAGGTGGTCCGCGTCGGCCAGCCGCTCCAGCTGCGCGTCCACCTCGGCGTTGCCGGTGGCGACACGCGCGACGGCCAGCGGGGCGGGAGCGGCGGGGTCGTGCTCCGGCTCCCGCGCCTCGGCCACGGCCTCCGTCCCGGTCCCCGCACCCGTCTGCGGCACTGTGTCGCTCATGCCCAGACGCTACCGCGAACCCCTGGGGTACCGTCGGTCACGATGGCCACGATCGAGGAGTGCCGTGCCGCACTCGAGAAGCTCTCCGCCAATATGCAGGGCGCCGAAGGCGACGTCCGGACGGCCGCCGCCATGGACCGTTCGGTGAGCTGCCGGATCACCGACCTGGACGTCACGTTCGTCGGCCGGATGACCGGCGGCCGGATCGTGGTCCACGACACCCTCCAGGGGCCTCCGCCGGAGAAGGCCCAGATCAGGCTGACCATGACCGGCGACGACCTGGTCGCGCTGGTCGCCGGCGAACTGAACTTCGCCAAGGCGTGGGGCTCGGGGCGGGTGAAGCTGGAGGCCGGCCTCAGGGACCTGTTCCAGCTCAGGAAGCTTCTTTAGCGACCACGCGCGCGCGTGCCTTGCGGGCCGCCGGCACCACCAGCGGCGTCCCGGTCTCCGGGTCGTCGATGACCTGGCAGCGCAGCCCGAAGACCTCCTCCACCAGCCCGGCCGTGACGACGTCCGCGGGCGCGCCCTGCGCGATGACCTCGCCGTCCTTCAGCGCGACCAGATGCGTGGCGTACCGCGCCGCGTGGTTGAGGTCGTGCAGCACGGCGACCAGCGTGCGCCCCTGCTCCTCGTGCAGTTCCGCGCACAGGTCCAGGACGTCGATCTGGTGCTGGATGTCGAGATACGTCGTCGGCTCGTCGAGCAGCAGCAGCGGGGTCTGCTGGGCGAGCGCCATCGCGATCCACACCCGCTGACGCTGGCCGCCGGACAGCTCGTCGACGAACCGGTCGGCGAGCTCGGCGACCCCGGTCTGCGCCATCGACTCCCCCACCACCCGCTCGTCCTCGGACGACCACTGCCGCAGGATTCCCTGGTGCGGATACCGGCCGCGGCCGACGAGGTCGGCGACGGTGATCCCCTCGGGCGCGATGGACGACTGCGGCAGCAGCCCCAGCGTCCGCGCCACCTTCTTCGCGGGCATCGACTGGATGACCTGCCCGTCCAGCAGCACCCGGCCCTGGCTCGGCTTCAGCATCCGCGACAGCGCCCGCAGCAGCGTCGACTTGCCGCAGGCGTTCGGGCCGACGATCACGGTGAAGGAGTTGTCCGGTATCTCCACCGACAGCTGTTCGGCTATGACCCGCTGGTCATAGGCGAGGGTGACATTCTCGGCGGACAGGCGGTTCACGGTGCTCCTCTTGATGTTCAGCCCATTGCTTGCAGGGGTGGCGCGGCTCATATCCGTCCCGCCTTGCGCTCGGTGACCAGCAGCCACAGCAGGTAGACCCCGCCGAGCACACCGGTGACCACGCCCACGGGCAGCTGCCCGTCGCCGAAGAGCCGCTGCGAGCCCCAGTCGGCGATGACCAGCAGGGCGGCGCCCATGCACAACGACGGTACGAGATTCGGCCCGGGCGACCGGGTCAGCCGCCGGGCGAGCTGCGGCGCGGTGAGCGCCACGAAGCTGACGGGACCCGCCGCGGCGGTCGCGGCCGCGGTGAGCAGCACGGCGGCGACCATCAGCAGCAGCCGTACGCGCTCCACCCGCACCCCCAGCGCGTGCGAGACGTCGTCGCCCATCTCCATCATCCGCAGCCCGCGCGCGTTGGCGAGGACGAGCGGCACCAGGACGCAGGCCAGCGCGAGCAGCGGCCAGACCTGCTTCCAGTCCCGCCCGTCGAGGGTGCCGGTCATCCACACGACCGCGCGGGCCGCGTCCACGAAGTCCGCCTTGGTCATCAGGTAGCCGTTGACGGCCGTCGCGACGGCCGAGACACCGATGCCGACGAGCACCAACCGGTACCCGTGCACCCCCCGCTTCCACGCCAGCAGATAGATGAGGGCCCCGGTCACCAGGCCGCCCACCAGCGCGCCGACGGTCACCTGCGCGGCGCTCCCGGAGAACAGCACGATCATCACCAGCGCGCCGGCCGTCGCGCCCTGCCCGAGCCCCAGCACGTCCGGACTGCCCAGCGGGTTGCGCGACACGGCCTGGAACAGCGCCCCGCCGAGCCCCAGCGACGCCCCGACGAGCAGCCCCACGAGGACCCGCGGCAGCCGCAGTTCGTTGACGATGAACTCCTGCCCGGCATTGCCGTCGCCGAGCAACGTCTTCACGACGTCGCCGGCCGGGATCGGGAAGTCGCCGGTGCCGATCAGCACGACGCTCGCGGCGAGCGCGGCGACCACCAGCAGCAGGACGACGATCAGCGCCCGCGGGTCCAGCCGGACGGACAGCCCACCCGGGGTACGCACCGCACGAGGGGAGTTCCGGACGGTCTTCTGTGCGCTCTTCACAGCTGGGCCGTCCTCCGCCGTCGTACGAGAAAGATGAAGACCGGGCCGCCGATGATCGCGGTGATGATGCCGACCTGCACCTCGGAGGGCCGGGCGACGACCCGGCCGATGACATCGGAGCCCAGCAGCAGCACCGGCGACAGGACGGCCGCGTACGGCATGATCCAGCGCAGGTCGGGACCGGTGAACGAGCGGACGATGTGCGGGACCATCAGCCCGACGAACACGATCGGCCCGCACGCGGCGGTCGCCGCCCCGCACAGCACGGTCGCGGCGAGCATCGACAGCGCCCGGGTCCGGTTGAGGTTCGCGCCGAGCGCCTTGGCCGTGTCGTCGCCCATGGCCACCGCGTTCAGCGGCCGGGCGAGAGCGAACGCGAGGAGCGTGCCGACCGCCAGGAAAGGCAGCACCTGCCAGATGGTCTCGTCGGTAGCCGTCGACAGCGAACCCACCGTCCAGAAACGCATCCGGGAGAGCGCCGCGTCATCCATGATCATCACGGCCTGGAGGTAGCCGTAGAGCGCGGCGCTGATCGCGGTGCCGGCGAGCGCGAGCCGCACCGGCGTGGCCCCCCGGCTGCCGCCGAGGAACCAGACCAGCGCGCCGACGGCGGCCGCCCCGAAGAAGGCGAACCACACATAGCCGCTCAGGCTCGTGACGCCGAAGTAGGTGATGGCGGTGACGACGGCGGCCGAGGCGCCCGCGTTGATGCCGAGCAGACCGGGGTCGGCCAGTGGATTGCGCGTCAGCGCCTGCAGCACGGCCCCCGACAGGCCCAGCGCCGCCCCGACGAGCATTCCCAGCACGGTCCGCGACAGCCGCTCGTCGACGACGACGTCCGCGTACGTCCCCGAGTCCTCGAACAGCCCGTGCCAGACCTGTGCGACGGACAGTTCCTTGGCCCCGATGGCGATGCTCGCCACGGCCACCGCCAGCAGGATCGCCAGGGCGGCAAGCAACCCGACGGAACGTGGCGCCCATCGGTTCGGGGGCGCGGAGGCGGTCTCCGCGCGCTGTTCGGGAACACTGTCGACCAACACGCAGTTAGGTTAGCCTACCCTCCCAATCCACCTCATCCCTGGTCACGACCGCTGCCGGCCCAGCCGGTCCGCAGGTCGAGGGCGACAGGTTCAGGGCGGCAGGTTCGGGCGGCAGGTTCGGGCGGCAGGAACCCTCGTCACAGCCCCAGCCGCGCCAGCGCCTTCCCGCCGTCCAGCCCACAGGCCCCGTCCCCGGCCGCCGTCCAGGCCGCCGCGCACAACGCCCGCAGCCCGTCCAGGGCCTCGCCGTCCCCGGCCAGCTCCAGAGCCTCCGCCCCCGCGCTCGCCGTCCACCCGCCGCACCGGAACCCAGCGCCCTCCGCGACGACTTCCGGCTGCCCGGTGAGCAGCCCGCGCAGATCGCTGTCGACATAGGTCGGCCGGTGCTGCGGCGGCGCGGCGAGCAGCTGTGCGCCGTCGGTGACACCGGTGAGGACGAGCAGCGAGTCGACCTCCCCGTTGAACGCGCCCTCGATGTCCGTGTCCAGCCGGTCCCCGACGACCAACGGCCGCTCGGCGCCCGTCCGCAGGATCGTCTCCCGGTGCATCGGCGGCAGCGGCTTGCCCGCCACCTGCGGCTCGGCCCCGGTCGCGATCCGCACGACCTCCACCGCGGCCCCGTTGCCCGGCGCGATCCCCCGCCCGCTGGGAATCGTCAGATCCGTGTTGGACGCGAACCACGGCACCCCGCGCGCGACGGCGTAGGACGCCTCCGCGAACCGCCCCCACGGCAGATCCGGACCGCCGAACCCCTGCACCACCGCCGCCGGATCGTCGTCCGCCGACTCCACCGGCACGAGCCCCCGCTCCCGCAGCGCCACCCGCAACCCCTCCCCGCCGATCACCAGCACCCGCGCCCCCGCCGGAACCTGCTCACTGATCAGCCGCGCCACGGCCTGCGCCGAGGTGATGACGTCCTCAGCCCCGGTCGGTATCCCCAGCTCGGTGAGGTGCTCGGCGACCGTGCCGGGCGTCCGCAGCGCGTTGTTGGTCACATACGCAAGACGCATTCCGCCGGCCCGCGCGACGGCCAGCGACTCGACCGCGTGAACGATCGCGTTCCCGCCCGCGTACACCACCCCGTCCAGATCGAGCAGCGCCGTGTCGTACGCCTCGCTCAGGGCCTGCCCACTGCCCTCGGGCCTCGTCCTGACGCTCCGGCTCATTGCACATCGCTCCTCGTTCGGTCCGCTTTCCCCCGATCATCCCGCATGCCACTGACAGAGGTACGCCCACATGTCCGACCCGTACGATGCCGGGATGAACACAGCAGGTCACTCGGAAGCAACGGCGCCCCGAGGCCTGGAACTCACCCCGTTCCGAGGCCTGCGCTACGACCCCGACCGGGTCGGAAGCCTCGCCGCCGTCACCTCGCCGCCGTACGACGTCGTCGTACGCCCGGACGGCCTGCACCACCTCCAGGACGCGGACCCGTACAACATCGTCCGCCTGATCCTCCCGCAGGCGACCACCCCCAGCGCCCGCACCGAACAGGCCGCCGACACCCTGCAACGCTGGCTGTCCGAGGGCGTCCTGACGGCCGACCCCGAGCCCGCCCTGTACGTCTACGAGCAGCGGCACGCGGACGGCATGCTCCAGCGCGGCCTCATCGGCGCCCTGCGCGTCTCGGAACCCTCGGAGGGCATCGTCCTCCCCCACGAGGACGTCATGCCGCACGTCGTCGCGGACCGCGCGGCCCTGATGCGCGCCACCTACGCGAACCTAGAACCCCTCCTCCTCACGTACCGGGGCAACGGCGCCACGGCGGAGATCGTGGACCGCACGGCCGACCGGCCCCCGTTGCTCTCCACCACCACGGAGGACGGCTACAGCCACCGCCTCTGGGCGATCACCGACCCCGCCGACACGGCCCGCGTCCAGGAGGACCTCGCCCACCACCAGGCCCTCATCGCCGACGGCCACCACCGCTGGGCGACCTACCTCCGCCTCCGTGCCGAGCACCCCTCCCCCAGCCCCTGGGACCACGGCCTGGTCCTCCTGGTCGACACCGTCCGCTACCCCCTGCGCGTCCGCGCCATCCACCGCCTGCTGCACGGCCTGCCCGTCGCGGACGCCCTGGCCGCGCTCGACGGCCGGTTCCGCGTCCGGCACCTGGAGCTCCCCCTCCCGCAGGCCCTCGAAGCCCTGGCGGACGCCGCCCGCGCGGGCAACGCCTTCCTCCTGGCCGGCGACGGCGCCTTCCACCTCGTCGACCGCCCCGACCAGGCCCTCCTCGACCGCACCGTCCCCACCGACCGCCCGGACGCCTGGCGCACCCTGGACGCGACGGTCCTGCACGCCACCCTCCTCGACCACATCTGGCACATCCCCGAGGACGACCCCACCCGCATCGCCTACATCCACGACACGGCGGCAACCGTCCGCAAGGCCCGACGCGACGGCGGAACCGCGGTCCTGCTCCACCCCGTCCACGAGGACGTCGTCCGCGACCTCGCCCGACAGGGCGTCACCATGCCCCGCAAGTCGACGTCGTTCGGCCCGAAACCGGCCTCGGGCCTGGTCCTGCGCGCACTCGACGCCTGAACGCACGAAGGGGCGGGACCCGGTGAACCGGATCCCGCCCCTTGCACCTACGTCAGTCCTCGTCGCGCTCGACCTTCGCCTCAGCCACGTCCTCGACGACGGCCGCGTCGCCCCCGTCGGTCTCGCTGCCGCTGCCGCTGTCACCCCTGTCGTCCAGGGCGTCGACGAAGTCCACCCCGTCCAGCTCGGCAAGCCGGTCGGAGGCGTCCGTGCTGCCGTCCCGGTCCGCCTCGACGGCCTTGGCGAACCACTCCCGCGCCTCGTCCTCACGCCCTGCGGCGAGCAGCGCGTCGGCGTACGCGTACCGCAGCCGCGCGGTCCACGGCTGGACGGAGCCGGCAGCCAGCTCGGGGCTCTGCAGCGTCACGATGGCCGCGTCCAGCTGCCCCATGTCGCGCCGGGCGCCGGCCGCGACGAGCCGCATCTCGACCTGGCCGGCCTTGTCGAGCTTGTTCACCTCGGGTGCGCCGGCCATGTCCAGCGCCTTCTCCGGCCGGCCGAGCCCACGCTCGCAGTCGGCCATGACGGGCCACAGCTCCACGCCGCCGCTCATCCGCCGCGCAGCCCGGAACTCGGCGAGCGCCTCGCTGTACTTCTGGTTGGCGTACGCCGCGAACCCGGCCGCCTCACGCACGGCGGCGACACGCGAAGCCAGCCGCAGAGCCACCTTCGAGTACCCGTAGGCGCCCTCGGGGTCCTCGTCGATCAGCCGGGCGACCATCACCAGGTTCTTGGCGACGTCATCGGCAAGCGTCTTGGGCAGGCTCTGCAGCTCCTGCCGTACGTCCTTGTCGATCTCCTCGCCGGTGACGTCCTCCGGGATCGGCAGCCGCTTGATCGGCTCGCGGTCACGATCCCGCTCGTCACGGAACCGCCCACCGCCACCACGCCGGTCGTCGCGCCGGTCATCCCGACGGTCGTCGCGCCCGTCCCGCCCACGGAAGCCACCGGGCCGCCCACCACGGTCGTCCCGACGGGGCCCACGCGCATCCCGGTCATCCCGCCCACGGAAGCCCCCGCGCTCACCCCGGCTGTCATCCCGCCGCACATAACCACCGGGACCATCGCTCCGCCGATCGTCACGCCGGTCATCCCGACGATCGTCCCGCCGAACGTAGCCCCCACCACGGTTGTCGTCCCGCCGATCGTCACGGCGGTCATCGCGCCGGTCGTCCCGGCGGAAGGGAGGACGCTCGTCACGGCGGTCGTCACGACGGAACGCGGGACGGTCACCACCACGGTCGTCGCGACGCGGACCACGATCACCATCACGCCGATCATCACGCTGGAACGCCGGACGAGACCCACGATCATCACGACGCGGGCCACCACCACGACTGTCATCGCGACGGAAACCACCACGATCACCACCACGGTCACGGTCGTCGCGACGATCGTCCCGCCGAACGTAGCCCCCACCACGGTTGTCGTCCCGCCGGTCATCCCGGCGGTCATCGCGCCGGTCGTCTCGACGGAAGGGGGGACGCTCGTCACGGCGGTCGTCACGACGGAACGCGGGACGGTCACCACCACGGTCGTCCCGACGCGGCCCACGATCACCATCACGACGATCGTCGCGACGATCATCACGCCGGAAGCCACCACCACGGTTGTCATCGCGGCGGAAACCACCACGATCACCACGGTTGTCGTCCCGCCGGTCGTCACGGCGGTCATCGCGCCGGTCGTCCCGGCGGTCGTCCCGGCGGAAGGGAGGACGCTCGTCACGGCGGTCGTCACGACGGAACGCGGGACGGTCACCACCACGGTCGTCGCGACGCGGACCACGATCACCATCACGCCGATCATCACGCTGGAACGCCGGACGAGACCCACGATCATCACGACGCGGGCCACCACCACGACTGTCATCGCGACGGAAACCACCACGATCACCACCACGGTTGGCACCGCGGTCGCCACGGTCCCCACTGTCCCGTCGCCGCTGGTCGCGCTCCGGTCGGTCGTCGGGAGAGTTGGTGGACATCGGTGACTCCTGTCTTCGGTACCGCAAACATTCTCGCGCAACCGGCTACCCGGCGCGCTCCAGAAAAGCAAAAAAGGACCCTTGGTCCCAGCTGAACGCTGGGACCAAGGGTCCTTCCAAAGATTGTTCGGCGGCGTCCTACTCTCCCACAGGGTCCCCCCTGCAGTACCATCGGCGCTGTAAGGCTTAGCTTCCGGGTTCGGAATGTAACCGGGCGTTTCCCTCACGCT